>JAAYRB010000076.1 GCA_012519005.1 Clostridia bacterium
CCCAAAAGAGAGCCTTGGGGCTTATAGAAAAGGGTTTCAAAAATATGTCCGGCGGGCGGCGGGTTGCCAGCCTTGCAGTAGCCCACGGTTCCTCACATAATGTGGCAGAAAAATTTAAGGCCAGCCTAGAGAAAATATTCAACATGGAAGCATCCGTTTTTGCAAAAGTTGGGCCTGTGATCGGGGTCCACACCGGTCCCGGTACAATTGGGGCAGCAGTCCTGTACGATTAATTATACACTTCCTAACCAAATGTCCAAAAAGAATCGCCATCCAAAGTTGGATTGTACAATAGTTGACATTGGGACCTGCCAACAGCTAAAAAATGTTCCCCTTCCCTATCTTCCGGGAACGGGGAACATTTTTTTTGAATAGGGCCTCAAATTTTAGCTTTTCACTGACAGTAATAATCCTTTGCTGAGTCAGTCCTCTCTCCAAACTCCTTGTACTCAGAAGCTGCCTGTTCTTGTGCCTTTTCCCTGGCATAATTGATTGCACCAAAATTTTCTTTGATTGGCTTTATCATATCAATGTCTAACTTCCCATCATGGCCCATCTTTTCTATGATCCTCATTGCCGCCATACTATCCATTCCCTTTCTGTAGGGCCTGTCCTCTGTAATTGCTGTCATTACATCAGCAACAGCCATTATCCTCGAGCCATCCCTTAATTCTTGGGCTCTTTTTTGAAAGGGGTAGCCACCACCATCCATACGCTCATGATGGTAGG
The DNA here is from genome assembly GCA_012519005.1 of Clostridia bacterium. GTDB lineage: Bacteria > Bacillota > DTU086 > DTU086 > DTU086 > JAAYRB01. The sequence goes on from JAAYRB010000076.1 coordinate 730, forward strand.
AGCAGTATTCATTTATTTCCTCCAATCCTTCAACTTTATCCAGCAGGTGATAACCAAGATAGGCATGAGTTTTCATAATATTATATTCTTCCTCTGTTAGTTTTCCTGGCTTCTCCAAAATCCAGTTGGGCACAGCTAACTTCCCTAAATCATGAAGATTACCTGCGATCACCATTTTTATACAATCTTCGTCGGACCAGCCAATCTTTTTGGCCATAATCTCAGCAACAGCACCCACCCCACTGCTGTGCACTGAAGTAAACCTACTCCTAAAATCAATAACCCTTGCAAATATTTTAGTTACCTGTTGGAGTCCCTTCAGATCAAGTTTCCTGTCACAATCCTGCCAGGCAGAATCCAGCCTATCATCAATGGAAGGGGATACGAGATCCAACCAAAAGGCTTCTTTTTTCCCTATCTTTTCAAAAATATCTACAAACATCGGATGAAACCTGCTGTTTGCCTGTTTTTTTACCCTGTTTGTAATTATTTCAACCTGATTCAAAATTTCCTTTTCACTATCTATGGAAACGGCGATTCTGTCCGCCAGGTACAGAATGTGACTCTCTAGGCTCACATGCTCACCCTTATATTCTTTTCCTGCCCCGTCCCGCCACGGCAAATGGTGATGCAGAATAATATTGCCAGCTCTATTAAAAATCTCCAAATCCTTGAGAAGCATGGAGCCAGTGGTGGTATGTACATAAGGGTTTTTTTCCTCAAACTCCAATAGATCCATTCTTTCATCAAGGCTAAGGGCACCAATATCATGGAGCAATGCGGCAGTAATGAGATCCGCCAGCCCATCCCCATAAAGATTGATTTCCCGTGCTATCTTATGAGAAATGTATGCCACCTGTTTATGGTGATTGTTTAAAACCGGGCTGATCAAATCCACGGCATCCGATAATGTGGAAACCAATTGAGGAAAAGGAATTATGAGGTCATTTTGATCCATATATATCACCCATTTCTGTCACTTTATTTGGAAAACCCTCTTTCAGGTCCTCTGCACCAAAATACATCCTTGGCTGTATAAAAAAGCACCCCACCTCCTTTTTTTCGAATCCTTTTGCAAGGCTTTTTGTTAGGCTCTTGAAATTGATTCTATCCCACCGGGCCTGTGTTCTATATCAAAGGGCTGGATGGTACATTAGTTGTGGGTGAAACCGCTGATGCTGCTGGGAATAGATGGGGTACAAAGGAGGAAACTATATACTGGGTAAAGAAAAATCACTGTATATACGGGGTTAGGCCAAAATGCTGCGGATCTTTTATAAGGCCATAATCCGAAAAAAGGAGTTGATTCCATGGAAATCAGGGAAAATGTAATACTGCCGCTGGGATACGGTAAGTATGTAAAAGCAGATAAAATTATTGCCCTTGAACCCATAGAGGAC
>JAAYRB010000077.1 GCA_012519005.1 Clostridia bacterium
ATTTTGGCACCCACCCCCTACCATCAATCCTTTGAGGATTTCAAGCGTTGGGCTGTGGAGGATAAATCCTCCGAGGGTGAGATCAAGGAGCCAAAACCTACCGAAGAAGAACTACAGGATAGATATGATGCAATGGTCAAAACCGATGAGGTCAGACAGATATCCAGGGCTAAAAACACCTTGATTAAGAGCTTTGGCTGGATCCTGATCCCCTTGCCGGTATTCATATACTTTCAAAGGTTAATTAGAAGAAGAGAGTAGCACCAATTGGAGGGGCTGCCTTGACCCAACCACGAGCAACCAGAGGGAGCAACCAGAGGGACGGACTCTTTGGTTGGAAAAACATAAGGTTCCTCGGCTATGCCTCGGGACGACATCAAGGGCATTTCTGCGGTGAAGATTGTCCCGTTTGAGCGAAAATTGCATAGCGGAGGGGCCTGGGGTCTGTTGGCGAAGTGAAGATCAGCCGCGTCAACTGTCCGAAGCGAAGCAAGTTTTGATGCGGCCCGAAACAAGCCTTACAGACCCTTGCCCAGAAGCTCTTGCAATGGAGCCAAACGGGACAACGCCGATCAAAAACGCCAACCAAAAAGTCCGTCCCTCAGGTTGGTGTGCCTCCCTCCCCTTCTTTTCCGGTTTACAGACTCTCGAATATGGGTTAGACTCAATTAAGGGTAATTCCAATTCATCAGGGCAATTCATCACACTCCAAAAATTCATGGATACAATCGACCAAATTGCCCTCGAACACAAATCTAGAGCCCTTTAAACCAATATTAAAGGGGGTAATAAAATGCTCGAACTAAAAGTACAGCTGGTAGCCTTGGATCAAAATGATCAGTTTGTAGTTGTACTGACGGACAAGGAAAACAAGGTGGCCCTGCCCATCTGGGTGGGGGTGGCGGAAGCACAATCCATCGCCATCCGCCTAAAGAATGAGAAATTCCCACGTCCTTTGACTCATGATTTATTCGTCTCTTGGTGCGACGCCACTGATAGCAAAATAGATAAAGTTATAATCAGTGATATAACCGCCGACAGTACCTACCTGGCACAGATACACCTAAAACACCAAAACCAAAACAAAATCATCGACTCAAGACCCAGCGATGCCATCGCATTGGCACTCAGAAGTGATGCCGGCATATATATGGCACCTAAACTGATCGAATTCACCCATGACTTCGAAGACCTATTTACGGAAGATTTCGGCGGCGGTAAAATTCACTGAGCCGCCCCTTCCTTCTTTTTCATACCTTTCTGAACCGTGTTCACAAAATGGCTAAATACAGAATTGTAAAAATTTAAGGGAGGTTTTATTACATATGAAATTCACGGATGAAGCGAGGAGAAGAGTGGATCCCGTGTGGGAAGCCTGTCACGAGCACCCCTTTGTCAAGGGTATCGGCGATGGCAGCCTCGACATGGAAAAATTCAAATACTGGGTGAGGCAGGACTATGTATACCTGCAAGACTATTCCCGGGTATTTGCACTGGGGGCGGCAAAGGCCGATGACCTAGACACCATGTCCACATTTGCCCGCCTGCTGGACGGCACTCTGAATATCGAGATGGATCTCCATCGCAAATACGCCGGCAAATTCGGCATTTCGGAGGAAGAGCTGGAAAAAGAAGCCCCTTCCCCCACCACCCAGGCATATACGGATTTTCTTGTCACCAGCAGCTACAGCGGGGATTTGGCTGAGCTTTCCGCGGCATTGCTGCCCTGCACCTGGGGATTCAACGAAATTGGTCTTCGGCTTAAGGAAGTTGGGGACACCTCGGACAAGAACCCATATAATGACTGGATCGGCATGTACTCCTCCAAGGAATTCGGAGAATTCAAGGATTGGACATGCACGCTAATGGACAGAGTGGCCGAGGGCTGCTCCCCGGAAAAAAGAGAAAGACTGCTGGAGATTTTCCTAACCAGCAGTAAATATGAATACCTATTCTGGGAAATGGCCTACACCATGGAAGAATGGCCGGTATAAAATGGAATTATATGCAAAGTTTAAGGGCGGCCCCGGTGCCGCCTTTTTTAATTCCCGCAACCAAGGGTGCCCACCGGAGGGGGGGAAGGGCTTGGCAGTTTGATGGGCAGTTAGCCATCCCCTTTTATGACACGCTGGTATGAGCTGTCCCATTTGGCTCAATTGCAGAAGCTACGGGACTATCAGCCCCTACATCTTTTCGCTGGACAATTTTCATAATAGGGTATGTCCAGCCACAAGGAATTACCAACCAAAGAGTCCGTCCCCCTGGTTGGGTTTTATTTTTTGTAAGTATATGAACCTAAGTAATCCTCATAGTAATCTTGCACCTCAAGCCTCACTTCCCTTGGATCCGCATCAGCTTCATCTATGAAAATATCGGCAATATCTATACAGATACTTCTCATGTCGCTATTTTTTTTCGAGCTGCTCAGATCATTCCAATCACTCTTCACATTCCTGCTCACGGCATCAATGGTCACATCTATGACATCCCTAGATGTATATTCTATACTGGTGACCTTAAAATCTATCTTTCCTATTTCAAAATATTCTCCCTTAAGATCCCTCTCCACATCCTCCACATAACCATATCCCCCGCTCCTGTACTTCCTATCCCGGAAGCTCACACTCATCCGGCTTCTACCATCCTTGCTGAATGTCACCAGAGTATCCCGGCTGTCAATGTCGATTATCCTGCCATCCACATAGCAGTCCCGGCCCAATTCAGCTTGGACATCCTTCACAACATCCTCCACATAATCCTCAATATCCCTATCCCGAAGCTTCCTCCACTCACGATCATAATCATAGAGATCCACATCAATATCCAGCTTCACCTTATCTTTGCTGCCGCTAAGACTGAAATCATCAAAATATACATCCCTCAAATAATCATGATCCCAGCTGAGATCCCTTTTTAGATCCCTAAAATCAGAGTCTTGAACCTTCTTACCTTCCTGTAGCTTTGCTACCTCAGCTTTGAGTTCATCAATTTCCTTCTGCTTTTGCAGCAGCTGCATCTGAAGCGTACCCAGTAGGGAAGCATCGGCACTACTGCCCCCACCGGCAACCTTCACAGAACTTGTCTCCGCATCCCAATCCACATCTACACCTAGGGCCTCCCCGATCATCCTGAAAGGTACATATACCCTGTCCCCCACGATGAAGGGCTCCTCGTCGCCGGTGGCTGTTTTGCCATCTACTATGATCTTGATATTCTTATAAACCGCCTTCAAAGTCTTACTTCCGGTATCCCCCACGGCTACACCGGTGAAAAGCAGCCCCATGACCAGGGCCAGAACAACGACTAAAACAAACCTCCTGTTTTTCATCCCCATTACCTCCCCATTATTCTAGTGAAAATTAGCAATCCTGCCATTTAGATTCTTCGATGCCATTTATTGATTACCTGCCGGTAATTTACCAACCACAAAGACGCAAACCCGGGGGACGGGCGGTAGCTACACACAGGCCGCCCCCTGGACGTATGAGGTATCCGCGGCAATTTAATATACTGGATACTGACCAATATAAAAGGAGCAGCCTATGAGCTGCCCCAACAAAATATACAACCACCCTACCGCTGAATCCGTCCCGGTGGTTGGTCTACTCCTGTATATCACTCTTCAGTTTCCTTATTTCCTTGGGAGTTAACTCAGTAATCTCAGATATTTGTTCTATTTCATATCCTTTTCTTAACAGATTCTTGGCTATTCTTGCTATTTTCTTTTTCCCTTCTTTTACGCCTTCAGCGATACCCTTTTCCAAGCCTTCCTGCATGCCCTTTTCCTCAGCATATTTTATCCGGGAGATTTCATCCATCCTTGCTTTTTCCCGTGCATAATATTTCTGTCTTAGCAATTCGTCCGCACTTATGCCTTCAAGCATTTCATTAGCCATTTTTAACTTATCACTCCTTTCGATAAGTTCCCTTAGAAGGTCTTCCGCGCCTTCTTCCCCTGCTTTCTTGATAAATGTCAACCACAATTCCATCCCTTCCAGCTCTTTCATGTCTGGTGTCATTTTTATCTGATTTTCAAATTTTTTCAGTTCTATGTAGTGTATTTCTAGGTCGTCTATCAGTTCAAAGTTTTCTGTTTTTTCTATTATTTTGTATATGGTGTGGTATTTTTTGGTTTCGTCTATTATATTGAAGTCCATGAGGTTGATTACTATGCTTTTTCTTAGGTTTATGTAGCTTTCCCCTTCCTGGATTGTTTCGGCATACATTTTAGACCAGTAGTATAGGCTTCTTTTTCTGAAGTCATCCACGTTGTTTATTTGTACTTCTATGTTTATTCTCTCCCCTGTTTCCGTTTTTACTTTTATGTCCAGGATAGAGCCTTTGTCTCCGCTGTATTCCTGGAGGTTAAACGGGTTTAGGTATATTATTTCCGCTATTTTGTTTTTACCTTTCAGTTTCAGTACTTCGTTCAGAAAGTCGCTGAGTATGATTTTGCTTTTTTTGTCTTCCCTGCCAAACAGGGCTTTGAATACTAGGTCGTTCAGTGGTTTTAGCAGCTTGACACTCATTTTAATCACATCCTTTAGGTGTGTCTATATTATATCTCATTTTTTGTATGTGGGGATGAGGGTAGGGAAAGTTTCAGACAAAAAAAGGCTGGCTTTTTGGGGCTTCCTGATAGGGCCAAATGGGACAACGTCGATCAGGAACGCCAACCAAAGAGTCCGTCCCTCTGGTTGGGGCGGGCGGGCGGCCAAGCAAGTTCCGTTTGAGCGAAAATTGCGTAGCGTAGGGGTTAGGGTCTGTTGGCGAAGTAGAGGATCAGCCGCAGCAGCTGTCCGAAGCGAAGCAAGTTTTGATGCGGCCCGAAACAAGCCTTACAGACCTTTACCCCGAGGCTCTTGCAATTGAGCCAAATGGGACGACGCCGATCAAAAACGCCAACCAAAGAGTCCGTCCCTCTGGTTGGGGCGTCCCCGTGGTTGGTGGAATATGAAGCCCGCCATCTACCAATACTACACAGGAAGGGACACATTAACCGAAGGAGTGACAAAAATTGAAATTTCAGCGGCTTTTTGAGAAGGGCAAAATAGGAAATATGGAACTGCGGAACAGGGTGGTCATGCCCCCCATGGGGACCAACCTGGCCAGCGAAATCGGTGCCGTCACCCCGGCAATAATACATTACTACCGGGAAAGGGCCAAGGGCGGAGTGGGTATGATCATCGTGGAAGTTGCCGCCGTGGACAGCCCCGAGGGAAATGCCATCGTCAACGAATTGAGCATCCATGACGATGCCTACACCCCGGGACATAACGAATTGGTGGAAGCCTGCCAACAGCACGGAGCAAAAATAGTTGTCCAGCTCCATCATGCCGGGCGGCAAACCACGGAATCCGCCACAAAGGGACTACAGCCGGTGGCACCCTCGGCGGTACCGGATCCCAGTTCCGGTGTGCTGCCCAGAGAGCTGTCCATCAAGGAAATAGAAGATCTCATAGATAAATTTGCCAAAGCAGCGGCCAGGGCCAAAGATGCGGGATATGATGGAGTGGAAATCCACGGCGCCCACGGCTACCTAGTGGGACAGTTCATCTCCCCCTTCAGCAACAAACGCACCGACCTATATGGAGGGGATCTCACCGGCAGGATGCGTTTCCCCTTGGAAATCATCAAAAAAACCAGAGAGGCGGTGGGGGATGATTACCCCATACTCTTTAGACTCAGCGTAGATGAATTTGTGGACGGCGGCATTAAAATGGACGAAGCAAAGATCATAGCCCGGATGCTTCAGGATGCCGGCATTGACGCCCTGGATGTCACCAGCGGTACATATGCTTCCATGCAAACCATCCTGGAACCCATGCCCTATGAAGAAGGCTGGAGAGCCTACCTGGCCGATGAAATCAAAAAGGAAATACAGATCCCCGTGATCACCGTAGGAGTCATCAGGAGCCCGGAAACGGCGGAAAGCCTGCTGGCCGAGGGAAAGGCCGACTTCATAGCCGTGGGCCGTACTCTCATCGCCGATCCCGAATGGCCCATGAAAGCCCTGGAAGGCAGAACCGAGGATATCAGGAAATGCATCACCTGCAATATTTGGTGCATTGGCGAAAGATTATTCAAAAATCTTTCCCTCCGCTGCACTGTAAACCCAGCCGCAGGGCGGGAGCTGGAATACCCATATATTCAGAAAACCACTTCTCCCCAATCCATAGCCATCATCGGCGGGGGGCCGGCTGGGATGGAAGCCGCCAGGACACTGGCCTCAGCGGGGCACAAGATCACCCTCCATGAGGCGGAGAATAAATTGGGAGGGCAGGTAAATATTGCGGCGGTGCCTCCGGGCAAGGATAAAATCGCCTGGTCAACCCAATACCTAGAAAGCCAAATCAGAAAACTGGGTGTGGAGATACATTTGAACAGCCGCATTGACGTGGATTCCCTCCGCCCCGATGAATTCGATGCCATTATCCTGGCCACCGGTGCGGCACCAATTATCCCAAATATTCCCGGAGTACAAAGCCCCCATGTGACCACATCCTGGGAAGTGCTGGCGGGCAATTATGATGTGGGGGATAAAGTCGTAATCGTGGGCGGCGGTGATGTGGGCTGCGAGACGGGACTCCTGCTGCGGCATAGAGGCGTGGATGTCACAGTGGTAGAGATGGGCGATGAACTGGCAATAGAGATGGAGCCCATCAATAGGGCCCACACCCTCGGGGAAATGGCCAACAGCGGAGTGCATACCATGACGGGTCATATGGTGAGGAAGATCGAGCCCGATGGCGTGACAGCCCTAGACAAGGAAGGGAATGAACACTGGCTTCCCTGCACCCATGTAATCCTGTCCGTGGGGACGGCACCCATCAACCATCTGGAAGGGGAATTGAAGCAAAAGGGCTTCCCTGTCTATGTCATCGGTGATGCCCGGGAACCCAGGAAACTAAATCATGCTATCAATGAGGCATTCCTCACCGCCCATAGAATCAACCAAATGGAACCCATGGTCCAGCCGTATCAACCCTTTTATCAGCGGCCGGAATACCAGGAACAGCCGGAACATTTGCAGTAGCACCAACCACGGGGACGGACTCTTTGGTTGGTCTGGTGGGTCAGCTGTTCCCTTTGATTTTATTGCTAAAGCTCCTAGGCAAGGGGCTGTAAACTTGTTAAGGGTTGGATCAAAACTTGCTTTGCTCAGACAGTTGATCCAACCTTTCTTAACTTCGCTAACAACCCCTAAACCCTTTCGCTATGAAATTATCATCAAAGGGGCAGCAGACTCGGCAGGAACAACAACCGGGACGGACTGGGTGGTTGGTTTAATCTGCTTGGACTCCCCCGAGAAATGTACTATAAATAAAATCCACATCTCCCTCCATATCCCCCTGGGCCTGGGGCTTCAATATCCTGCCGGCCTGGAACATAAACACCACCCCCCGCAAAAACCGGGCCGCCCTCGTGCTGTCCATCTCCTTGAAATACCCCTTGGCACATCCTTCCTCAATAACACCCTCCAGAAACTCCATATGCTCCCTTTGAATCATCGAATACCACTCTATCAGCGACTTATCCACCGCCCCCAAAGCGTTGAGATTCAGCCGGGCAAAATCAGCATTCTCCGCTATGAACTTTAGCTCCCAAGCTATATACTGCCTCAGCCTCTCCTTGGGGCAGGGGGTAGCCCCCAAAACCTCATACGCCAGCTTATGCTTCTCCAAAAGCTCCTGCATAACCAGCTTCAGCAGCTCCTCCTTATCCCTGAAATACAGATAAAAAGTCCCCTTGGCCACCCCCGCCTCCTTGGTGATCTCATCCACGGTGGTCCGATGATGCCCTTTTTTGGCGAAAAGGGCGGTGGCCGCCTGGATCATACCCCTTCTTTTGGCACTCTTTTGCTCATCAATTCCCATACCGCATTACCCCTTTCCGGAAATACCCCTCTACATATATCATAAACCTATAATGACATAATTAACTTCTCAACTGATAACCTATCCCGAAGCTGTAATCAAGCCGCACGAAGCAAACCGATATATAATTGGCTGTAGTTCCTTTGATGACAATTGCATAGCGGAAAGATTCGGGGGCTGTCGGCGAAATCAAGGAAAAGTTGGATCAACTGTCCGAAGCGAAGCGAGTTTTGATGCGGCCCGAAACAAG
>JAAYRB010000008.1 GCA_012519005.1 Clostridia bacterium
AGAAAGGAATCCTAGGATGGCCAGGCCCTTTAGAAGCTGCACCGCCCTTGTCCCCCGAACCAGAAGCAGAGATTTATATAGAACAAAAGCAACTATACCAATGTCGATTATAATCAGGAGGGGTTGTTTAAAATCCCAAGCCTGAAAGGGAAGCATCTCAAAAATACCCATAAAATTTCCCCCAATTCCCCCCATATTTGCAGGTAGTTTAAGTCCTGTGGTGAAATTTACTTTGGAAGGACTACTTTTCCTAAGACAATACAGAAATAACAGCGTTAATAAATAATTCAACAATTTTACAGCCAATTCCTTTGTAATTTGACATCTACCAATAGTTGTTTTTTAAAAAGGAGCATCTTAAAAATACTTTATCATAATAAAATCGCCCTTAGGGGGAATTTTCCATGTCCTCTGGAAAAAAATATCTATATATTTTCATTCTTGCCCTGGCCCTGGGCATACTCTTCGCTCAATTCATACCCCGGCAGGAAAAGCCCGTGGTAAATTTGAAAAACATGACCTTGGTGGAAACGGTAAAAGAGATGGAGGAGGAAATTGGGGATCTGGAAGAGGAGTTAGCCCAGATCCGAAAAGAACTGGATGAATTGAGAGAAGAACCTTTGGACAGCCAGGAAATAGACAGCATAAAATCGAAACTCCAAAGGGAAAGGGCCAAAGCGGGGATAACGGAGATATCCTCCCCGGGAATAATGGTGACCCTGGATGATAATATCCCCATGGCCGAAAGCGCCAAAAGCAGTGACCCGGCAAGTTATAGCCCCAGTGACTATATTATACATGATAAGGACCTGCTCTACCTTATCAATGAGTTGAAGGCAGCGGGGGCAAAAGCCATCTCCGTAAATGGCCAAAGAATAGCCGCCACCACGGATATCCGATGTGTGGGCACCGTGGTCATGATCAATTCCACCCGGGTGGCCCCACCCTTCAATGTACTGGCTCTGGGGGAACCCCTGAAATTAAAAAACTCCCTAGAGCAGGGAAGGGAATACCCCTATCTAAAGGAAAAAAAATTCCCTGTTAAAATAGAGATTCTAAAGGAGGCTGCGGTGCCGGCCTATGGTGGAAGTTTCAACGCCAAAAACCTATCGGCGGTAAATAAAACGGATCTGGATGGGGATAACCTTGAGCAACAATAACTTTAAAACTCTGGCCTTTCTATCCATAATGCTTGCCCTTTTTGGGATTTTAGTCACAGTTGAATTTACCGGGGAAACGGATATAAACCATCTCAGCAGACAGAGCACCCAGGATTTAGTAACCATGTGGAGGGATCTCAGCACAAAAAAGGATGAACTACAGGAAGAGATTCTGTTGTTGAATCAACAAAAGCAGCAGCTTGCCAGGGAAAGTCATGAAGGCGGGAATTCATCACTGGATCGTTTGAGGACCCTCCAAAAAATAAATGGGTCCATAGAGATCAAGGGCCCGGGGGTGAGAATCACCATCCCCAAGGAACCTCCTATATTCTACCTGGATTTGGTGGATCTGATGAACGAGCTGTGGGCCTCCGGTGCGGAGGCAATTTCCATCAACGGCCACCGTATAACCTATGATACCTGCTTTTTCTCCATAGAAAACGATGCAGGCATCTTTCTTACAATAAAGGGGATTGAGCTGGAATACCCCATAGTGATTAAGGCCATCGGCGACCCCATCACCCTGGAAAGGGGGCTGACATTCCCCGGGGGGATCATGGACAATTTGACCACCCTATATAAAATCAACCCCAAGGTGGAAACTTTGGATAGCATGGTCTTACCCTCCGCAAGATGATCACAGAAAAAAGGGATCCTTTGGCTGCTGGTGCCCACATTTCATTGACATCCCTCCGTCCAATGATAAAATAGCCCTATATGTATTTTTGGGTTAGGAGGACGGTCAAATGTTTTTGACTACTATAGATAAGGAAAGCTGCAAGGGCTGCTACCTCTGTATACCGGTTTGCCCTAAAAGACTTATCAAACTAGGCTCGGAGATAAATAAAAGGGGCTATCATCCCGCGATAATCACAGACACCGGTGAATGTACCGGCTGTAGGGCCTGCTTCAGGATGTGCCCGGATCTAGCAATTGAAATCGCAAAGGTGGTGTAAGTTAATGGCAAAAGTACTTATGGGGGGAAATGAGGCTCTAGCAGAGGCGGCTCTCCGTGCCGGGTGCCGCCATTTTTTTGGTTATCCCATTACTCCCCAAAGTGAAATTCCAGAATATTTGGCGAAAAAAATGCCCCAGTTGGATGGGGTTTATCTACAGGCGGAGAGTGAAATCGCCGCCATAAATATGGTCTATGGTGCGGCGGGGGCCGGTGTACGGGTATTCACCGCTTCCTCGGGGCCGGGGATCAGCCTCATGTCCGAGGGAATTTCCTATATCGCCGGGGCGGAACTGCCCTGTGTCATCGTCAACATCATGAGGGGTGGCCCGGGGCTGGGGAATATCGCCCCATCCCAGGCGGATTACAACCAGGCCACCAAGGGGATCGGGCATGGGGATTTTCACCTCATTGTCCTTGCACCCAATTCAGTCCAGGAAATGGCGGATCTCACCATGCTGGCTTTCCAGCTGGCGGAGGAATATAGAAACCCCGCAATGATTCTGTCCGATGGCCTGCTGGGACAGATGATGGAGCCCGTGGAATTCAATGAAAATCCACCCAAGGAAAAGGACAAGCCCTGGGCCACACGGGGTGCCAAGGGTAGGGATCCCAATATCATCAACAGACTCCTCATCGAGGCCGAAGCGCTGCAAAAACATAATCTTAAACTTCAGGAAAAATACCAATTGATTAAAGAAACCCAATGCCGATGTGAGAGCTACCTGGCGGAAGATGCGGATATCCTTCTAGCCGCCTTTGGCTCCTGCTCTAGGATGGCAAAATCCGCCGTGGAGATGGCAAGATCCCGGGGGATCAAGGCGGGCTTAGTCCGTCCCATCACCCTCTGGCCCTTCCCGGAAAAGGAAGTAGCGGAGGCGGCAAAAGGGGCCAAGGCCTGCTTGGTGACGGAAATGAATGAGGGGCAGATGCTCCTGGATATAAGATTGGCATTGAAAGGCCGTATCCCCATCCATTTCCTTGGGAAATCCGGCGGGATCATCCCCACCCCCGGGGAAATCTTAGAAGAAATAGAAAGAATCGAGGTGAATCTCCGTGGCTGAAAAAATTGCAGCAAGAACTGAGGCCTTAACGGAAAACCCCTTTCACTACTGTCCCGGCTGTGCCCACGGCATCATCCACAGATTAGTGGCTGAAACCATTGAGGAACTGGGAGTCAGAGAGAAAACCGTGGGAGTAGCCTCGGTGGGCTGTTCCGTTTTCGCATATAATTACTTCAATATGGATATGCAGCAGGCGGCCCACGGTAGAGCGCCGGCGGTGGCCACGGGTATCAAAAGAGTATTACCGGATAATTTCGTTTTCACCTATCAGGGGGATGGGGATTTAGCCGCCATCGGGACTGCGGAGATCGTCCACGCCGCTGCCCGGGGGGAGAATATCACTGTAATCTTTGTCAACAACACCACCTATGGGATGACCGGCGGGCAATCCGCTCCCACCACAATTCTGGGGCAGAAGACCACCACCACCCCATACGGTAGAGATCCCCATGTGAACGGCTACCCCATGGGAGTGTCGGAAATGCTCAGCACACTGGGAGGCGTGGCCCATGTATCAAGGGTGAGCATATACAGCCCCGCCCAAGTCAATAGGGCAAAGAGGGCCATCAAAAAAGCCTTTGAGGTACAGCGGGAAAAGAAAGGTTTTTCCTTTGTGGAAGTCCTGGCCAGCTGCCCCACCAATTGGCGGATGACACCCCAGGATGCCCTCAAATGGATAGAAGAAAAAATGCTGCCCATCTACCCCTTGGGGGAATTTAAAACAGCGGCCGAGGAGGGAAAGTAGATGCATCATGAACTGATTATTGCTGGATTCGGCGGACAGGGAATCATGTTTGCCGGACAGCTGCTGACCTATACGGGGATGATGGAGGACAGACATGTCTCCTATATCCCTTCCTATGGACCGGAAATGCGGGGAGGAACGGCCAACTGCTCGGTGGTGATATCAGAAAAGGAAATCGGTTCCCCCATTGTCACCGATCCCGGGATACTTGTCACTCTGAATCAGCCGGCCTTTGACAAATTTGCACCCACCGTAAAAGATGGGGGACTGATTATTTATAATTCCACCTTGATCAATGGGGAATTACCCGGCGAAGATGTGGAGACCCTTGCTGTCCCTGCAAGCAAAATCGCCGATGAGCTGGGCAATCCAAGGATTACCAATATGGTGATGCTGGGTGCCCTAATCAAAAAAACCCAGATGGTCTCCTTAGAGACAATACTGGATTCCCTTGAAAAGGTACTGCCTGAACACAGACATAATCTCATCCCGCTGAACAAACAGGCTCTCGAGGCCGGGATGGAATATACTGAAGATAAATTATAGGTTATAGACTATGAGTTATAGATTTTGTCCTAATGCCCCTTAAATTGGGGGAGGATTAAATGTTTTACGGTGAGGAAAACTCCATAGAATACCAAGAGGCCCAGAAGGACATGGATTGAATTGCTGCCAATGGCATCCATGACCTCTTGGGCCCTATTTTTATACACCTTACCCAAGAACAGCAGCCCCAAAGACGAGGGGAATATCCCCATGAAGCTAAAGACAAAGTACTTCCACGGCCTCATCTTAAACATCCCCGCCACATAGGAAATAAACATCCCAGCCCCGGCAGGCCGGGCCAAAAGAACACTCCAATCCCCATATTTTCTAAACCATTCCTGGGCTTTGGCAAATCCCCTTTTGAAAAATTCCGTACCCTTAAAACCCCTTCGGATTTGGAAATATACATTGCTGCCAATCCAGTAGGGGAAAAAACAAGAAACCGTATATACCCCGCTCATTCCCAGAGATATGAGAAGCATTCCCACGGAGGTAGGCTGGGATATATAGCCATATGCAATTATTATAACAGAAGCCCCGGGAATAGGAATCGATAGCCCAAGCACGGCCATCAATACCAATAGGCCGGGCATCCCCATCCCTTCTAAAAAACTTAAGACAAACTCCATTACCAAAATACTCTCCTGTCATTCCAAGACATCACCAAGGATTCCTATGCTTTTAATATCCCAGCCGACCTACTTTATGTCATCCCGAAGGTATAGCCGGGGAATCTGACGTACCTTCATTCCGAGCGGATGTGAGGAATCTGACGTACCGTCATTCCGAACGGATGTGAGGAATCTTATCTTGTAATCTATTGTAGGGGCAATTCACGAATTGCCCCTTGTTGGTACCAATATTCTATCACACAGAATTGTCATTGACACTATCTGACCACCGGGACAGGCTCTCCAGTTGGTCCAGCACATCGGTAGCTTTATCCCGTTTGGCTCAATTGCAGAAGCTTCAGGGCAAGGTTTTGTAAGGCTCGCTCCGGGCCGCATCAAAACTTGCTTTGCTTCGGACAGTTGATGCGGCTATCCTCCACTTCGCCAACAAACTCTAAGCCCCTTCGCTATGCAATTTTCGCTCAAACAGAACAACCTTCGTCGCAGAAATATCCCTATGTCATTCCGAGGCGTAGCCGAGGAATCTGATCCTTTGATCTTTTTCTTGCATCTTGCATCTCACCTCTTGCCTCTTGCCTCTTGATTCCCAAGGCATAGCCGAAGAATCTGACGTACCGTCATTCCGAACGGATGTGAGGAATCTTATGTTTTTAATCGTTTATAAGTTGCATTTCACGAATCGTCCCCTTACGGGGGTTTATTTGTTTCTATTGGACGGATTTTTATTTTCACTTTTTTATAAAGTGTTTCCGTCCCCTTACGGGGATTTATTTGTTTCTATATAGAGCACCCCTTTATTCGTTCCATTTCTTTGAACCAGTTTCCGTCCCCTTACGGGGATTTATTTGTTTCTATTAGGTCATCAACATTGGTACGCTTTTCGTGAAAACAAGTTTCCGTCCCCTTACGGGGATTTATTTGTTTCTATACTTTTCTGCATGGCCGGGCATGGCCGGACTTCTTAGTTTCCGTCCCCTTACGGGGATTTATTTGTTTCTATCAAGTAAAAAGGAAGTTGAACATATTAAAAAAGGAAAATGTTTCCGTCCCCTTACGGGGATTTATTTGTTTCTA
>JAAYRB010000078.1 GCA_012519005.1 Clostridia bacterium
AATGAAAAACGTAATTATCATAGGAGCAGCGGGTAGGGATTTTCACAATTTTAATGTTCATTATAGAAGCAATGGAAATTATAGGGTGGTGGCTTTCACAGCGGCACAAATACCGGATATAGACGGACGGGTATATCCCCCAGAACTGGCCGGAAGCCTGTATCCCGAGGGAATCCCTATTTACAACCAGGATCAGCTGCCCCAATTGATCGCGGACCTGGAAGTGGACGAATGTGTCTTTGCATACAGCGACGTAGAATACAATGATGTCATGGGCATCAGTGCCATCGTAAATGCGGCGGGGGCGGATTTCAGACTTCTTGGGCCCAAGAGTACCATGCTGGAAAGCAGCAAACCCGTAATCTCTGTTTGTGCCACCAGGACAGGCACTGGAAAGAGTCAAACATCCCGAAAAATAATTGAAACATTGATGGAACAGGGTCTCAGGGTAGTTGCCATAAGGCACCCCATGCCCTATGGGGATCTAAATGCCCAAAGGGTACAGAGATTTGCCACGGTGGAAGATTTAAAAAAGCATCACTGCACCATTGAGGAGATGGAGGAATACGAACCCCATGTCATCCGGGGAAATATAATCTATGCCGGAGTGGATTATGAAGAGATTCTACGGGCGGCAGAAAAGGATCCCGATGGCTGTGATGTGATACTTTGGGATGGGGGAAATAATGACTTCTCCTTTTACGAGTCTGATCTTGCCATCACCGTATTGGATCCCCATCGTCCGGGCCATGAGCTTCGTTACTATCCCGGTGAGGTGAGCCTGAGGCTGACAGATGTGGCAATTATCAACATAATCGACAGTGCAGATCAAAAGGACATAGATATGGTGGAGGAAAATATCGAAAAGGTAAACCCCAATGCTGCCGTCATAAAAGCCGAATCCGAAATTACCGTGGACAACCCGGATTTGATCAAAGGGAAAAGAGTCCTGGTAGTGGAAGACGGGCCAACCCTAACCCATGGAGGTATGGATATTGGGGCCGGGACAGTGGCAGCGGAAAGGCTTGGGGCGAAGGAATTCATAGATCCAAGACCATATATAGTGGGCAAGCTGAAGGAAACCTTTGAGGCCTATCCCAGTATCGGAAAGCTGCTTCCGGCCATGGGTTACGGGGAACAGCAGCTGCGGGATCTGGAAGAAACAATCAATAAAATTGATTGTGACACCGTGGCTATTGGGACACCTATTGATTTATCCAGGGTAATAGAAATCAATAAGCCCTCCGTGCGAGTGCATTATGAACTAAAAGAAATCGGAAGCCCAAACTTAAAGAATATTCTAGAGGGATTTGTTAAAAACCACGACCTATAGGGAGCGATCCCGGAAACCCCCATCCAATTTTTGCTGGATGGGGGTTTTTTACTGATCAAAAAACTAAAATTACGATATATATGATACGATATATTGCGGACTATGCCATTTACCATCATATTATCTCAAATATTCCCAATAAATGATCCTGAAGGCATTTAATCCAACAGAAAAGGAGCTGCAAAGGTGTACACGCCCCTACCTAAGGAACAGCCGGAAATACAACCTAGATCCGATAGGTATATCAGCATCGACAAAAAATTTGTACTGGGGCATTCCCTGGCCGCCCTATGGATGGCCTTTTCTATTTTTGTTTCCATACCTTGGTTGAAGGATCTTTCCTCATTGGTGGGCATGCTAGGGGCAATCTTGATCATTGCAGGTATCGGGTACATCCCCGGATATATTAACTTTTTTATGGTGACAAGCTTGCTGTTGGATCGCCAACCTCCCTATAAAATCACTGATCCGAAGGATCCAATAACCATAATAATCGCCTGTAGAAATGAAGAGGATCAAATTGCGGACACCCTTAGCTATGTTGAAAGTCAGGACTACAGGGGAAGGCTGGATATAATCGTGGTGGACAATGCGTCATCAGATAAAACCACCTCAGCAGCCCGGGAGGCGGGAAAAAACCTGGGATTAAACCTCCAGCTTATCTGGGAGGGTGAACCGGGAAAATATAATGCCCTGAACAAAGCCCTTGGGTATGTAACAACTGAGTATGTCATTACCCTGGACGCTGATACCCTTCTTCATAGGGAAGCAGTCCGTAGGATTGTTTCCCGTTTCAAATCATCCCCGGATGATGTCTGTGCCGTGGCCGGGGCTGTGCTGGTAAGAAACAGCCGGGAGAGCTTTATGGCGAAACTCCAGGAATGGGATTATTTTCTGGGAATAGCCAGCATAAAGAGGCTCCAAGGTCTATACCAAGGAACCTTAGTGGCCCAAGGGGCCTATTCCATCTATAAAACCAATGCGTTGAAACAGGTGGGGGGCTGGCCGGACGCCATAGGGGAGGATATCGTACTGACATGGAATTTTTTAAAACGCAATATGAGGGTGTATTTTGAACCCCTTGCCGTGGCATTTACGGAGGCTCCCGCAACTCTAAAACAATTTATTAGGCAAAGAAACCGTTGGGCCCGGGGCATGATAGAGGCATTGAAAATCACAAAGCCCTGGCACCAGCCCATCAAATATGTGCGTTATTTGACTGGGATAAATCTCGTGATGCCCTACTTAGATGTGGTGTACACATTTTGCTGGATACCGGGGCTGATCCTGGCGTTGTTTTTCGGAAAATTTTGGGTAGTTGGCCCTATGACATTATTTGTGCTGCCCCTGGCTCTCCTGCAAAACTATATCCTCTACAACTATCAAAGAAAGGTTTTTAAAAGCCTGAATTTATACATCCGTAAAAACCGCTTTGGATTTATTGTATATGTCTTGACCTATCAAATGCTCATGAGCCCCATTTCGGTATGGGGATATATACAGGAATTTTTTCTTTTGAAACGAATCTGGAAATAGTTACAACCCCTAAAATTACCCATGAGTATTTTTAATGGATCCAATGTCGGCGGGTAATCACCTCTTATTTATAGGCTGGGATGGACAGGAGCTGATCCACGGTGACGAATTCATACCCCTGGGATCGAAGGCTGCTGATTATCCTTGGTAGAGCTGCTTCAATTCCCGATGTGATCTTACTGGGGCCGGCTAGGCTGTGAAAAAGCATTATGGCACCGTCACCGGCATCCCGCATTGTATTTGAGACAATGCGATTGCCGTTCTTAGGATATTTCCAATCCAAGGAATCCGAGGACCAGTTGATAACCTTGTACCCATCCTGCCCTAGAAATTCCAGGGCCGCCCTGTTCAATTTTCCATAGGGCGGGCGGAACAGGGCTACATCCTTACCTATGAGCCCATGGATGGCATTTTCTGTATCATGAATCTCTCTTTCTATACTGCCCCATGACATCTCGTCCATATAGTGATGGGACCAGGAATGGCTTCCTATGACATGACCTTCCGCAAAAATATTTTTTACAACTTCGGGATATTTAACAACATTCTCTCCTACTAGAAAAAAGGTTGCGGGCACGTTATGTTCCCTGAGAATGGCCAATATCCTTTCACAGGCCACTTCATCTGGCCCATCATCAAAGGTCAATGCAACCCTCTTATCGTCGGGGTGTCCCTTGAAGAAAACAATATCTTCATATTCCTTGTACAGCTCAGCAAGACTGATAACTTCGGTCTTTTCACCCTCCGTATTGTCTGCTTTCTTTGGCGGGGTATCCTTCGATTTTTCATCCTCGATATTGTGCTCTGGGGTATCAGTCCCTGCTTCACTGGAGGGCTCCGGTGACTCGGGACTACCCCCTTCATCGGCTAAGGCTTCCTCCACCGGATGGTGTGGGGAAATATCCGGTTTTTCCCCGGCTTCCACCATGGATGCCAGTTTTGCATATGTGCCAAAACCCAAAACAATGACCATACCTACTAAGAATACAGCTAAAAATTTTTTCATTTCCCCGCCCCCTAGTAATTACTGCTTGTCCCCATAGGCTGATTCCTTCAATTTTCGAAGAAAAAAAACCTTCAGGTAATTACTGGGTAGAGGGAATTATCCCAGGATAATGAGAAAGAACAACATGAAATAGCATGAATTATAGGATTAAATAAAAAACCACCCTGTAGGGGGCGGTCATTAACGTATTACAGCCTTGTCCACTAAAGAAATGGCATCTTTTTTGCACACATTCCTGCAAACACCACAGCCATAACATTTTTCTGGATTGATGTAGTAACTTCCGCTGCCGGAGGAATATTCCACGGCACTGAATGGGCAAATCCTTTCACACTGCCGGCATCCCACACATTCCGCTTCATCAATGTGGGCTGTGTATTCCCCTTTAAACATTAGATTCATCAGATCCGAGCTCACTTGAATCCTGTATGCAAGGCAGTCATGGCCGCAGTTACAGATTGCACCGATGAAGGGGGTCTTGAATGTCCATATGGAATGAACCAAGCCCTCCCTATCAAAATCATCCAGCAGCTTCTCCGCTTCCCCCGGAGTCAATGTTTCCATGGATGCCTCCAATTCCGGCCAATGCTTAATCGATTCCGAGGGATCTATTCCCAAAAGAAGGCAGTACCTGGCGTTACTTTTACCTGTGGCCACATTCCTGCACACACAGGCAATGCGGGTTATTGATTGAACCATATGAACTATATTTTTAGCATCCTCCAGGGGGACCACCTGGCCGAAGTGATATTTTTTCATATTGGCGGTGGCCGCTTTTCTAATAAATCTATGGGCAATGGGCAATCTCCTTTTGCTCCACTCAAGCTTTTTGATATTCCCTTCGGCATTATTGCGTACATTTTTGATGAAATGATCTATGTATTTTTGCCGAGAAGGGTCTTCCAGCATCTCCTTGGAGTAATTCTCCATCACCTCATACCATCTTTTCCCCTCCCCATGCTTGGTACAGAATTCACACATTTACATCATCCTCTCAAAATCCATACATCCGCTGTCCAAAAGGACTTTTTCCATCCCTGTACAATTATATCCCTAAATAGCCTTTTAAAAATGTTACAATATGTGCAAAGAAGTCGGTATGGGGGATCAACACGCCCTCCATACCTTTTTTGCCCATAGTCCATATGAAGAATCGGGAGGGAAGATCCGTGAAATTTGCATGGCATTATGATTGCCCCATGGGTAATTTATTAATTGCTGAGGAAAAAGGGAAAATCACTCACCTGCTCTTTGAAAGCAAAGATGAACGCATCCATCACCATGAAATCAAAGAAACCCCGCTGCTGCAAAGGGCAGCGCAGCAGCTTGATGAATACTTTAATGGCAAGAGAAAAAATTTCGATCTGCCCTTGGCCCCCCAAGGGACGGAATTCCAAAAAAAAGTATGGGGGGCCTTACTTGAGATACCCTATGGGGAAACCCGAAGCTACAAAGATATTGCAATCCAGATAGAAAATCCAAAGGCCTTCCGGGCAGTGGGTATGGCAAATAACCGCAACCCCATATCAATCATCATCCCCTGTCATCGGGTGGTGGGACATAATGGCCGCCTGGTAGGATATGGCGGGGGACTGCCCATGAAGGAATATCTTCTGGACTTAGAAAAAGGCCGCAGCTAAGTGGGTCTTTGATTGCATAATTATCCCCTTTTTGGTAATTATGTAAGTATAAAAACCATACCGGATAAAGGGGATACCTAAGTGAATTCACCCAATGTTGCAAATAAAATAATTGAACAGCTGTCATCGTGGAAGGTCAAGACAATTTTCGGCTTCGTAGGAGACAATATTTTTCATCTCATGGATGCGCTGGCCCAGCAAAATGGTATCAAATTCTATCAGGTAAGACATGAGGAATCCGCCGCCCTCATGGCCTCCGCCCATGCCAAGCTTACAGGGGAGTTGGGGGTATGTATTGCGGACGGCGGGCCCGGCACAGTGCATTTGCTCAATGGCTTAGCGGATGCCCACACAGACAAGGTACCAGTCCTGGCCATCACCGGGCAGGTGAAACTAAAGGATGTGGGCACCAATGCAAAGCAATACCTAAACCAGCAGCTGCTCATTTCTTCCCTGGCGGCCTACAGTGATATGCTGGTTGATCCAAACTCCACTATAAAAATCATGGAAAAGGCCTATAGAAAAGCAATCACGGGTAAATCCGTTTCTCATATCACCATCCCGAAGGATATTTTTGCCGCCCCCTGCACCAAGGAAACAGCCCCCTTGGCACCGTACCTAAAAGAGCACCCTGTTTCCTCAGATAAGGTCATTTCCGATGCCATAGAGGCAATCAATCGGGCAAAAAATCCAACCATCATCGTGGGAGAAGGCGGGCGTCCCTACAACTACGAGGTAACCCAGCTGTCCCTTAAATTGGGTGCGGGTATAATCACGTCCCTGGCGGGAACGGGGGTGGTGGATAAGGGGCACCCCCTATATATCGGGGGGCTGGGTCATGCGGGAAGCCCGGCCAGCACCAAGATATTGAACCAATCGGATCTATGTCTCATAATCGGTGCCAATTGGTGGCCAAAGAATTATGTACCCCAGGGGATCGACACCGTCAAAATTGACAAAAACCCCTCAAATCTCAATGTGGGCCCAAAGTACACCTATGGAATAGCCGGGGATTGTGGGGAAATACTCTCTGCCATTATCCAAGGGGTCGATCCTAAAAACAATAAAAAATGGCAGGATATGATCAAAGGGGAAATCAACAGCTGGCTGGGGGTGTTGGAAAAGGAAGTAAATGAGAATACTTTCCCTGTACATCCCGCAGCGGTGATTAAAAGCCTTGAGAAAAACCTTCCGACGGATGCTCTCATCTGCCTTGACACCGGGGATAGTACAGCTTGGTTTGGTAGGGTATTCAGACCTGCGAATCAGAGGGCCATTATCTCGGGAAAATGGAGAACCATGGGCTTCGCACTGCCGGCGGCCATAGCAGCAAAGATACATTCCCCCAACTCACCGGTGGTGGCCATTGCCGGGGACGGCGGTTTCACCATGACCTTTGCGGAATTCATAACTGCGATCAAATATGAGCTGCCAATAGTTGTAGTGGTGCTCAATAATGGGTGTCTTGCCATGGAAAAAAACAGGATGCTCATGGAAAACCTCCAACCCCTAGGTACGGACTTGCTCAATCCCGATTTTGCGGGCTTTGCAAATATCTGTGGGGGTGTGGGGATAAAAGTTGATAATGTGGAACAGCTGGACAAGGCATTGACAGAGGGCCTAAAATCCCAAAAGCCCGTGGTCATTGATGTCAACACCTCGGCCATCGAAGTTCCCGGTGCATCCATGCCCAGCTGATTATTGGAGATACGAGCTGCCGGCCTCAGCCAAATCCACACAAGAAAAAACACCCTTTCCATATGATGGGGAGGGTGTCTTTTAATGTTATGCATACCTTCCGCCCGCTTAGTATCAGTGTTGCGGACGGGGTTGGTCATGCCCCAAGGGCTCATCCCCCTTAGCACTGATAAAGGGTAGATCCATATGTTCTGCAAAATACTGGGATTGCTCCCCGGGGGAGATGAACCCCAGTTCTACACCCACGGCCCTACTGATATGGGGATCAAGGGCACATAGATCCTGCCTGTCCACCTCCGAAAGACCGGATTTCCCCAGGGAATAGCAAACCTGCTGCATTTCCATCACCGAAGCCTTGAGGAAATTATATAAATTATTTGCTGATTTATTGACATCCAGACTGTCCGTCATCTTTGCATTGTAGACCACCAAATCCGTGGGAGGCTCAAAGGGGAGGGCTTTGGTCATCTGATCCCCGATTAAAGCCAGCACCACCGCAGTTCCCATATATACCGCATCGGCCCCCAGGGCCATGGCCTTTAGGCAATCCCCGGGAGTAATGATCCCCCCTGCGGCTATAAGGCTCACACCTTGTTCCATACCTTTACTTGCCAGGAATTTTGATGCCCGGCTGATGGCGTAAAGAGTGGGCAGCCCCAGATCATCTTCCGTGGTGGGGGAAGAACCATGGGTACCCCCCTCGGCACCATCAAGGGTGATGAAATCTACCCCCGCCTCCAATGCGATCTGAAGCTCCTTCTCCAAATGATGGGTAGCAGCTATTTTAAGACCCACAGGCACCCCGGTCTCAACTTTTAGCTGATTTACCAGGGAGATAAATTCCACCTTAGTGTCCACTCCGGGAAGACGGGAGCCGATGACCGCATCCTGATCCGGGCCCAGTTCCAGAACATTCCTGTATTCCTCACCGATATTCTTATGGGCGGTTTTCTGGGGGGCGGACCCTTGGGCCCCCTGCCCCAGCTGTATCTCAATGGCATCCATTTCGCTATATTTTTCCTTGGAGTTGAGCCATCCCCCCCTGTTGTACTGCCCGATAAGTAAATTGGCTGCTGCCCTTTCCTCCCTTAGAAGCCCTGCCTCCCCGGTATTGCTGGCCGTACCAATCATGGATGCCCCCTTGGCCAGAGCAATTTTGGCAGTTTTGCTCAGGGCACCCCCAAAGGACATCCCGGCGATCATAATGGGAATGGAAAGATGTAGGGGCTTTTTGGCCCCCCTTCCGATGGTCACCGAAGTTGAAATGGCGGTGCTCCCCATGGTGGGAAAACGAAAGAGATGAACGGGATTGAACATGAGCTTATCCCAGGGGGACAGCTCCAGCCTTTTGTGGCTTCCCAAAGGCCGGGATATGGGCTTTCCCTGATCCGCCCGCATCAATATTTCCATCATATATACGGGATCCACCTTCCTGGCCACGGGGATCAGCTCAAAAAGATTCTCCGTATATTGATCTTTGATGGTTCGATCCACCGCCTTGTCCGCCGTCATATCCACGGCACCCCGGGCTATTCTCCCCACGATCCTTCCAGCAAATCTAAACAATTATATCACCCTAGTCTCATTTATTTTTTGCTTTTTCTTTGCCTCCTTAGTATTCCAAGGGGGGTAAAAAAATATAAAAAAAGGGCCCAAAGGCCCAAGGTATAAATAATTTTAATTTAATTCTCTGCTTGAGGTATCTATTCCTGATCACTTACTAAAGCAAAATCCACGGCACCCACCGCATGGAGCAAAGTTGTGTCAAAAAGCGGCATGGGGGAATCGCCGGATTTTACCAGCAGGCCGATTTCAGTACAGCCCAGGATAATTCCTTTGGCACCATCTTTCGCTAAATCCTCTATCACCCTTATGTAATGAATCCTTGACTCCTCATTTATTTGACCTAAACAAAGCTCATCAAAGATAATGCTGTCAACCATTTCCCTGTCCTTTTCCCCCGGCACCAATACCCTTAGGCCGTGAGATTCTAGGCGGGATCTATAAAAGTCCTGTTCCATGGTATATCTCGTCCCCAGAAGACCCACGGTTTTTATCCCCCGGGATAATACCTCTTTCGCCGTGACATCAATAATATGAAGTAAAGGTATATCAATGCCCTCCATCATCTCCCGGGCAACTATGTGCATGGTATTGGTGCAAAGGACGATGAAATCCGCCCCCGCCCTCTCCAGGCTTTTCGCTGCATCGCCCAATCTCCGGGCCGCTGCCCCCCAATTCCCTTCTATTTGATAGTCTGCAATCTCCTGAAAATCCACATTATACAGTATACATCTTGCGGAATGGAGGCCCCCAAGCCTGTTTTTTACCTCCTCATTGATAATACGGTAATATTCCGATGAGGATTCCCAGCTCATACCCCCGATGAGTCCAATTGTTTTCAATTTCATCGCCCCCTTGAAGCTGTCCTTTGCCATCTCGTCCACCCATCACTTACCTTGTCAACATATAATAGATGATTACGGATGCCTTTACAATGGACTCCCTTAGGTTGTTTCTGAAAAAGGTGGGCTGGTGTTGGGCAATGGCATCTGTAGGCTTCCTCGTATTGAACTCATCCCGCTCCATTTATGTTCGGGCATCCCCGCCCCGGCACAGAATCAACTCTATAAACCCTAAAACCATAGTCCATATCCGCCCCAGTTTCTTCCTTGATCTTTTTACCCGCCCGGCGGATGCGTTCCTTGCCGATTTCTGCAATATTTTTAAAACCGGCTTTATAGGCTTCAGATTTTTCATCCGTTGGTTCAGGCAATTGAACCAATATGTATTTCCTATTGCCCCCATCCCGGGCATTGAGCTGCATCACTGAATGGGCGGTGGTGGCGGAGCCAGAGAAGAAATCCAGGATTATGGCATCACCGGTGACAACCCTATCTATAAGATATGCCACGAGCTCCACCGGTTTTGAATAATCAAAGCAGCCGCCCAACCCCATGGAATCCAACAATTTTGAGGCCTGGGTACTGGAATATTCGTCAATTATCCCCATGGGCCGCTGCGTCCTTTTGATGACATTTCCTTTATTGTCACATCTCAAATACTGCTTGGTATAGACGATCCACACACCCCTCTTGTCCTTCCTGAATTCAATGAAACCATTTTCTCTACCCCAGTGGAATTTTTCCCTTGACCAACGCCAGCAGGCCCTTCTACCCCGATTATTGTCTGCGGGCATGATGCTGGTCCCATCGGGGGCGGTGATGGGATAATCCAAAGAAGGGGAATACTGGATGGAGCCCATACCCAGTTTTTGCAGGTAATACTTCCCCCTAGTCCCTACGTACTCATCCTCAAGCCTATATCTGGACATATTGCTGATGGGCACCCCGGCAATATGGGTCTCTCCAGCGTCTTTTGCAAAGCAAATTATATGCTCATGCTTTATTCTAAAAAGCCTGCTGTCGGAACTGCCTCCCCCCTCCCGGTTGGCCCATATCAGATCCGCCACAAAATTCCTTTCACCAAATATTTCATCGCAAATTTTTCTTAGGTTATGTGCCTCATTATCATCAATGGAGATAAATATAACTCCATCTTCCCTGAGCAAATTCCTGGCCAGCTTCAGCCGGGGGTACATCATGGTGAGCCAATCACTGTGAAATCTGCCATCGTATTCGCTGTTTTTAAAAAGCCGGTTGCCCTCTTCATCCACTTGGCCCGTTGCTGTCAGATACTCATCCCTATCCTGAACAAATCTATCCCGATAAATCAAATCATCCCCCCTATTGTAGGGAGGATCGATGTAGATACATTTAATCTTGTTTAGGTAGGATTCCTGGAGCAGCTTTAAAGCATCTAAGTTATCCCCTTCTATATACAGATTACTTGTACTGTCCCAGTGTAGGCTTTCTTCCCTCACCGGCCTGAGGGTTTTTCTATGGGGACATTGGCGGCGGCCATGGCTTTCTTTTTCCCCGGCCAAGTAAATTGGTATCTTTCCTTGCCGCTATCTATGATCATGTCTGACAATTCCTGCTTCAGCAGCTGGAAATCCACCGCCCTGATAATTTTGCCCCCTTCACCTTCAGTTTCTTTGATAACATTTGGAAGGTATTGCATTATTGATTCCATTATATTTTTCTTGTTCTGCCGGACTAAATTTTTTGATCTCATATCAGGCTCTTCCAAAAGTCTATCCCCCCCCCTTAAGCCGCATTAAGACATTTTGGTTAGAATGAACACTATAAGTATTTCATTTGAAAATACCATCTTGGAAACATTTATCAGCCCCCTTGCCATGAGGGAGTATATTTTTGGAATCATTTTCAGAGATATAGTGCTTCGTTTAATGATATGATTGTTAAAGTAAGAACAGAAACCTTTTTTTTTTTTTAGTGGGGTGATATTTGTGTGTGCGGAGTTAAAAGTTCTCGCAGGGCAATTTCGTTTTGACCTTTTAAATAACTGGGAGGACTTTAGAAGATACTTTTCATGGAGAAAAACCAAAAACCCATTTAACATTCTGATATCAGAATTTCTATTGCAAAAAACAAATGCACGAATGGTAGAGGAAATATACAATACAGTCGTAGAAAAATATCCCACCCCCAGTTTATTAGCAAAAGCGGATCCTTATGAGTTAAAATCTATACTCAGGCCGTTGGGGCTAATCTATCGGGCAGAAAGATTGGCCGCCGTATCTTGCGTGATCTCCCAAGAATACTGTGGTAAGGTACCAAGCAGAATCAGCGAATTGTTAAAGCTGCCTGGTGTTGGCAATTATATTGCTAGGGCGGTAGCCTGTTTTGCATACGGGCAAAAGTATCTTCCATGGGATACAAATATGGTAAGAATCTCTAAAAGGGTTTTCGGCCTGCAGAGCCTCATGAGCCGTCCTCGTATGGATATAGGGCTCGCAGATTACCTTGGAAGCTTTTTACTGTCAGAAGGTGATGTCAAGGTAATCGTGTGGGCTGTACTAGACTTTGCCTCAGGCATCTGTACGGCAAGAAACCCAAAATGCGATTACTGCTTTGCTTTGAAATACTGCCACTTTAAAAAGTGCAGCACTCAACACAGGGGCTCTTAATCAGATACCATTATAATTAAAATAAGCCATACCCTGGTATCCTCGAGCCGCCGTTTTTAAACAGCATCCCCAAGTGCCTTAGATAGGAGTTCCTTAAGTTCACCTGACTCTAAGGCATCCAAAACAGAAAATCCCCCCAGCAAATTTATTTGTTTCATCAGCTGTCTAAAATGCTCGCGATCTGGCAAGGGCTTTCCTGCCTTTTCGTTATCTTCCAAAACAGATAGTACGGCATGTGTAATATTTTTATTTCTTGAGAAACTTCTTTCAAGTAAGTTAGCTGCTATGTCCTGTTTCGACAGCAAAATCTTCGTTAGCCCATATTTATCTACCCTTTCGCTATCGTATGTAATATGTCCATACCACCACAGCCTGGAAATACCATTTCTAATCAAGGCTCTATCATTGTTGGAAGCCAAAAAATATCTATCCTTTATGAATTTGGCAGGATTTTTTTTGTTCTCCATGGGCCACCGTTTTCTCATATATCCCCAAAAGGTCTCATGGGTTAAATAAACCCAGATGCGTTCGTCTATTGCTTGAGAAACCTTAAGATGCATAAGCGCATCATAAATGAGTCTGGTATTTTCAAGATCATATAAATTGTTCTTGTAGGGTTTTAGCAGTTCAACAACATTCATACTTAAACCCGTGTTTATAAACCAGTTATCATCCTTAAAGTAGTCCGATATCCACGGCTCGTCCTTTTTGTACAACTCAATATTAGCAGAAATATTTGATTTTAGCCTTGAGGAATAAGCCTCTCTTATACCGTATAGGTTCAAACAAAACCCCCCTTACAATCAAAAATCTGTAATATACCCTTCAAGGTTTTTAAGGGAACCGGTCAATTGATTTCCTATGAGCTCCTGCGCAATTTTTAAACTAGACTCATTAAGCAAATCCCCATCGTGTACATTTACCCCTAACTCATTCAGTTTATTTGATATAACTCTAAACCATCGAAGGCCCTCGTAATCCCCGATTCTTGCTTCATCCTCTTGAATATTACTTTTTAATGTTTCCAGCAGTGAGATTAAAGCAGGAAATGCCGTGACACAGGCCAGGGTAGAGTGCATATTCTGATCGAGTTTTAAAATTCTGTATCTTTCAAAATTTTCTTTATTCATCAACACAACCACCCTGTTCCCCATTGCGTCAATATCAATGGGTGGGGCATTGGGACTCCTGTTTAATCCAATAGTAAATATTGAGGATATTTTTCTTAATGGATCAATCTTCTTGTCTGCAGAAAACACAATATTTCGGTCAACAGCAAGGATGTCACCTTTTTTTATTATGAATGTAATGTCACCATAATCAGGATTAAACATTTCATTTCGATAACTATTAACATGCTCAGCAGATATAATCATCGGACATACTTCCACTTTGCCGTCTAGTTTATCTGAGAGTATATTGAACAGCATTTTTCTGCTGAAGGATTTGAAAAGATTTCTGTATCTTGTTACGGCACACTCTATATGGAGTGCATAGCAAAATTTCTTCATATGTATATACTTTAAAAGACATTTGTTGTTTATATAGAATTCTGCTGTGAAACTATATTTATTTCTGAATTGGGCAGCATCGACATTAAATTTCACCTCAAATTTGCTTCCTATAATATCGTCAGAAAAATATGATAACACCGGGTGTGGAAACTGCCTATAATTAATTTCCATAAGCCATCACCTCAAGTGAACATCTTGAAGCATTTTCAAGATAAACAATTAAACCCTGCTTTTTATCGGCTTTAAAGTCTATCGGTCCCAAAGTGTCTTTGTCTATTATATCAATTTTTTTCCTTGTGTTTTTTTCGACAGCGGATTTAATCAGGATCTTCTCCATACCCACCTCACCAACGGCCTTGAGTTTTATAAACCCCTTGCAGTTAAATCTAGATCTAAATAGTAAATTATAAATGCCTTTACTGGGACTAAGGATGAAGCTTCTAGCACTCTCAAGTATTTCTGAATCCCGATGCCGTATAGGTTTCCTTCCTTTGCGGTCAGGAAAGCCGCCTTTTATTTCTCCTTCACCTACAGCCGAGACCCCTTTACTTTCACGAGGCTTACCTTGCTCGGTGGTTTTCGTTTCTTGATTTTTCTCGCTGCAGCCCTCAATCAATTCACCTATGCCCTTGGTATCGTCAAGGTTGTCGGAAGCTGCTGCTTCCAAACCTGACACTATTGTTACAGGCACTGGTTTGTATTCAACCCCCACAGTATAAGTTTTTACAGGTGTGGCTTTCTCTGCCTTGGTGGACTTGTCTTCATCTTCCGAAAAAGGAACATCATCAAGATCATCAGGTAAAAACTGGCTAATCCCTTCGATGTCCAGTTCCTCTGAATCATCGGGTGCAGAAATTGTCCGTATTTTTTCATTAAGCCACTCATTAATTTTCCTTAATATTCTTCTTGCAAATACTGGATCATTTTCATAATTCTCTGCTACCCATTTATTATGACTCGGTGGTTCCATTTGACGCAGCACCTCATTTAACCCTACACCTTCAGCAATAAATACCCCGGCAAATTTTAAGGGTGTTCTGAAATGGCCTTTGTCAAATATTTTCATACCAGTGCTTCTCACCATTGCAACTCTTTTAGGGTAATTTTTACTGGACAGCAAAAATAATTTCAGAGCACCAAGCCCTTCAAAATCTTTTTCAACAAACGTTTTTTCGGGTGAAACTAGGGACCTGTAGTATTCCGGGGAGTAATTTTTTTTAGAAGTCTCATTGTTCTCAATCTGGACTTTCAATAGTTCCGGTAAGGTATGGTGATCTATCAATATGTCCCCAACTTTGGCTATCAATTTTTCCCTGTTTATTGAAACAAAAAAGTTTTCTAAAATAGAATCAACTATTTTATTTTCCCAGCCGATGGCGGCATTAAAGCCTAAAATAAAAATATCCGTCCCTACCTTGTCCCTAAAAAAGAACCCTCCGCTGCTTTCGTAGTCATGTAGGGGCTGGTTCCTGTGCTTAATACCATAATAGCCCGTACCTTGGGTTTTTTCTCCCACTTCGTTTCTATGTGTTACAAGGTTTGCAACCCCCTGTAGGGCCCTTTTCCCGGTTTTATCCTTAGTTCCATAAAATACCGTGCGAAGTTTTGAGCATGCAAAGGGCGCATTTTTACCAATACCAAATGAACCGCCTGCCCCCATACGTTTATTTGACGCACCCTCGGATTTAACCAGGTCATACCAATCCGAGCCAAAATCGCCACCGGAGCCAGATAATCCAGTAGTGTTGAAGTCTCTGACGACCAATACTGGAATCTCCGGACTTTTCACTACATCTAACGCACTGTTAAAAAATATTTTCGCTTTTTTATTAATTTTCCAAAATTCTTTGCATGCTCTGAGGATACCAGCAAACTCAGCTCTACCTGGAAATTGCTGCCTTGGGAGGTATCTGAATTCAAAATGCACTTCAACCGGCTTATCTGATTCTTCACATTTTGCATCCAGAGAATTTTGGATAATTTCACGTGCCAAGGAACCCCATATATCACCTCTAAAGTGTTCTATTCCCGCGTCATTAAACCCACTGTCCCTACCATAATTGTTAGAAGGAAAATTCCACCCTATCAAAATATCCCTCCTTTTTTAGTGAAAAACGCAGCTGGGCGGATACCAAGGTCAAATCAGTACATGTATCTTTCTCTTTTTCGATTACATAATATTCCATGATTGCTTGTATGTTATTATAGCATTGAAAAAATGTAAACACCCTGGGCATAAACCAACTCCAACTTTATACGAACTTATTCCATATGAAGAACATACCCTTTAATATCTTATGTAAAAATTATCCTTCCCCGCATACTCAATAAGCCCTTATATACAAAAATCGGCAGCCCACCAAATAGGCTTGCCGATCAGATTCTCTCGTATAAAAAACATCCATAAAACCAACCAATATGCTCAGGAACCACCAACAGAAAAGTCCATAAAAAATGTTTCAAAATCAATTTTATAGAAATCCACATCTGTCCGGCCGTAGTTTAGCAAATCATTTTTTGTAACAAAATCCCCTGACATTAAACCCATTCTGTTTCTAAAATATTCACCTATGAGGCTGTTGTCGTGGGGAGTCTGAATTGCCTTCCCACCGCTATCCCCTTGTGCACGAGTGCAGATCAATATTTTGCCATCATCCGTGTTAACAGTAAAATGAATGCCTTTTTCGGGGAAAAAATCCGAGTGCACTATGTCAGCCTTCAAGGGGATATATGCTTCGTTCCTGTTCCTAGCCCCCCGCTGCCCCCAATTTAAGCCCGCCTTGCCGTGCATTTCACCCATATGATTTAATAAAGAAACATTAACGGTTTCCAATCCGGTTATTATAGGCTTGCCCGGGGACATGCTTTTGTCCTCTGGCTCTGTATAAATTTTTTTATGCATTCGTACAACATTATCAACATCTCCGTGGGTACAGTATATTGTTTCCTTAGACAGGGATGAAAAATATTTTAGGGCTTCCTTGGGATCACACGCATTAACTACCTCTCGCTGCCTATAAAATGCATTTTGGGTATAGTTGGGGGATCCAACAAATGCTGAAACGGGAATATCCCTTTTACACCAAACATAAATTTTTGAATGAACCGGGGGCTGGTTGAATACGTAACTGCAAACAAAGCGATCCTTATATAAGCCCATAAGGCTTTGGAAACCCTTATGGTTATCTATGGATATACCATCCAGTGAAGTCATCCCCACAATCAAATTAACGGATCCTTCCGCAAGACCGCATTCCTCAATTTTTTTTAGGTGGTGAAAGGCCATTGCTGATGTTGCATAACCGGAAACAATATAAAGCTCGTCAGCCCCGTCTCTCACTGGGTCCAGAAGAACTGGGTCAAAAATATTACAGGAAATCATCATTACACAGCCCCCTCATTAAACAACTTGCCTTCGGAATGTACAAGATTGGGGTGTTCGTAGGGGTATTCTATACCCGCGAAGGTCTTCAACACAGCCTCCAAGATAACCTTTGCACCCTGAACTGGGACGGCCATGCCAATCTGTCTTCGTACGCTTTCTTTAGATCCCTCAAACACGAAATCATCCGGAAAGGTTTGAAGTCTTGCCCGTTCCCTGTTTGTCAAAGCCCTATTTTCCGACCAATGATACATATGGGTTCCACCACCACCACTTCCGGTAACGGTATAAGCGGGACGGTCAGGCTCCAACCGTTTATAAATTTGGCTTATCCTGGCCCCCCTAACGTTCAACCTGAGCTCCTCAGGCATATCAGCAGTAAAAGCATTTTCTCCTGGTCTGATATAACTCAGTCTTTTGACTACAGTCGGTGACTGTCTTGTCCTTTCGTTATTGGGAGCATTGTCCGGTATAGGTGGGTCTAGAATTGCATTTCTACATGAAATATCCATGTCCCTATAAGGTTCGGGAGAGGGTATCCTGAAAATAATGTCTATATCCTTCCTTATACCAATTATAATAATCCTATGCCTTGTTTGGGGTACCCCATATTCGTTAAATTTATATAAATGTGGATAAAGTACATATCCCTCATTGGAAAACTCCTCTAAGATTACACGAAATGTATTTCCGTCATTCGTATTCCTTAGGCCACCAACGTTTTCCGCAAAAAACAACAGTGGTTTAAAGTGTCTCACAGCCTTTACGCAGTATCTATACAGTGGGCCGTACAAGCCATCAATTCCTTTTTGTTCCCCTATGATACTGAAATCATTGCAGGGGAAACCGAAAGCCAGAATATCTACACTGGAAATATCGGACAAGATACTAAAATCCAGCTCCCTTATATCCCTGCAGATAACGGCTTCCGGTCTGTCTGGACAAATATTTCTTCTGTAAGTAGCACATGTATCCTTATCATAATCCGTAGCCCACATATGTTTATAAGAGAACAAATTACCCCTGTGGGTTATGTTGGCAAGCCTCGCTCCCATCCCAATACCGCCGGGGCCGCAAAAGAGCTCGCCTAGGCGAAACTGCATATGACATCCCTCTTTTAAATGGTGATTAGGAATACCTTCTATCCTGCCGCTAGGTTACCCTGCATAAAAAATAAATCCCTAATACATTGAATGTTGTTATATATGCATAGGGCCCTTTATAAAATCCATTTTTTGCTTATATTCCTCAGGCACAAGTAAAACAGGGCTGCTGCAAAGGCTATCATGATGAGAATATTGGATACAGTGCTAAAGATAGAGCTGCCTGTGATCATGCCGTTCAATATATCGGTCCCATAGGTCAAGGGTAGGGCGAAGGATAGGGGTTTTACCACACCGGGGAGTTCTGCGATGGGGATGAATAGGCCGCATAGAAAGAGCATGGGGAATCTAAAAAAGTTTGAAAACGTCTGGGCCTCGAAAACTTCCTTGGCGGAAACTGCAATGAACAGGCCAATCAATGCGGAAGTAAGAGCAATTAAAAAAACCGTGATGATTATAATGGGCCAATTTATTCCGCCCAGATCAGTTAGAAATGCCGCAAAGACCACGGGTACAAAGGCATTGACCATACCGAACATTATAGCTCCTGATAGCTTTGCAAATACTAGAGTTCCCAGGCCTATGGGCGCCAGCAGCAGCCGGTCAAAGGAATGCCCCCTCCTCTCAAAGGTAATGGTGACAGCCAGCATAGAGGTTGTCCCAAAAAGTATGCTCATGGCCATCAGACCCGGCAGCAGCTCAATAATTTCTATATTTCCCGATGAACGAATGAGCTGCATCAATGCCCATGAAAGGGGAAGAATGATACCCCAGCTGATATTAGGTGGTTTTAAATAGTAATTATTGATATCCTTTTTTAAAATATTCCAGAAGGCTATGAGTGTTTTCATCTGTATCCCACCTCTCCCCTTTTACTTTGTGCCCCGGTTATTCTAACAAATACTTCTTCCAAAGAAGGTTTCACTTCCCTGGCCTCATAGACGGTAATGCCCCTATTCTCAAGAAACTGAAGGACGGGAAAGAGGGGGAGGCGTTCATTGGAAGTGATCAGACAGGAGCCCCCATCCGGGATTTCTATTTTGAGATCACTGAAATGGTTCTCCAATTCCCCCTTGATTGTATTGACATTTTCATTTAATAAAAGCTTTACTTTATGCTCCCTCTCTATATTCTCCATCAGTTCACTGACCCTACCGATCTTTACAATCCTACCCTTCACAATGAAGGAGATGAGGTCACAGATCCTCTCCGCCTCCTCCAGGTAATGGGTGGTGATGAAGATTGTCTTTCCCTGTTTTTTTAGGTCCAGGATGAGGCCCCTTATATCCCGGGCGCTCTCCACATCTATCCCCGTGGTGGGCTCGTCAAGAAATAATATTTTAGGGTCATGGATAATACCGGCGGCAATGGTGAGTTTGCGCTTCATTCCCTTGGAATAGGCTCTAAAAGGCCGTTCCCCGGCCTTAGTTAGATCAAACTGCTCCAAGAGTTCCACTGCTCTTTTTTCCCGTTCCTCCTTAGCCATTCCGTATAATGAAGCACAGAAACATAGATTTTCAAAGCCATCCATCTCACCGTACAAATTGTTTTCATCAGGGATAACCCCTATGATCCCCTGGACTTTTTTAATATCCTTGATACCATCCATCCCATCGATGGTGATACTTCCCCCGGTGGGTCGGGACAGGCCGATCATCATGTTGATGGTGGAGGTCTTACCCGCCCCATTGGGACCCAAAAATCCAAATACTTCCCCCCGCTCGATATCGAATGAAATATTGTCAACCGCCGTAAAATCCCCATATAATTTTTCGAGATTTTTCACGCTGACGATTGTCATGGCTGTTCACCCCCATTTTATCTTCCTGTGACATAGAAAGTGTATTCATAACTTTTTATCAACAGCTAAATATAATGACCAATGTAATTATCCCATAGAAAAACCATGGCTCCAAGGAACTACCCCTCCCTTTTCCCATGGCTTAACAGCTGCAAGATACCGATCCCCTATTTAGACCCATTACCCAGAAGGCTTTCTAAATATATTGGCACCTCATCTTCTGAATTTTCATTGATTATATCTACTTTTTTCCCCGCACTCTCTGCTATATGAACCATACCGTTAGCGGTAGAAGTATAAAATGATGTGCCCACAACCAAGAGCCTGTCCGCCTCCCCCAGCAAATCCACCGCATCCATGTAGTGGGGTATTGTATCCCCATATAAAACCACATTGGGCTCATATATGCGGCGGCATTTTTCGCAATGGTGGGAATCAACCAGAACATCAAAGGGATGATTTGTATCGCAGTTTGCACAAAATACAAACTCTAGATTCCCATGCATCTCAACAACGATCTCGCTTCCTGCACGGCTGTGAAGGCCGTCAATATTCATAGTTATTATAGGGATCCCGTATTGGGCCAAGGACAGATGGGCATCATTGGGCTTTGCTTCATCAATCTTTTTCTTCATTTCCAAAAGATTTGAGTAGAACACCTCCGGGTGACTCTGGAAATAGTCCCTGCTCAGCTTATCCCGCAGATCTCCCATTTCCTCAAAGGTGGGTATGCCGCTGGCTTTGGATATCCCTGCTCCTGTAAAAGCAACAACTTTTGTCATATTATAATGCCGCACTCCTCTTCTTAAATTTTTAGTTTCAATACCCCGGGGAATACTCATTACCCATCATCATCGGATTGGATGGTGGCAACGCAGTTTCTACCCCCGGCCTTAGCCATGTATAGAGCATCATCCGCCCTTTTTAAAATCTCCTCAATGGAATTATCATTCTGATCCATACCCGAACTTGATGACGCCCCTATACTGATTGTTATACCGATCTCCTCGTCTTTGTAAATTATTTTTGATCTAGCCACTGCCTCCCGGAACTGCTCGGCCACATTCTCGGCCTCCTTGAGTGATGTGTTTTTTAAAATCACCGCAAATTCCTCGCCCCCTAGACGCCCGGCAATATCAGTTTTTCGAAAGCTGTTTTTTACGATATTCCCCACCTCGTGAATCACTTCATCCCCGGCAGCATGTCCAAAGCTGTCATTGACATTTTTAAAATGATCCAGATCCATCATCAATATGGAAAGTTCCTCGTTGTGTATTTTTGACCAAACCAATTCTCTGCGGGCCAACATCAAAAATTGAGATCGATTATAAAGGCCCGTGAGGGAATCTGTGGTAGCCAAGATCCTTAGTTTTTCCTGGGCTTTTCTCTTATCTGTAATATCATGGATGGCTTTAAGCATTCTGGCATTTTCATCACCGGAATCCCCTAGGAGCATAGTTTCTATTTCATAAAACCGTTCTTCTCCGGCCATTGTCACCGAAAACTCCTTAATGGCACTGCTCTTGAAAATTTCCAGCAGCTGCTGATCTTTACCGATAGACTCCTCCAAGGAACTGCCCAATAGGGATATATTTAATGCCGTGAAAAAATCCTTGGCCGCTTTATTATAATCAACTACGAAAAGCCCCGGCTCCAATACTACCATACCATCGATACTGTTCTCAAAGATAGTTTCCCTAGCTAAAGTCTTTATTTCCAAAAAATCATATTTGAAAATACTGTAACTTATAATAATCAAAGATATGGGCATAAGTAGAGCGGAGTAATCAACAACCCACTTATCTGTGCAAAATACAACCAGCATGGTCCCCAAAAGAGGAAAAAGAGAGGCAAATAGGAATGCCAGGAACTGGGGCCTTGTATACCCCGCCCTATTCCTCCGGTACCCAAGACTATAGATGATGACAGCCAGGAACAAACACAGCACCGTATGGGATATATTAACATAATACCAATAGCCCCTCTCCATATATAAAGAGGGGTATCCAAAAAATTCCCTTAACGCCCAAGATCTATAGTAAAGATTGTGCCAGGGATTGGTGAGCCGGATAACAAAAGTTGCAGCAGGTATAATGAAAAATAAAAATGTCATCCAATTTTTTAGATTGTATACCGTTTTGGTATAAAGGAGGGACACCATGAGCCAGGACACAGAAATAAAAGGAAGGCCAAGATATTGAATCTGGTTCCAAATAATCATTTCTTGGAGATTGTCAGAATTGAGGATCATCAAATAGCCAAATAAATAGACCCCGATACATATGGACAGCACGAAAAAAGCCCTTCTATATCCCGTCCTGCTCTTTGAATAAAAATATGCTGCTGAAAATTGGGTCAGTATGACCGCAATAAATAAATATAGACTGAGAAATATTTTCAAGGGTGACACCTCAGTTCCGGTTTTGTACAAGGCTGTATTTTTCTGTAGCTTTCATACATGGGATATCCGAGATACCTGTCAAACCCACATGTAAATTTTGTCTGTCATGTGTTCCTGTTCTATGGTCACATTTTTATATTACCCCAGGATACCTTATATTGCCAGATGCCGTTTCCCTCAAAACAATAACTAATAGCATCCAGTTAAATTATATCAGCAAGGGAAGGAGAAAATATGGAAAAATAGCCAATCTACCAATAATATTTACCAAAATAAAAAACATGGCTTTTAGGGTTCTCTGAACCTCTAGCAAACCATGTTTCATTCGCAGTTCATTATTTAACCGGGTAAATCTATGCGATGATGGAGATTTTACTTCACACCCACCGCTTGTAAATAGATGTTTATTTAAATTTCGCTTCTTCCCTCTAAAGCCCTTGCCAGGGTAATTTCATCGGCATATTCCAAATCGCCACCTACAGGTATACCGTGGGCAATTCTGGTCACCTTCACCCCTAGGGGTTTTGACAGCTTGGCTATGTACATGGCCGTTGCTTCGCCCTCCACCGTTGGGTTGGTGGCCATGATGAGTTCTTTGACCTCGCCGCTCTGGATTCTTATTAGCAATTCCTTTATGGTCAGATCATCGGGGCCGATCCCGTCAATGGGGGAAATAACCCCCCTCAAAACATGATAGAGGCCCTTGAATTCCCTTGCCTTCTCAATGGCCACTACATCCTTGGGGCCTTCAACAACACAAATTATGCTCCTGTCTCTGTTTCCGCTGCTGCAGATTTTACATGGGTCATCATCGGTGAGATTGCCGCAGTGGGAGCAATGGGTTATTTTTATCCTGGCATCCTTAATCGAGGCCGCCAGCTCCTCCACATCCGCCAAGGGTCGGTTCAAAATATAGAAAGCCAATCTCTGGGCAGTTTTGGGGCCTATGCCTGGAAGCTTGTTCAGTTCCGTGATCAGTTTTGCGATAGAATTGGGATAATCTATCAATGTCTAGAACAATCCCGGTATTTTCATTCCGCCGGTAATCTTGCTCATTTCCTTACTGACCATTTCCTGTGCTTCCCTCAATGCCTCATTGACCGCCGCAAGGACCAAATCCTCAAGCATTTCCACATCCTCAGGGTCTACCACCTCAGGATCAATTTTTATTTCCAGGATCTCTTGCTTGCCATTAGCCTTTACCTCGATTGCACCACCGCCGGCAGCAATGTCTACGATTCTTTCCTCCAGCTCTTCCTGGAGTTTGGCAATATTGGCCTGCATCTTTTGAACCTGCTTCATCATTTTACCCATACCCATTTAATACCCTCCTACAATTATTCTCAATCTCTTTTGATATCAATAATTTCTCCGCCAAATATTTCCAGGGCACCCCTTACTAGGGGATCCTGTTCCCCCTCATTCCCGCCGGTAAGCTTCTCCACCCCGGGGTTTCCCTCCAGAACACATTTTACTTTCATGGCATGCTTAAAATGTTGGGACAAAATTGATTCCAATAGTTTTCTATTCTTTCCATCCTCCACGGTTTCCTTGTGGAATTTAAATTTGCTGGGAAATACAATGGTTAATACCTTCCCATCAAGCTCCCGGGGCTTGCCCTCCAACAGCACGGCATGAAGGGAGATCTTTCTGTTCCTCACCTGCACCATGATTTCCTGCCATTCATCCCTTATTTTTTCTAAAATTATTGGGCTTTCCTTTTCCTCAGGCCCTACAGTTACCCCTTCTTCCTCCACGGCCATTTTTTGCTCCGCAGCCGCCAAGGGGGGTTTTTCATGCCCTCCATGAACCTTTGGCTCTGCCTTTGCTTCTCTTCCAGCGGAGGCAATATCCCCGGAGGCTCCCTGGGGCTTTTTCACATATTGACACATCTTTATTACCGCTAATTCCAAAATTATCTGGGGCTGATTGGACCATTTCACCTTCTGTTCATATTGGGACAAATCATGGATCATTTCAAATAAAGATCCCGTTGAAAAATCCTCCACCTGCTCATTCATTACCTCAATAATATCCTCTCCGTAGGGAATCAGGTGGACCGCATCCCCAGTGGTGGACAAAATCAAAAGCCCCCGAAGATATTCAAGGATATCATTGAAAATATGGCCAATATCCTTCCCCCGGGCCGCCGCATCCCCAACGATTTCAAGACATTGGGCCACATGCCCTTCCTTCACCGACTGGATTAAGTCTTTGATGGCCTGGTCACTCACCTTCCCCAGGACTATATCCACATGATCCTTTTCGAGTTTTCCGTCCCCGAATATCATGCATTGTTCCAAATAGGATAGAGCATCCCTAAGGCCCCCCTGGGCCATCTTGGCGATGATTGACAGTGACTGGG
Source organism: Clostridia bacterium (assembly GCA_012519005.1). GTDB lineage: Bacteria > Bacillota > DTU086 > DTU086 > DTU086 > JAAYRB01. The sequence goes on from JAAYRB010000078.1 coordinate 24,833, forward strand.
GATCCGCCTCCGCCCCCTGGGCATGAACAACTTCCATTAAGTATTCCTCTATTTCCCTTTGACTAATCCTTCTGAAATCAAAACGCTGGCATCTTGAAAGGATGGTTTCTGGAACTTTGTGGGGCTCTGTGGTAGCTAAAATGAAGATGGTCCTCCCCGGCGGCTCCTCCAGGGTTTTCAGCAGGGCATTGAAGGCCTCACCGGTCAACATATGTACCTCATCAATAATATAAACCTTGTTTTTTTCCTTTGCGGGAGTAAGCTTCACTTTTTCCCTTAAATCCCTTACTTCATCAATACCCCTATTGGAGGCGCCATCTATTTCCTCCACATCCATGGAATATCCCCTGCTGATCTGTTCACAGCTGGAACATTGATTGCAGGGTTCCACCCCATCAGGATCATGACAGTTAACCGCACTGGCCAACAATTTGGCAGTAGTAGTTTTCCCCGTCCCCCTAGGTCCACAAAATAAATAAGCGTGGCTCACCCTATCCAGCCGTAGGGCATTTTTCAAAATTGTGCTGATATGTTCTTGCCCAACCAAATCTCCAAATCTGGTGGGTCTCAGTCTGCGATACAGGGAAACATATTCTTGCACATGAAACACCTCAATTTAAATATATAAAGGCCGCGCACCTGCCCTCGAATTTCCCTTCCAAGCGTTACCCATGCAGTTAACTCAACTCAGGCACCCCTACGGCACACGGGGGCAACCACTTACCGCTGCTTCCTTCCGGACCTGGCGGGGTTCATGATCTCCCGTTGCGTAGGACCTGACTCTCATTGCCACTTACATGGGCCAGACCCTAAAAGACAAACCCTCAGACAAGCATCGATCCCGCTGCAGCGG
>JAAYRB010000079.1 GCA_012519005.1 Clostridia bacterium
AGAAGTATTTAAAGGTAAAATCCCCTTGGATTAATATTTATTTAGGAGGTCAGATGATGAGACAAGCACAAAGGATAGAAAAATTACCCCCTTACTTGTTTGCAAGGATTGAAAAACAAATCGCTAAGCTAAAGGCCCAGGGTGAGGATGTTATCAGCCTTGGGATCGGTGATCCCGATAAACCGACACCAAACCCCGTGATAGAAGAGCTGTGCAAACAGGCCAGAAATCCTGAGAACCACCAGTATCCCACCTCTGCGGGCCTTTTGGAGTTTAGGGAAGCGGTTGCAAAATGGTACAACGACAGATATGGAGTGAAATTGGACCCCTCGGATCAGGTGGTTACTCTTATAGGGTCAAAAGAAGGGATAGCCAATATATCTTACTGCTATGTTAATCCAGGAGATATCAATTTGGTTCCAGACCCGGGATACCCTGTATATGGTATCGGAACAATTCTAGCCGGAGGAGAACCCTATTTGATGGAACTAAAAAGTGACAATGGGTTTCTACCGGATTTTGATGCCATACCTGGGAATATAGCAAATAAAGCGAAGTTGATGTTTTTAAACTACCCCAATAATCCCACTGGTGCCACTGCGTCAAAAGAATTTTTTGCTGCCGCTGTTGAATTTGCTAGGAAACACAATGTGATTATCTGCCATGATGCCGCCTACAGTGAAATATATTTTGATGGCAATAAACCCCCCAGCATCCTAGAAGTTGAAGGTGCAGAGGAGGTTGCCATAGAGTTCAATTCCCTCTCCAAACCATACAATATGACGGGTTGGAGGATAGGATGGGCGGCTGGCAACAGCAAAGTTATTGAAGCACTGACCAGAATTAAATCAAATATCGATTCCGGAGCGTTTCAGGCGGTACAGTTGGCCGGGGTAAAGGCCCTAGAAGAATGTGACAAAGATATTGAAAAAACATGTCAGGTTTACGTTGAGCGCAGAGATGTTGTTGTGGAATGTTTGAATGAAATGGGTTGGAATTTAGAAAAACCCCAGGCAACCTTTTACATCTGGGCCCCGGTACCTGAAGGATATACATCCACATCCTTTGCCGAACATGTTCTGGAAAAATCCTCTGTTGTGCTAACCCCGGGTAACGGTTACGGAAAATACGGAGAAGGTTATTTCAGGATAGCCTTGACTGTTGAGGTGGACAGGCTGGTTGAAGCCATGGATAGATTAAGAAAGATTATGTAAGAAGACATCCTTTCGGGAGGAAAATATGCTAAGGAGTATGACAGGCTACGGCAGAGCAGAGGCTTCTTACGATGACATTAAAGCCGCTGTGGAGGTAAAATCTGTAAACCATAGATATTTAGAGGTCACAGTTAGATTGCCTGGGAGATTTTCCATATTAGAGGATAAGATAAAAAAGACGGTACAGCATTTTGTTGACAGAGGGCATATAGAAGTATGGTTTGGCATAGATGAAAAACAGGACCAGGCTTGTCAGATGAGGATTGACAAGGATCTGGCGATTTACTATTATAGGGTATTAAAGGAAATAGCAGATAAGCTGGGGATTTCCTATCAACTTCCAGTTTACGAGTTGTGCAAAATGGAGGGCGTTGTTATTCCCGAGGAATCTGATACGGATTTGGAAAAGGTGTGGGGAGCTATCTCTAGACCCCTAAAGGAAGCCCTGCAGCAGTTAGTTTCCATGCGTGAAAGAGAGGGCCAAAATCTTAGAGAGGATTTGGAAGCCCACCAAGCCAAAATAACCAGCAAAATATTGGAGATTGAGAAAAGAAACCCAGATATTGTAGAGAGTTATAGAGACAAATTAACAAAAAGGATAGAAAAATTAACGGATGGGACGGTTGAGGTGGATCAGGAAAGGCTTGCCGCTGAGGTGGCTATTTTTGCAGATAAGAGTGATGTGAATGAAGAATTAGTCAGACTAAAAAGCCATCTAAAGCAGTTCTCCGAAACCATGGAATCCCACAATCCCGTGGGAAGAAAACTAGACTTCATCTTGCAGGAGATTATTAGAGAAATTAACACGGTTAGCTCAAAGAGTCAGGATGCATTTACTTCCAGAAAAGTGGTGGAGGTAAAAAGTGAAATAGAAAAAATGCGTGAGCAAGTCCAAAATATTGAGTGATCAGAAAATTTTAGAGGAGGGGTTATATTGGGTATCAAGCTCATTAATATTGGGTTTGGCAACATAGTTTCCGCGAACAGAATCATTGCCATTGTTAGCCCGGAATCCGCACCCATCAAAAGAATAATCCAGGAGGCAAGGGATCAAGGTATTTTAATAGATGCCACCTACGGACGAAGAACCCGGGCAGTTGTTATTATGGACAGCGGCCATATCATATTATCAGCAGTTCAACCGGAGACAGTAGCTCATCGACTATCATCAAAGGATAATACCCAAACTGAGGAAGGGACAGAATAAAATATAGATGAATCCCAAAGGAATACTATTAGTTGTTTCCGGTCCCTCAGGTGCGGGAAAAGGCACCCTATGCCAAGCACTTTTAGAAAAATTCGATGATTTGCAATGCTCTGTTTCCATGACAACCAGAAAACCTCGTCCAGGCGAAATAGATGGGGAAAGCTACCAATTTGTGGATAAGGAAGAGTTCTTGCAAAGAATAGATAATGGGGAGTTCTTGGAATGGGCAAGGGTATATGATAATTATTATGGGACCACATGGGAGCAGGTAAGGAATATAATCGACAAGGGGAAAAATATTATTCTGGAAATAGATATGCAGGGTGCCATGCAGGTAAAAAAAGTCTTTGATTCCGGTGTGTTTATATTTGTTATTCCTCCCAGCAGAGATGTTTTAGAGGAAAGAATCATAAACAGAGGGACAGAGGATGCCGGTGCAGCAAAAAAAAGGCTTGGCAATTTAAATAATGAACTGGCCTATATAAATAATTATAACTATTTAATTATCAATGATTCCTTAGACAAGGCTGTAAAGGAGCTGGAATCAATCTATATTGCAGAGAAATGCCGGCCGCACAGGTCTATCAAATATTGGAAGGGGTGATTTAAAATATGAATCAACCGCCAATATCTGAACTGCTGGCTAAAACGGGAAGCAAATATGCTTTAGTTGTCATAGCTGCCAAAAGAGGAAGACAAATAACAAAATCCACACATGATACCCAGGAAGATGAATTCACAAAACCAATAACCAAATCCCTTCATGAGATCGCGGAGGGAAAAATAGATTATTTTTATAATGATTGATTGTTGGGTGGTGCAGTACATTGGCACTGGAAGGTAAGAATATTATTGTTGCAGTGTCCGGGGTTATAGCCGCCTACAAAGCGGCAGAACTCGTCAGCCGCCTAAAGAAAAGGGGCTCCGCAGTGAGGGTAATA
>JAAYRB010000080.1 GCA_012519005.1 Clostridia bacterium
AAGCCTATCCCCGGCTAATCTGCCTTTCTTTAGGGCGGCACCGATCTTTGAGGAAGCACCCATCACCAATCCCCCCATGGGGATTTGGGGCTTCTCAATACCTTTTTCCATGGAATCCTTCATCACTTGCCAAGTTTTGCCCATTTTTCCCAGCAAATCCTCTGTGCTTTGTCCGCTGATCTCCTTCTCATGATCCAGCACCACCGATGAAATTGTGGTTCTTTTTTCTTCAGATATTCCTACCAACTGCGCAATAGTTTTGAATCCCACGGCTAAGCATGCCCCCCTTCATCGCTGATTTGAGGAATATATCTCACCACATCCATACCGTCTATGGACTTAATATCCCCGAGGGTCTTTTGATCCAGCCCCTCATCGGTTTCCAGAATCATCAAGGCCTCGGATCTCTCCACATTTCTGGATACAGTCATGAAGGCAATATTGATCTTATTTGCGGCCAAAACCCTGGACACTCCGGCCACCATCCCCACCTGTTCCTTATATGAACAAAGAAGCACATTATATGAACCGGTGATATTCACTTTAAAGCTGTCTATCTCCCGAACAGCAATTCTACCGCCGCCCAGGGAAGTACCCACAATTTTGCTTTTTGCATCACCGTTGGAAAGAACCATTTTGACAGTATTGGGGTGATATGGAGATTCCCCCTCTAAAATAATTTTTACCTTTATTTTTCTTTCTTCCGCCATACGGAGGGCATCCTTCACCAGGGGGTTATGGGGAGTCATCCCCATCACCCCTGCCACCAAGGCCCTGTCCGTACCATGCCCCCTATATGTAGCGGCAAAGGACCCATATAGGGTCAACTCAATGGTGGAAATATCCCCCCCAAAAACCTGTCCCGCCACCCGGCCGATATTCACCGCCCCGGCGGTATGGGAGCTGGAGGGGCCGATCATTATAGGTCCAAGAATATCAAAAACACTGTCCAATTACTCAACCCCCTCTACTCAATCAATACATTGTTTGATTTTAACAGTTTCCCCCACCTGGACGGCAAAAACCAGGCCCAGCAAAACGATAAAAGATCCCAAGTAAAAAGCCCCCTCCAATGAACCTGTGATATCCTTGATCAAACCGCTGACCACCGGAGCCACCACGGCGGAGGACATACCCACAAATGTGGACAACCCCAGAGCAGATCCCATCAAATCAGGTTTTGTGGCGGAGACTCGGTCCCCATACCAAGAAACAAAGATGGGATCAAAGGTCAATTTACCCACGGTACCATATCCCAACAGAACCAGGATCAAGGTGGTGGTGGATTTTACATAGGCCATACTAAAAATCATCAGAGCGCTTATTGGCAGTATGGCAAGAGTAACTTTCTTACGTCCGATCCTATCGGAAATCCTCGCAAGGATCAGACTGAAGGGTATGGATGAAATAGCAGGGATGGCGGTAAAAATGCCGGCCAAGGTGAGCCCCAATCCCCTCTCTTCTACAAAAAAAGTTGGCCCCCATGTAAGGGCAACCCAAAATCCATAAATTACGCAAAAATTACACAGATTTAATAGCATTAAATTCTTATCCTTTATAATCTCTAAAAACCTAGTCTGGGTCCCCGAAGAAGAGCCGGTATCTTTTAGGAACAGCTGCATACAGATACCCACCAAAATTGTGGGTACAGCCAAGGTAAGAAAGGGGAAACGCCAATTTTGTGCGGCTTCAAAGAGGGGACCGGAAGATATGAGTCCCAGTATCAGGCCGAGGGACATGCCCACATTGATCAAAGCTGAGCTGATCCCCCTTCTTTCCTTGGGAACCGTACTCAATGTAATCCCATAAGCAGTGGGATAATACCCCCCGGCACCGATACCGTGAAGAGCCACAAAAGCAATCAATGTCAGGTAGGAGGCTGCCATCAAGCCTACCAGGGCCATCCCAAGCCCAGCAATTAAAAAGAATACAACCAATACCTTTTTCAGGCCAATTCTATCACCCATGACACCCACGGGAATTTGAACCGCCACGTAGGCAAAAAAGTAGGAACTGGTTATTATCCCCATTTGGGTATTGGTCAGATCAAATTCCTTCCCTATTATCGAAAGCATGGGATATAGGGCGGTACGATCCGCATATATTACGGCCCACCCAAGACAAAATAGAATGATAATGGTTTTGATATATTTACCAGAAACCCCTGTGGAATTGGAATTATTAGAATGTGAGCACAACTAAGTCAACCCTCCTAGTTTTGGTATTTAATAAGTCTTCCTACCTCTTTATCTTTTACAGCAGTATATAGAAGGCATACAACCTTTATACCATAGGGGGTTTTTCATGTAAAGAGAGACCCCCCTGTCCATAAACAAAGCCTATGAAAAAAACCCGACACCGGATTATGGTGTCGGGTAGGCGTAAATACTGATTAACTACTTGATTTCTGCCTCCATGGCATCCAAGGCTTTGGCATAAAACAAATCCAATACCCTGGAACCGATGGCAATTGCTTCATCAAAATTTTCCCCGGAGAACTTGATGGTTCTTTCTTTATGGGCATATTCCGTCTCTTCTACTTCATTCAAAGCTGTGGCAACCTTGTCCAAGGTATCAAATTCAACTGTAATGGTCACTGGACCGGGGCAGACCGTGGGCTTATATACACCCTTGTCTATATCCATGACAGAGGCATATACATTTTCCTCAATTTCCCTTCTGGTTCTTTCAAAGGGATATACTGCCGCCGTTTCCCAGGCCAAGGATTCCTTGGTTACCGCAACCTTTACTTCTGAGTTATAACGTGCAGCAAAATCCTGTGTCTTTTTGGTAATAAATTGATCCCCGGAAACAAATATCAAAGGCACACCATGTTCCCCGGCGCAGTAGCTGTTCAGTTGGGTCTCAGATACCGCCTCACCATTCACTGTCCATTCCCAGATGAGCCATGTGTGGGCCATGGCACCTTCTCCACGGAATTGATCATGGTTCCCCACGCAGACAAGACCATCATAGCTGCTGTCGATAAAGGGCACTTGGGGATATCTTCTGTTTTGGATTCCCCTGACCAGCTTGTTCACCCTTGAATCAAGCAAATGGGGAAGAATATTGTCCTGCCTCCAGTGGGAATCCACCACATCAATGATGGGATTCCTGCCCAGTTCCTCCGCCGCCCTAGCAACACCACGGACTGCGGCGTTGACATCTTCCGTCATATATTCCCTACCGTAGTTGTACCAATCCTGACTAGCGGGGTTACAATGTTTGAAACTAGATAGACCGCTGATACCCTCCATGTCCACTTCAATATAAATTTTCAAATCCTTCATGATCTCTCTCCCCTCCGTAGTTTTTAGATTGTATGACCAAAATCTCGGAGTAGAACCACCCCCCAAGAGTAATTTCCATAAGTTTCTTGTCCTGTCATCATACATCTCAAAGGTTAGTCCATTAGCTTGATGGTATCATGGAATTACTGGGGAGGTCAACGGAAAACTCAATATTTCTCGGTTTTTCATAGGTTTACGGTATCCCGGCATACCAAATCGGCAGCAAAAAGGCCTCCCTTTGGGGGAGGCTCATCAAATCGCCGCAGTGGGCACCCAGATTTATCCACGGGGACAGCGGGTTTTCCACAATTATCCTGATTATTTACTCTTTACTTAGCTGTGGTCCTCTCATGTAAAGTTTCTGGATGGGTTTCCTCCGACTCTTCCTCAATCTCGCTTTCAAAATAATTGGTGCCCCATATTCCCAGCAAAATCAAAGCGCAGCCCAAGGCTTGCCCCTGGGACAACCTCTCATGCAGAAAGAGCATCCCCGCAAAAAGGGAAACTACCGGGATTAAATTTAAAAACACGGCCACCCGGGATGCGGTCAAATGAGCCAGAGCAAAGTTGAGCATAAAAAACGCCACCACTGAGGAAAGTAATCCCAAATACAATAAACCTATTATAACTGAGGGCTCCTTAAGCACCCATTGGTAATTTGCCAAACTACCGGTGAGATAGCTGTGAATGGCAGCAACAAAATTAAAGGTCACGGCGCCGAAGCACATCATTACAAAGGTAATGTCAATGGGGGAATACCTTCCGGACAAGCTGTTGGACACAATATTGAAAACCGCCGAGGAGGCCACAGCCCCCACCAGCAAGAGTATTCCCAACATATGACTAGACCCCTGGGAAGAGCCATCCCCCCCGCCAAGGGCCATTAGCATGACTCCTGCAACGGCCGCGGTGATGAAAGCACCCTGTACAACAGTAATCCTTTCCCCAAGCATAAAAAAGGCAAATACCGCCGTGGCCACGGGAATCAATGAAATGATAACGCTGGAAATGGAAGCGGTGGTGAGTTTCACCCCATAAGTCTCAAATATGAAATACAAACCCGGGCTTAAAATGGCAGCACCCAACAATGGGGGGAGATCATTGATAACAAGATTTAATTTAACAAGCCTTAAAGCGGCCAGAAATATAAGAACTAGAGCCGCAACAGCAAAACGCATTCCCATGAGCTGTAAAGGAGTCAGATAGGACAGCAGACCCTTGGTAAATAAAAAGGATAAACCAAAAATCACTGCCATGGCCGCGGCTGCCATGGTAGGATATGTATTTCTCTTCATCTGCGATGCACATCCTTTTCAAAATATATAGGACCTGATTTAGACAATTGCCTCTTATTCTATCACATTTATACTGATTAAGAATAGAAACAAACCATAGCATAGATACTAGAGAGAAAGATCTATTATATTCTTGGCAATATCTCAGCAGCCGGGAAAAAGTCTGATGCAATTATCACCCGTCTATTAAAACAAATAAAATGTAAGGAGCCCATGGATGAAGATACTGTTGGTCTATCCGGAGCACCCGGAAAGTTTCTGGAGTTTCAAATATGCTTTGAAATTTATCGGCAAGAAATCTGCCTATCCCCCCCTGGGCCTGCTCACCGTTGCCTCCATGCTTCCCCAAAAATGGGAAAAAAGGCTGGTGGATATGAATACCAGGAAATTAAGGGACAGGGATATCCTGTGGGCAGATTATGTATTTATCAGCGCCATGGCCCTCCAAAGGGAATCCGCAAAGGATATAGCCCGTCGATGCCGAGGGCTGGGAGTGAAAACCGCGGCCGGGGGTCCCCTATTCACCATGGATTATGATGATTTTGAAGATGTGGATATTTTCATCCTGGATGAAGCGGAAATTACCTTAAAAAAATTCCTCCAGGATTTAAGTGAGGGCAAAACCGAGAGGGTATATACTACCGATGAAAAGCCATGCCTGGCAAATACGCCGGTGCCCCTTTGGGATCTAATAAAAATGAAAGACTACGCAGTGATGAGCATCCAATACTCCCGGGGCTGCCCCTTTGATTGCGAATTCTGTGACATAACCAACCTCTATGGTAGAAAAATGCGCCTAAAGAGCCCCTCACAAATGATTCAGGAGTTGGAGGCTCTCTATTCCCGGGGTTGGAGAGGCGGGGTGTTCATTGTTGATGACAACTTCATAGGAAATAAGAAGGTTTTAAAGGATGAGCTGCTGCCTCAAATTATCCAATGGATGGAAAAACACAAATATCCTTTCAGCTTTATCACGGAGGCTTCCATCAATTTAGCCGATGATGAGGTGCTTCTCGAACTCATGCAAAAAGCCGGTTTTGTCCATGTTTTTGTGGGAATTGAAACACCGGACGAGGAAAGCCTGAAGGAATGCAATAAATTTGCCAATCTAAGAAGGAATATGATTGATTCAGTCAGGATCATCCAAAACTACGGGATGCAGGTGAGCGGCGGATTCATAGTGGGCTTTGACAATGACACCCCCTCCATATTCCAAAGGCAAATTAAATTCATCCAACAAAGCGGCATTGTCACCGCCATGGTAGGATTGCTAAATGCACCCAAGGGTACCAGGCTTTATGAGCGTTTAAAAAAGGAAAACCGTCTCCTCCCAAACCCGTTTTCCGGCAGCAACACGGATTACACCATGAACTTCCACCCTAAAATGGATTACAAAAAGCTTGTGGATGGGTATAAGGAAATTGTATCCACCATTTACTCACCCAGCCATTATTATAGTCGGATGCTGCAGTTTTTCAAGGAATACAAGCCCGCACAGCGTGTAAACATCAGCGGCTTTAGATTTTACTATCTAAAAGCCTTATTTAAAGCCATGTTCTATTTAGGTATAGTTGAAAAGGGGAGACGTCACTATTGGGGAATGTTGGGCAAAATCCTGACCCGCCACCCGAGATTCCTTCCCGAGGCAATTACTTTCGCAGTTTATGGTCACCATTTTAGGAAAATTTTCAGTGAAGCCCGCAAAAAAACCACACTGCAAACTGATCAATAGTTACACAGGCTTTAGATTCCGCCGGGCAGTAATCCCTGCCCTCCTCCCAAACCCCTATGGGGCACACACCAAAAAACATCTGTGGATTACCCGGAGATTGATCATCCCCAGGTGATACACTGCTGCCGTACTAGGGTATCCTTTCTGCCATTAAACAGCCGCCGCTGCGATATATTTGCCCCACTTACCATATCCCAACCAAATATCTAAAAATATTTTAAAAAAACTGTTGAAATTACTCTGTAATTGCTGTACTATGTTTATGGGATGCTGGTATACCAAATACCAAACATCCCCTTCACAACGGTTCTTCCCCACCCATTGGGTTTTGGTTTTACAAAAAGGGGCCTTTAACCGCCGTGGAATTTATCAAATCAGAGCGGCGGCGGTCAATTGACTACCCCTTACAACATTTGTAGAACCTACTGAATCCCGGGGGGGGGATATCCCACGGATGTTTATAAACTGAAATCA
>JAAYRB010000081.1 GCA_012519005.1 Clostridia bacterium
TCATTCTGCCATCGCAGCCGGCCATAACAAAGAATTTTTTGATATGTCCTGCTTTAACAGCTTCAATCACTTTATCGGCTAGGCCCAGCACGGTATTGTGAGCAAAACCCCCCACAATTTCACCGGTTTCAATTTCCTTAGGTGGATCGCATTTCTTGGCATGTTCTATGATTTCAGAGAAATCCTTTGCTTTGCCGTTCTCCCTGTCCGGTACATGCTTCAAATCAGGGAAGCCCACAACGCCTGTAGTATATACCCTATCTTTGTAAGCACCCTTTGGGGGCACCAGACAGTTGGTGGTCATAAGAATGGGACCGTTAAAGCTTTCAAATTCAGTTGACTGCTTCCACCATGCATTACCATAGTTCCCGGCAAAATGATCGTACTTTTTGAATGCTGGGTAGTAATGTGCAGGAAGCATCTCACCGTGGGTATATACATCCACACCGGTGCCCTTAGTTTGCTCTAACAGCTCTTCCATATCCCTCAGATCGTGACCACTAATAAGGATACCCGGGTTCTCCCCAACACCTATATTTACATTTGTAATTTCTGGGTTACCATAGGTTTCGGTATTGGCCTTATCCAGCAGGGCCATAGCATCAACTCCGTGTTTTCCTGTTTCCAGAGTTAAGGCCACCAGGTCATCAACACTGAGACTGTCATCCAAGGTAGCTGCCAAGGCTTTATGCATAAAGGCAAAGAGTTCGTCATTCCTATAGCCAAGAACATCCGCATGCTCCATATAGGCGGCGAGCCCTTTTAGGCCATATATGATTGTTTCTCTCAAGGACCTGATATCCTCATCATCCGTTGCCAATATTCCGGCATCCTCAACCTTTTCTTCCAATTCCTCCAAAGTTTCACCTTTCCACACGGCAGCATCATGCAATTCTTCATTGATTTCCACACCGGCATCCGCCAGCTGCTTCTTCAGTACATCTCTGATTTCAAGACCTTCTTTGATCTTTTCAACAAAATAGTCTGCATCAAAATTTACATTTGTGATGGTGGCAAAAAGGCTTTTAATTATGAAATCGTCTGCATTTTTTATTTCAATATCTGCTTCCTTGGCTTTCAATCCATAAACAGAAATGCCCTTTAAGGTGTAGATCAGTAAATCCTGAAGTCCTGCCACATCACTGGATTTTCCACAAACGCCGCTGAGAGTACAACCCTCACCTTTTAGAGTTTCCTGACATTGATAGCAAAACATCATTTTAATACCCTCCCCCGATTTTTTTAATCTCCGCTTTCCCCTACATTCTGATAATTTTTTGGACTGGGCGACTTTACCACAAAAAATTCCAATACCTCATCATGTTGATTAAAAATATTCATCTTGGTGTCGTAGGGAATATTTACGATGCTTCCAGAAGAATAACTGTGTTCTTCTTGATCATTTAATTTTAAAGTAATTTGACCGCGAATTACAATCATATATACATTGGAGTCAGAATAGTGCTCCGGTAAAGCCCCGCCCTTAGGCAATACCAGATGGTTTAAATTCACATTTTCATCGTCAATTATTCGTTCTATCAACCTCTCCTGCGTCTTTTGAAACTGGTACAGCCTTTCGATCATTATACCATCCTCCCCTCACCCTTACCATATATTTCACCTGTTTTTGGCAGACGATTCCTCACTAGACCTTTAATCCTCGAGGATCCCCCCGTCTGTGGTGATTGTTGTCACGCCCCAGGGGATCATCTTCCCGCTGCCTATCAAAGCCTTTTTAGCCATATTTACGAGGCCATTACAGCAGGGTACCTCCATTTTCAATATTGTCATGCTCTTTATTTCGTTGTTCTCTAAAATCTCTGTTAATTTGTCAGCATAATCTGAGTTGTCCAGTTTTGGGCAGCCGATCAATGTGATCTTATTCCTCATGAATTCATCATGGATGTTGGCATATGCAAAAGCCGTGCAGTCAGCTGCTATCAGTAGATGAGCATTGTCAAAATAGGGTGCATTTGTAGGTACCAGCTTCAACTGACATGGCCACTGCCTCAATTGAGATGCGTAATCGGGCATTACCGTCTCCCTGGGTACTTCTGTAACCTGACTCTTCCTTTCGATTACCTTAGCTAGGGTACCCGGGCATCCGCAATCCAAGGTTTCCTTTTTGGCCTGTCTTTTCCTCATGCGCTTCTTCACCGCTATTTCATCAAAAGGTTTCGCTGTCCTTTCCTCCAAGCTGATGGCACCCATGGGGCATTCCGGCAAACAATCACCAAGGCCATCACAGTAGGATTCCGAAACCAGCCTGGCCTTTCCATCAACTACCTCCAATGCCCCCTCGTGGCAGGCATTGACACAGATGCCGCAGCCATTGCACTTTTCTTCATCTATCTTTATAATCTGTCTTTTCACAGCTAAAGCCCCCTTCATTTGACTTTCCATATGTTGTTATTCTGATGACATTATAATATAATACTTCATAGTGTTCTGTAGCCACGGCTACAAAAAATAGAAAGAGATGGTTAATTTGTACACAAATTATCTGGGAGAGTTATCTAAATCCCTTCTGTTTGACAATATCCAAAGAGAGCATCTGGCTGATCTGCTGGGCTGCTTGAAACCAACAATCAGCAGCTACAAAAAAAATGATTACCTCATTATAGCAGACGAGGAATTCAAAAGTTTGGGGATAGTCCTTAAGGGTAGAGTGGCTGTATTTAAGGACAATGCCGCTGGACGGAGGGTCATGATATCTTTACTGTCCAAGGGTGATATGTTTGGAGAAATGCTGGCCTTTTCTAAACAAAAAAAATGGCCTGCCACTGTGGAAGCCCAAGAAAATTGCGAGATATTATTTCTTGCCAAGGAAAAAATTATTGATGAATGCAGAAATGTATGCCCTTGGCACAAAACATTGATCGAAAATATGTTACGGATTATATCGGAAAGGGCCCTGATGTTGAATAAGAGGGTGGAATATCTGTCCATCACAGGCATGAGGGGTAAAATCAGCACCTTCCTATTGGAGCAATTCAAGGAGGCGGGGACACCGACTTTCACCCTACCCATGAATAGAAATGATCTTGCCAGCTACTTAAATGTTTCCCGACCGTCCATGTCAAGAGAAATGTCCAAAATGAGAGATGAGGGAGTCATTGACTTCCATCTGTCATCGGTAAAAATTTTGAATCCAGAGGCATTAAGGGGGATGGTGGAATAGGCCAGCCCCCTATAAATGCCGCAAAAACACATCTCTATCCCACTGTCAATTTTAGCATTTTATCCCCAGCTTTGATATCATCTGCAACCTCCATACCTTCAGTAACCCTACCAAAAACAGTATGGACTCCATCCAAATGAGGGAATGAATCATAGCATATAAAGAACTGGCTGCCGCCGGTATCCTTCCCTGCATGGGCCATGGATAATGCACCTCTCACATGTTTATGTTCATTGATTTCGCAATTGATACAATATCCTGGGCCCCCGGTGCCATCACCTTCCGGGCACCCACCTTGAATTACAAACCCCGGAATTACCCTATGGAATGTCAGCCCATCATAGAAGCCCTTCTCTATCAATTGTATGAAGTTACCTACAGTATCAGGTGCTTCTTCGTCAAACAATTCCACAACTATTTTACCCTTCTCTGTTTCTATCACTGCCTTTTTCAATATCCATTCCCCCTATTAGTAATATATTATTTCCCAACTGATATCTTACTACAAAACTTAGGGATTGGAACAGCATCCCACAACCCTAGGATCTGCAATGAAATGGTTCCCACTATATGGGCCAGCCCAATTTACCTCAATATATTGGGCTGCATACTTAGTAATTCATTTCGGTCATATCGAGGTGGTCAAAGACTCTATTCATTAACGATGTGATACGCCAGTTATTCCCCTTGTTTTTATGACTATAAGCCTCTTGCATTTACCGCATTTTATCTCGATGTTCATTCCATTTGTAATACATACCAATCGATTACAGACACATCTCAGCTGTTTTTCCTCCCTATCCTTGCCAACCAAACATTCCATTATTCAGGCACCTCCATGCCCCATTTACTATCGGGATAATACTTCAAAATAAGGATGGGGCCACCTGGCAATATTATACATAAGGTATGCTGACAGCAGTATGTCAGCAAACAGTAGTTTTTTAACCCAATAATGGCAGGTTTCAAGCATTTCATGCAGGCCAAATTAGGGAAAATGACAGCTGTTTGTCAGGGATCATATGTTTCATGCCATTTGCCAAGCAATTTTCTTAATTCTTCCCGATATTTTTTAGGTTCAAGCAATTCAGCTTCAGGACCATACTGGAAGAGCCATCTTAAAAACTCATCAGGACTGCTGGCAGTTGCTTGAAAAAGAAGGGAGCCATCGCCCTGAAGCCATATTTTTGGCTCAGAGTAAAATTCCTCCTCCTGGATATAAGGTGCAATATTAGGAGAAAAATGCACCAAAAATGTAACTCGGCTTTTTCCTCTCTCAATGGACCAACTGTCCTTAAGATAGGATTCTATAGAAAAATCCCCCATCTCAAACTTTTTATCTGTCAATTCAATCTTTATAAACCTCGATAGTCGAAATATCCTTACAGCCTTTCTTAAATGGCATAGGGCAATCAAATATAATCGATTTTCACGAAAAATCATATAATAGGGATCGATCATTCTGTTGTTCGCACCACTGCTGCGGGAGTTGTATATGGCCTTTACAGTGAACATATTCAACATCGCCTTCATTAACTTTGAAAAATTTTTGTTGTTCTTATGGTGGGTAATTGACTTTGGCAATATGAATTTTCTGCTGAACTCTTCAACCATAGCGGAATTAAGATCTTTTTCCTTTACCAAGGCCGCCTTTATTTTATTGTATGCCTGATGAAATTCAAAGGATAGGAGCTGGAAAGTTTCCCCTAAAACTCCTGGGAGGGCAAAAAAAGCCACCATCTCCTCCTCATCAAGTCCCGTGGGATAGAGGGCGAATTGTCCGGAATAGTAATATCCATTTCCGTCGCTGTATACGGGTACAAGAGAGGACAAATCAGAAATATCCCTATAAATTTGCCGTTTGGAAATATCCATAGCCTCCGCCAATTCCCCTGCATTAATGCCCGGCTTTGTTTGGATGGTTATTATAATATTGATTAATCTCAGCAGCCTGCCTTTTGTCCCCATTTTTCAAACACCATCTTATATCTTGTTGATAATAGCTATCTTCGATCAAAAGGTTCATAATCCTGTTATAGTTTTCCACTACCATAGAACAAACAGAACAAAAGGTATATCCCCTCCCGAAGGGTAACAGCTGAAGAAAAACAGCGCTAAAAAGGGCTCCAACGATGTATATCTTCGGAGCCCTTTTGTATTAAATTTATTGGCGGCCTTCTTATTCCTCAATTGATAATTTTTCCGCCTCAATATCGTTTATCCCGCATAAAAAAATACACCCTAATTTTGATACCAAAACATTTATCAGTATCCAAAACAGGGAGTATATGTATGTGCATAATCCATATGTGGGATTTCCAATTACAGCATTATCCTTTTATTTTAAAAAACCCCAGAAGTCGAAACCTAGAAGAATGGTGCCCGAGGCCGGGCTTGAACCGGCACGTTCTCAGTAGAACCCGGGATTTTAAGTCCCGTGCGTCTGCCAAATTCCGCCACTCGGGCCAGCCGGATTTTTAAAAGTATATGGGCAAAAATAAAAGATCGCATTATTTAGGCGATCCAATGGAGGCGACGGGCGGATTTGAACCGCCGATAAAGGATTTGCAGTCCTCTGCCTTCCCACTTGGCCACGTCGCCAGAATGGAGCGGGAAACGGGATTCGAACCCGCGACTTCGACCTTGGCAAGGTCGCACTCTACCACTGAGTTATTCCCGCACTCATGGTGCCTCAGGGCGGAATCGAACCGCCGGCACGAGGATTTTCAGTCCTCTGCTCTACCAACTGAGCTACCGAGGCAAAAAAATGGCGGAGCTGACGGGAATTGAACCCGCGATCTCCGGCTTGACAGGCCGGCATGTTAACCGCTACACCACAGCTCCGCGTGTAGACTCAGTATATACAACTGCTTTTAAAAAGTCAACCCGTTGACGGGGTATTTTTCGCATACTTCACTCCAGCTCCAGCATCTTCTGTGACCTGCTCTCTGCCGATCTTTTTTGCAGGCGGGAGAGGCGCTCCTCCTCGGCGGTGCTGTAATAGATCAGGCTCTGCAGATCTATGGTCA
>JAAYRB010000082.1 GCA_012519005.1 Clostridia bacterium
TACTCTCCCGGAGAATCAGGTGGAGGAAAGCTGGGGGCACAATGCAGTTCGTCGGCAGGCTCCTCAAATCTGGGGTTGTTTCATGTGGGGATATATGGGGATAGTTGTTTTAAAGACCTACTTCTGGAGGATTGGGGTTTTTTACAGGGGGAAGCAGAGGGGGAGCAAAGTATTGATATCCAAAAAACAGGCCCCTTGAGCAGTATCGACAAAAAGAGAACCCTGCTGGAAAATATCAAAAGAAATGCTTTATCTGGTCCTCCCAAAATGGGAGGGTTTGCTCCAGAGGATTTGAGGTTCAGGGTTATTGGAAAAGAGAAGGAAGAAACAAATACCGCAATCATTGCTGTCTTGGATGTCTCGGGCTCCATGGGTACCAGGGAGAGATATCTAGCCCACACTTTCTATCATTGGCTGCTGAGGGTGTTGAGAAAAAAACCAGGGAACAGGGATATTGTGTTTATCCATCACGACTCCGGGGCCGGACTAGTGGATGAGAAGCAGTTTTTTACCCTCAAAGGGGGAGGAGGAACCAAGGTTTCCGCCGCCTATCAGAAGATCTTGGAGCTTATTGGCGGGAAATTTGCCCGGGCAAAATATGATATCCATGGGGTCCATATCACCGATGGCAATAATTTATCTATTGACAACTATCTGTGTTTGACTCTTCTTAAGGGACTTTTAACCCATATGAAATTCTTTATGTATCTTGAGTTGGAAGGGAGAGAGGCGGGAGCCCCCACATTGATGGATGTGTTCAGCACCATCAGGTCCCAAAGATTTAAAGCACACAGAATATCCAATGAGGGGGAGATTTACTCAGCCCTGAGGTGCTTTTTAACAGGGGGAGGGGAATGATGTGCCATATTTATTTAAGAGCAAAATTGCAGACACGGCCGGGAAAATGGGACTGGACTTTTATGATGTTCTGTTTTTTATATGCAGTGGAGAAGAAATCTCCGCCATCAGTGCCTACGGCATGCCATCCCGCTTTTCCCACTGGAGTTTCGGTAAGCTGTTTGAAAGATACAGGCTTTTCCATGCACTGAATGTATGCCGTATCCATGAGGTGGTCATCAACTCGAATCCCTGCTGCGCCTTTCTTTTGAAAAATAACTCCCCCCTTGAAAATAAGCTGGCTGCTGCCCATGTTTTTGCCCACAGCGACTTCTTTAAGAATAATATCTTCTTTTCCCATACCCCTAAGGACATGCCTTACATCATGGGAGAACATGCCAGGTTTATTGAAAATTGTAGGTTAATATATGGGGAGTGTGAAGTGGAAAGGATTTTGGATGCTTCTTTGTCTATAAAGGAACTGATAAATCCTGAAGGTGATTGTTGTGAAGAATCTGGATTATGGGATAGGGATATTCTTCTGCATATTATTAGAAATTCCCACACCCTAAGGGATTGGCAGCGGGAGATACTGAGGATTATTAGGAGGGAGATGAAGTATTTTTGGCCCCAGCTCCGCACAAGATTTTTAAATGAGGGTTGGGCATATTTTTGGCACACAAAAATCATGAGACAGATGGGGCTGGGTGATGGGGAATTGGTGGAGTTCTCAGAGATCAATGCCCTGGCCCTGAAACCCTTGGGCCATGGTCTCAATCCCTACCATTTAGGCACAGGAATTCTTCAGCATCTTGAGCAAATCAAGGGGCTTAAGAGTTTGTTCTCCGTTAGAGAAAGGGAATCCGATATTTCCTTTGTCAATAAATATTTATCCCCTGAAATTGAAAGGAAATTAAAATTTTCCGCATATAATAAGGAAGGCCGGGGCGGGGAAGAGGTTTTTGAGGAACGCCAGGGAATAAAAGACGGGCTTTTGAAAATGCTGGACAACTGCGGTTTTCCTTTAATAGTTCTGGGGGAAGGTGATTGCAAACTTGGTGAGTTATACCTTAAACATATCTATGACGGCAGAGGTCTAAAGAAAACCTCCCTAGAAAAGACTTTAGAGTATATCTATTTTCTTTGGGGTAAGGCGGTCCATCTTGAGACCATATACCGGGGTAGATTTGGAGTTTTTTCCTATGATGGAGGGAAGCATACCTTCAGAAATCTAAGATTCCATGCAGGAGAACGGGATTGATATTACGAAATATCTATAAATTTGTCATTTTACTTTTCATATCTGTTTATTTCATTTTGAGTGACCAGAACTGTGGGAAAAAGGAGAGATCAACTTTGTACTGGAATCAAAGATATGAGACTCTTCCCAGGGAGGAATTGGAGCAGCTCCAATTGGAGCGATTGAAAATGACCATAGAGAGGTCTTTTTACAGCGTACCTCACTATAGAAGCGTTATGCAGGAGGCGGGTATGGGTCCCGAGGATATTAACTGCCTAGAGGACCTGCAGAAACTGCCCTTTACCACAAAAGAGGATTTAAGAAATAATTATCCCTATGGGATGTTTGCGGTACCCCTGAGTGAGATAGTAAGAATACATTCATCATCAGGAACAACGGGAAAACCCACAGTGGTGGGATATACTCGAAATGATATCAATAATTGGGCGGAGCTCATGGCCCGGGCATTGGTATCCGGGGGAGCCAAGAAAAATGATATTATCCATAATGCCTACGGGTATGGGCTTTTTACCGGGGGCCTGGGTATTCATTACGGCGCTGAAAGGCTGGGGGCTTCTGTAATTCCCATCTCCGGAGGGAATACCAAGAGGCAGATCATGATCATGTGTGACTACGGCAGCACCGTACTTACCTGTACGCCTTCCTATGCTCTCTACATTTCCGAAATGGTGGAGGAAATGGGCCTTGATCCCAAGAAAGATCTAAAGCTGAGATGCGGCGTCCTGGGTGCTGAACCCTGGAGCGAGAATATGAGGCTGGAAATAGAGAAAAGACTTGATATCAGTGCCGTGGATATTTATGGCATCAGCGAAGTTATCGGGCCGGGGGTGGCAGTGGAATGCAGCTGCAAAAAGGGGCTCCATGTTATGGAGGATCATTTTATTGTTGAAGTTATTGACCCGGATACCGGGGAAATAATCCCGGAGGGAGAGGAAGGCGAACTGGTATTTACTTCCCTGACCAAGGAGGGTCTCCCTATATTGAGATACAGGACAAGGGATATTGCCAGCGTAGACTATGAGCCCTGCCCCTGCGGTAGAACCCATATTAGGATGAGCAGGGTCAGCGGTCGTACAGATGATATGCTGGTTATTAGAGGTGTTAATGTTTTCCCATCCCAGATAGAGAGCGTGCTTTTGGAAGTGGGATATACCGAACCCCATTATCTGCTGGTTGTGGATAGGGAAGATAACTTGGATATTCTAACTGTTTGGGTGGAACTGTCCTCCAAATCCTTTGCGTCTGATGAAGTGAGAAAATTGGAGGAGTTGGGAGCAAAGATAAGAGGGGAGATCGAGGCTGCCCTGGGTCTGTCCGTGAAGGTTAAATTGGTGGAGCCAAAAACAATAGAAAGAAGCGAGGGTAAGGCTAAAAGGGTAATTGATAACAGAAAGCTTTGAGGGGGAGTAGATCCAAATGAAGATCAACCAGATTTCAGTTTTTCTAGAAAATAAATCTGGCCGCCTGGCGGCGGTAACTAGAATATTATCGGAAAATAAAGTAAATATCAGGGCCCTGTCCATTGCGGACACCTCTGATTTTGGTATTCTACGTCTTATTGTAGACCAACCAAAGTTGGCATTTGATGTGCTAAAAAATGAGGGTTTCAGCGTGAGCCCAACGGAAGTTATTGGAGTAGAAATGCCCGATGAGCCCGGCGGTCTCTCGGGGGTGTTGAAGATTTTAGAATCCAACGGTTTCAATATAGAGTATCTATATGCTTTCATCGGCAAAGGAGAGAATGGTGCCCTTGTTATCCTGAGAATCGAAAAGGCGGAGGAGGCCATTCAATGCCTCGAAGAAAATGGGATCAAGGTTCTCATGGGGGAAAAGCTGTATCAGCTCTAAAACATATCTGAAGGTACAAATATTAAGGAGGCTCACAATATATGCGGGAATTGAAATGCAGAAAGGAAATACTGGATATCAAACCCTATGTCCCCGGGAAACCCATCGAGGAGGCGGAAAGGGAGCTGGGTATAAAAGGAATTATAAAGCTTGCTTCCAATGAAAACCCCCTGGGCCCCTCCCCAAAGGCACTGAAGGCTTTAAAGGAAAATTTGCACAAAATATTTATGTACCCCGATGGGAGCTGCTATTATCTCAAGAGGGATCTAGCAGAAAAACTGGGTATAGAAGAGGAAAATATTTTAATTGGAAATGGTGCTGATGAAACTATAAAGCTGGCGGCAGAGGCCTATTTAAATCCCGGAGAGGAAGTAATAATACCCAGCCCATCCTTCTCGGAGTACGAATTTGCAGCGAAATTGATGGGGGGTAAATGTGTCTTTTCTCCATTGAAGGACTTTCGTCTTGACTTAGATGATATGGCGGAGAAAATTAACGATAAGACCAAAATTATTTACCTCTGTAACCCCAACAACCCCACAGGTACAATATTCCATCGTGACGAGCTGGAGACATTCTTAAATAAGGTACATCCTGGGGTATTGGTAATAGTGGACGAGGCATATTACGAATATGTAGTCCATGAAAGTTATCCCCAGACATTAGATTTTATCTCTCAATATCCCAACCTGCTGATTCTAAGAACATTTTCCAAAATATATGGCCTGGCTGGGGTGAGGGTGGGTTATGCCTTGGGGTCTGGAGACCTTATTGACGATATAAACAGAGTTCGAGAGCCCTTCAATGTAAATATGTTGGCCCAGGCAGCGGCAAAGGCGGCACTGAAGGATAAAGATCATGTGATTAAGAGCAAGGAGATAAATGAGGAAGGTAAGAAGTTTCTATACCGGCAGCTGGATGAGATAGGATTGGCTTACTGGCCCACGGAAGCAAATTTTATTTGGGTGGATCTAAAAAGAAACTGCAGAGATGTTTTTGAGAAAATGATGAGTAAAGGGGTTATTATCAGAACCGGTGATATATTCGGGCATGATTCCTTTATTCGTATCACCATAGGAGACCAGGAGCAGAATGAAAAGTTGGTCAGGGTGCTGAAGGAAGTACTGTAAACCCGCAGAAAAAAAAGAGCAGCAGATTTAGTCTTTTAAACCAAATACTTCCGCCCTTTTTAATTAGAGCCCTAAGATGGCTCTAATTCTTTTTGTTTGGGACCTACTTACTGGAACCTGGTTTTTTTCCTCGTCGTTCATTACCAAGGTTAGGGTACCATTGTATTCAGGGATAACCT
This sequence comes from Clostridia bacterium, assembly GCA_012519005.1. GTDB lineage: Bacteria > Bacillota > DTU086 > DTU086 > DTU086 > JAAYRB01. Next base: position 5,256 of record JAAYRB010000082.1, read on the forward strand.
CCCTAGCCTGTTTGATGTTTACGATATAAGATCTATGGCATCGATGAAATATGCTTCCATTTAGACGTTTTTCCAGTTCCTTCAGGGTGAATTTTGTCAGGTATTTATTTTTGGCTGTCCTAACAAATGTATAGTCATCACTGGCATTGATGAAAATAATGGACTTTTGGTCCAGCAGCAGTGTTTTCCCCAGATGTTCCACGGGAATGAGCCCCAAATCCGCGGCGGGTTCCGGGGTTTCAGTTCCTTTCCCCCTACCTTCCTTGCTGGAGATCTCCGCCTTTTCCGCCAGTTTAAATATTTTTTGCAAGGTCCGGTCAAAGCGATTGGGATCTATGGGCTTTAATACATAATCCACAGCGTTGACTCCGAAGGCTTCCACGGCGAATTCCTCATATGCCGTCACAAACACTATGTAGGGTTGCCTCTTACCCTTCCCTGCTTCATGGGTATTGAGCTTTTTGGCCAACTCTAGTCCACTTATTCCCGGCATATTTATATCTAGAAACAAAATGGAATAATCCAGGGCGGCAATCAACTCCCAGGCTTCTTGGGAGTTTGCTGCTTCCCCCACTATTTGGATCTCTTTCTTATACTTTTCAAGCATGAATCGAAGTTCCTGCCGGGCAGGATACTCATCGTCAACTATCAAAGCCTTGAGTTTCATTTCTTCCCTCCCATATAATAAATATTCATCCTATCTTATTATAGATACCCACCATGGATATTTTCACCGTAATTTATTATATTCGTTTATTGTAATAAATATCTGGCGGCTTGTATAGGTATTATAGTACCAATTTTGAAAATTATAAAGGGGGATGCAATGGATGCCCGTTGGGGGACGTTTTCTTAAGGTTGTAATATATCTGTCCATGCTGTGTTTACTGGTATTATCCATCAGCGGCTGTAGTGCGGTGAGTGATTTGATGATGGGGAAGGGGGGAAATGACAAAGATACTCCTGAGGAGGAGGTTTATGCCCCGGAAGATTTAGATATGATTGGGGTTGAGGGAGAAGAAAAAGAGGAAGATGCGGAGTCCCTGTCTGTGGCCCTTTTCTTTGCAGATGATGAAGGGAAAAGCCTTGTAAAGGAAATGAGGAATATAAAAAAGACAGAGGGGGTGGCAAGATCAACAATCAATGAGTTGATCTCAGGACCAACGGGCACCGGGCTGCTGCCCACAATCCCCCAAGAGACAATGCTGCTGGACATCAATGTCAAAGAGGATGGGCTGTGTATAGTTGACTTCAGCGGGGAGCTGGTTTCCGGTGGGGCAGCCGGTGTTATTCCAGAAGAGCTCACAGTATACTCAATTGTAAATACCCTGACTCAATTTGAAACCATAGACCGTGTGCAGTTCCGTTTGGGCGGGCAGGAGGTAAGTAATCTAGGCAAAAATATACCTGCCTCTGTACCCCTAATGGAAAAAACAGATTTTATAGGAAATTAGCAAACAGGGCTTTGCCCATATTTTACCACCCCCAGCTTTGGATATTTTTAGAGGATTAACAACAAAAATCTAGAATTTTTTCATTGCGGTACTAATCTTAGAAATCTAGGAATATCCGGGGGTGGTTGCAAATGCGGGAAACTAAGGCAATTATGTTTTGCCTGCTTCTATCTACAATGTTTTTATTTTTCTCTCTTTCTCCTCTGCCGACGGCAGCGTCCACGGGGGAAATCGGTATTTACATCGATGGGGATCGTGTGAGCAGTGATGCACGACCTTTCATTGATTCTAACGGAAGGACTCTTGTCCCCTTAAGGGTGATTGCGGAAGACCTGGGTGCCGGAGTGGGCTGGGACAGCTCCGAAAAAAAGGTGAGCATCTCCCTGGGCGGAAAGCATATTGAGCTCAGGATAGGTCAATCAACAGCCCTGATAAATGGGAAGGAATCACCCATGGATACAGCGGCGGTTGTCAGAAGCAGCAGAACCATGGTGCCTTTACGGTTTATTGGAGAAAATTTGAATTGCAAAGTGGATTGGGAGCCTGATGAAAGGGCTGTATACATAAAAAAAATCACCCCCCCCCAGGTGCAGGGGCAGGTGACGGTCACTGCTTCCAGAGCCAATATACGAAGGGATCCCAGCACAAACAATGACCCCGTCACGCAGGTGGACAATGGGACTGTGCTGGATGTTTTAGGGAGCAGTGGGGGCTGGTACGAGGTTCTTTTGAAGAATGGGGAAAGAGGCTGGATTTTCGGTGAGATAGTAACCACGGGAAAGGACAGCCCCCCTAAAAAGGATCCCCCTGAGGATCCGGCGGAGAAACCATCACCCCCCACAGCCGCCGGGGGCACCTCTGGTAGGACTGCTGTAGTGGTGGGCAATTCAGCCAATATACGTCAGGGACCCTCAACTAATCATCCTATTCTCTATGAGTCTTTTAAAGGTAGGGAGTTGGAGGTTTTGGATGAGCAGGGGACATGGTATAAGGTGAAGGACAGGAATTCCCCTGAGGGTTGGATAGCGGGATGGCTGGTTGCTATAAAGGAGGGGTCTTCCCTTTCGAAGGGGACTGGCGGTGATTCCTCCCGGGGAGGAGAGACTACGGGAAGAATAACTGAGTTTTACCATGACATTTCCCAGGACGAGACCACTGCGTTTATAAAGGCTTCCGGGGAAATAAAATATCAATATAACACATTGACAAATCCGGATAGAGTTGTGGTGGATATTCTTGGCGCAAGGTTGGGCGCGGACTTAGATGGGGCGAAATCCATTGACCTTCCAAGGGGTCCGGTCAACAATATTCGTTACAGTCAGTTTGATAGGGATATTGTCAGGTTTGTTTTTCAATCCACCAAGCCCATAGGGGCCAAGTTTGAGCTGGGAAATAAAGGCCAAGAATTAGCTGTGAATTTTTCAGAAGCACCCCTACAGGGTAAGGTGATAGTTATTGACCCCGGTCACGGCAGCGTTCAGCCGGGGGGTTGGTCAGATCCCGGTGCAGTGGGGCATTCAGGCCTGTACGAAAGAGATGTGGTAACAGAAATAGCCAAGGTGACCGGGGACAATCTTTTATCCCAAGGAGCCTCGGTTATCTACACCAGGACATGGGATACCGCCGCCGGGCTTACGGACAGGGCAGATATAGCCAACAGATATGGTGCTGATATCTTTGTGAGCATTCACTGCAATGCTTCCACCAGCCCGCTGTTGTCTGGTACCTCCACTTACTTTTATGCCCCTTCAAGTCTACCGCCCGGGGCAAGGGAGGAGAGAAGGCGGTTGGCATCCCTGGTGCAGGATGAACTGCTCAGGTCTTTGGGTAGAAGGAATTTGGGGATCAGGGAGGACAACTTCGCGGTACTTAGAAATACCAAGATGCCCTCCATCTTAGTTGAGACGGCTTTTATTTCTAATCCCGAGGAGGAAAGACTCCTTGGCAGCAAATCTTTCCAGGAAAAAGCCGGGAAGGCCATTGCAAGGGGTGTCCAGCGTTATTTCGGTTTGTAGCGGTATGAATTGCGACATTTCTAAGGAGTCAATCCTGCGGCTGGGGCGGGTATATTTTGAAAACAGCCGCTGAAGTTCAACAGGCACAAAGGATGGCCAAAGGCTTTCTAATATATAAGTGAGGAATTGGGACCCGTATTTATACGGGTTCTAAATTTATGGTTTATAATATCCCAGTGGGTGTTGTTGACACCAAAAACAGCAGGGTTTAGAATCAATTCGATTCATGGGTTTGAGTGTAAGGGGGAAGGGGCTGCTTAATCTTGGGGGCTTTCATTGGTAGTTTGCTGATTTTTTTTGCAAGAATAGTGGATGTTTCTGTGGGTACCATAAGAATAATAGTGCTTGTTAGAGGAAAGCGGTTTGTGGCGGCTTCCTTGGGATTTGTGGAAGCCCTTGTCTACATATTGGCCTTGGGTTATGTAATGGATAAACTAGACAACCCCATAAATGTGGTCATGTACTGCTTGGGGTTTGCGGCGGGTAATATTGTCGGCAGCTATATTGAGGAAAGAATGGCCATGGGTTTGATCAGCGTCCAAGTTATAACCATGACTCAACCAAGGGAATTATGTGAATATTTAAGGGAAATGGGCTTCGGTGTTACCACCTGGGAGGGCCGGGGAAGGGAGGGGCGCCGGGAGGTGCTCAATGTTACTCTTCTTCGTAAGGAGTTGGATGGGCTTTTAAAAACCATCGAAGACTGGGATGTGAAGGCCTTTGTCACCATTCTTGATGCCCGGGCAACCAGGGGCGGTGTAATACATTATCCCCAGAGAAGTATTAAGAAAAAATAGACCACCCATATGAATATGATATTATGAAAGAAATACGGGACAATTATTTGCAATTAAACAGCTTCTGATCGGAGTGAAACAGATGAATCAAGAATTTACGAAAACTATTGGGATGTTCGATTCGGGGGTTGGTGGATTGACTCTGGTTTCCGAAGCCCAGCGGCAGCTGCCTCGTGAAAAAGTAATTTACTTTGGGGATACAGCCAATGTACCCTATGGCGATAAATCTACTTCCCAGCTCATAGGCCTTGCGGATTCGGCCGTGAGGTTCCTGATTCAAAGGGGTGTAAAGGTGATCGTGGATGCCTGCAATTCCACTTCCTCGGTGGCGCTGGATTTTTTGAAGGAAACCCATGATGTACCCATTGTGGGGGTTATCAATGCCGGAGTTCAAGAGGCAGTGGATAAAACTGAAAACGGGAGAATCGGTGTAATAGCCACCAGTGCCACCATTGAAAGCGGGGCCCATGAAAAGGAGGCCGGCAAGATCGCCCCCTCTGTGAAAGTCTTCGGTCAGGCCTGCCCACGATTCGTTCCCTTGATTGAAGAAGGCAGAACCAACAGCCTCGAAGCCCATAGGGCGGCGCATGAATACCTTAAACCTCTACAGGAAAAGGGGATAGATACCCTTATTTTGGGCTGTACCCATTTCCCCTTTATCTCCCATGTGCTTGAAGGGGTCCTGGGCCCCAGTGTCCAGCTGGTAAACCCGGCGGTGGGCACCATTCTCCAGCTTAAAAATCTACTGGAGGGTGAAGGGATGTTGAATAAATCCGAGGAAAGGCGGAATTTTGAACTCCGGGATCATGAGTACTATGTCAGTGGGGATCCGGAAGCATTTAAAGAAGCTGCGGAGAAATTATTAAACACTTCATTGGGCCTTGTTTATCAAATTGCCATCAAGGGCGGCGAGACAGGCGAAGTTGTAAGGTAGGGTTTGGTTGGGATTGGAGGTAACCCATTTGAAGCTTCAGGTATTAGGATGTTGGGCGCCCTATCCCATTGCCGGAGAGGCTTGTTCTGGCTATCTTGTCAAAGCCCATGACGGACATCTTCTCCTGGATTTGGGGCATGGGGTTTTCAGTAAATTGCAGGAAGTTCACCATCATACCGACTTGGATGCAGTTTTCATCTCCCATTTACATTGGGATCATTTTGCGGATTTGAGCTGTCTCAGGCATGCTTTGTTGGGGAGTATGAGGCAGGGCTTGGAAGTTAAGAGGCTGCCCCTATATATACCTGCGCAGCCTTCTGACCTTTTCCATATGATTTCCCTTTGGGATGATGCTTTTGAAATCACCCCCCTTGAGGGGGGATTGATAGGCGATATCCCCGTAATGGGGGAAGTTTATGCTAGTTTTTTCCCTGTTAGCCACCCAATCCTCACATATGGTATCAGCCTTTTCAAAAGTGAAAAAAAATTTGTTTATTCCGGGGATACGGGCTATGATGAATCACTGATTGAATATATCCAAGGGGCGGATACCTTTCTTTGCGAGGCCAGCTTGATGGAAGAGGATATTCATAATAGTAAATGGGGGCATCTTACTTCGAAGCAGGCGGGTAGGCTGAGTGAAAAATCTGGGGTAGGGGAGTTGATTTTGACCCACTTTTGGCCGGATTATGATTTGGGAAAATTAAAAGAAGAAGCAAGGGGCTCCTTTAAGGGTGCGCTGTATACAGCCGAACAGTTCGGAATATATAATGTATGAGAAAAAGGTGGATATTTTATTCTTGAATAGGGGGAAGGATTTTGGGAAGATATGGGCAGAGGGCTGCAGATGCTATCAGACCTGTAAAGATAACAAGGGATTTCATAAAACACGCGGAAGGGTCGGCCCTAATAGAGTTAGGGGACACAAAGGTTATTTGTACTGCCACGGTGGATGAAAAAACCCCTCATTTTCTCAAGGGGGAGGAGCAGGGTTGGGTCACTGCAGAGTATTCCATGCTGCCCAGATCTACCCAGGTGAGGAGTGTCCGGGAGGCTGCCAGGGGCAGGGTGGGAGGTAGAACCCATGAAATACAGAGACTCATCGGCCGCTCTCTCCGTTCCATCATGGATCTCAAGGCTCTGGGTGAAAGAACAATTTGGCTTGATTGCGATGTGATTCAAGCCGATGGGGGAACCAGAACAGCGGCTATAACAGGGAGTTTCGTGGCATTGGTGGATGCTTTGGAA
>JAAYRB010000009.1 GCA_012519005.1 Clostridia bacterium
ACTCGATGAATATAACCTTAAAAATATTGTTGTGGATCCTGTTATGGTGGCTAAGAGTGGTGATTATCTGTTAAAGGAAGATGCGCGTTTGGTTGTGAAAGAAAAACTGCTTCCATTGGCAAAGTTAATCACTCCTAACCTGGATGAAGCAATGGTACTCACCGGGATGAAAAAGATTGAAAATGAGGATGAAATGAAGGAAGCGGCGAAACAGTTAAAAGAACACGGCAGTGAGTATATTTTAGTTAAAGGTGGACATCTTTCCGATGACGCCGTTGATATACTATATGATGGCAATAAATTTTATCGCTTTCCTGCTGTGAGGATCCAGACAAAAAACACCCACGGCACCGGATGTACTTTATCTGCGGCCATTGCAGCCTTCTTGGCTCTCGGCATGGATGTTCCTCAGGCAGTGGAAAAAGGTAAGAAATTTATCACCACGGCTATCAGATATGGTCTGCAGATAGGTAAAGGTCACGGCCCCACCCATCATTTTGCAGAATTATATGGGGATGCCCGATGATTGGAAGGGCTAATGGGTTTTCTTATTTTATCTGCTTTGGTATTAGTGGGTGATCAGTTTAGTAAACATCTTGTGCAGTTGTTTCTTGATGAGGGGGAATCTTTAGCCGTAGTTCCTGACATTTTACATATAACTCTATATAAAAATCCGGGGGCGGCCTTTGGCATACTGGCCCACAGAACCTCTTTTTTTATCTTAATCACCGCTGCAGTGATGATTCTAGTACTATACCTGTATATTTCCTTTCCTAAGAACAAGACCCTGGGCAGAATGGGACTGGCACTTCAATTTGGAGGTGCGGCGGGCAATTTGATTGATAGACTTATCAATAATGGATATGTAGTGGATTTTATTGACCTCCGTATCTGGCCTATTTTCAATATTGCCGATTCTGCCATTGTCCTGGGTACGGCATTTTTGATATGGGAAATAATGAGATGGCAAAGGGGGGAGCCCCGGAAATCATAGATATAGGGGATATAATGTCTGAAAAATCTAGGCTGTTTGTTAAAGATGACGAGAAAAACTTAAGATTGGACAGCTTTTTGACTATATATAATCCCGGTGTATCTCGTTCTAGAATCCAGAAAATAATTGACGAGGGCTTAGTGAAGGTAAACAATGTGACAGCAAAAAAGAACCACAGGCTGAAACCGGGCTCCGTGGTGGACTATTCACCACCGGTAGAAGAAGAACTTGTCCTGACTCCCGAGGCCCTACCCCTGGACATTCTATATGAGGATAGAGAAATTATTGTTGTAAACAAACCCCAAGGAATGGTGGTGCATCCTGCACCGGGGAACCCCAAGGGAACATTGGTGCATGCCCTTCTCCATCATTACAAACCCCTTGCAAATATGAAAAATCGCCGCAGGCCGGGTATCGTGCACAGATTGGACAAGGATACCTCTGGTGTAATGGTGGTGGCGAAAAATGACGCTGTTCAAGAGGCCTTAATAAATCAAATAAAACGCAGAGGATTTAAAAGAATATATGTTTCCCTGCTTCACGGCCTTGTCGCCCAGGATAGGGGTATTATAGATGCCCCCATTGGAAGGGATCCCCTTAACAGGAAAAGAATGACTGTAATATATGAGAACAGTAAAAATGCGATTACACACTTTAGGGTTATTGAGAGGCTGGGGAGCTATACCTTTATGGAACTGGAATTAAAAACGGGCAGGACACATCAAATTAGAGTCCATATGTCCCATTTAAAACACCCCGTGGTGGGTGATACAAAATATGGGCGTGGAAGAAACAATCTAGGCTTTAAAAGCCAAGCACTCCATGCAAAAATTCTGGGTTTTAAGCACCCGAAAACCGGTAATTATATGGAGTTTGAAACAGGACCGCCGGAACATTTCATGAGGGCTTTGGACTATCTTGGTTATAGGGGAAAAGGGGATAAATGGACCATTTGAGAAGCTGGAAAAAACTGAGCATATCAAAAAACCAAATAGAAGCGGATATATTAAAAGGATATCTTGAAAGCTTCGGTATTAAAGTAATGTTAAAAAATGAAGCGGTGGGCAGGATATATGGGCTGGTGGATGGGCCGTTAGCGGAGGTAGAATTTTGGGTTCCTGAATCCCAATATGACCACGCCGTCGGATTATTGGAGGCCTTCAATGGGAATCAAGATTCAAACTCTAAAATTTGAAAATAATATGGGATATGGTATAAGGATCACCAGGGATGATATTACCGTGCAGGATTATCTAGATGCCATCAATCATGCGATCCTCAACCTAGATTTGTCAAGGCTGTTCACCCATGAAAAAGATTGTTTCGGCTGTCCCCTATGCTGTAAGGATAGAATACCACTAACCATGGTGGATATCCAAAGATTGGCCAAATCACCATGGATAATGGACATTATCCCTGAAAAAGCAAAAAAGCACAGGGAAGATAAACTGTATTACATTTTAAGAAGATTCTCTAATGTTTCTGTCATGGGATCATTGGTGGACATAACCATGGACACAAGCAGGGAAGGAATCTGCCCTTTTTTAGACAATGTCAAGATGATTTGTAATGTTTACGATCACAGGCCCTTTGTATGTCAATCTTTCATTTGCTGTCCCCTTGAGGAAGAAGCCATGGAAATAAGGAAAGCTATCGTTAATGAAGGTGAGGACGAATTGGTAAAGTGGTTGTATAATCATGCCCAGAAGGAAGGTTTGAGTATTTGGTACAATGAAGCCAACAGCTATCAAATAAACCCTGATGATTTTCAGGAAACAGCCTTTGAGAGCAAAAAGGATTACTCGGAAATCCGTCTAAAAGATCTGCTGCCCCAAAAGCTGTGGAATAAAATCAGAACCTAAGACATTTTTTGTTTTAGTTTTTCAAACAATGGTAAATTATTGATTGTTTTCCTATGGGTAGTATATATATTGTGTGCGATTTTATTATAACAATCAGAAGCCATACTCTCAGGGTATTTTAGTACACAGGGAGTCAGTCTCTTTACTGATTTTACAACATAGGGGTCATCAAATACATATCCCAGATCAATGACATTCAAGGACAGGAATTTTTTTGCTGCATTTGTAATCCTACCTGAGATTTCCCTTGCTTCGGATTCATCTTCTGCTTTGTTGACAATCAGAAAAAGCTCGGGCAAAATCAACCTGTCCACCATTACCTTTAAAGCAGCATAGGCGTCTGTAATTGCGTGGGGTTCGGTAGAGGTTATGAGGATGGCCTGATCTGCAAATTGATTAAAAAACATGGTATTATTTGAAACGCCTGGACAAGTATCCACTAAGATGAGATCTATGTAGCGGCCCAATAAACCCAGCCTATTTACAATCCTTTGTACCTGGGCTTCGGTAATACTGGTCATGGCTTGAAAACCTGAGGTGCCGGGGATGACCACGCAGTTATTCGGGCCCTCAAGCAATACATCATAAATACTCAGCTTACCATCGGCAATATCCTTCAATGTGTGATGGGCATTGAGATTGAGCAGAACATCTACATTGGCTGTTCCCAGGTCCGCATCCACAACACATATTTTTAGGCCCATTTGGGACAGGGCGGCGGCTAGGTTTAACAGTATAGTTGTTTTCCCAACCCCACCCTTGCCGCTGGTGACTGTTATTATTTTAGGTGCCCTGTATTCCTTTTTCTTGATTCTTTGGTAGGGCAGTAAGAGTTCAAGGCATCCCCTATGCCCCTTAGGGTTTTTTTCTATTATTTCCGAATAAAAGGAACTGCCATTTTGAACATCTACTTTTACCAACATACCCACTGGGAGCAGTACAACTTTGCCATGATCATATAAGGTCTTAATCAAAAAACTGTTTTTTGTAGTTTTTACAACTTCACTTTTAAAAGTTTCATTTTTATAAAATCCAGTTTCGGAAGTCAAATATATTGTATCTTCGGGGCTTACCACAGTCATCTGCCCACACACCCTTCCCTTTTTAAGGAAGTTTCACCTTTGTACCTTTTTAAACCTTCAGTTAATATGTCTACCTTTGTAGGTTCAAAGACGATTATGATGATTGGATTGTCGAAAAAATTTAGTTCATTAGAACTAGAAAACCATGATCTCCCTGAAGACTTGGAATGAAAATCCTATTGTCCTTCATTTGATATTTTTCTCCCGCAAAAGCATCGGTTAATACCATTCCTTCTGGTAGATTCAACTCATTCACAGGTATATCAACTTCTTTTTCCTTATTGTCCATATTAAGAACAATAACCGCTGCCTTATCTCCCAGCTTGCGAGCGTATGCAAATACCTTTTCTGTGTCATCAGCTAATAAGGGGATATAGCCCCCAAAAGTAAAGACGGAGTTGTTTTTGCGTAATTCTATAAGCCTTTTATAAAATGTTTTCAGTTCTAAATCCTGATCCTTCTCGTTCCAGATCATGGTTCTTCTACAACCAGGATCAGGTCCGCCCACCATTCCCAACTCATCACCATAATATATCATAGGGGCACCGGGGTAAGTCATTTGAAATAGTATGGAAGGTTTTAATCTCTCAATGGCGTCCTCTGTGGATACGGGTTTATGAATTCCTGGGATGTTCTCCTTGAACAGGGTAAGTGCCCTAGCTGTGTCATGGCTCCCAAGCAAATTCAGCTGGGTGTAGTTGGTCTGCTTCATATATTTAAGGAGCAAATTCCCTATCTGGGTTTGAAAGTCCACAATCTCCATCTTTCTGGACGCAAAAAAGTCTAGTACGCTGCTTCTAAAAAGGTAATTCATCACGGCATCAAACTGGTCCCCCTGGAGCCAAGGTCTGCCATCATCCCATATTTCCCCCACGATATAGCATTCAGGATTAATATTTTTTATAACTTTTCTAAAATCGATCCAAAAATCATGATCAATTTCATTGGGGACATCCAATCGCCATCCGTCAATCTCAAATTCCCTGGTCCAATAGGCAGCGGCATCCAGTATATATTTTTTTACTTCTGGATTTTCAATATTCAATTTTGGCAGTTCTGGTACATCCCACCAGCACTCATAGGTGGGCTTGGGGGAAATTCTCACCGGGAATTCATAAATATAATACCAATCCTTATAGGGAGATTGGCTTCCGTTCTTTAATATATCTTGGAAGGCCCAAAACTTTGTGCCAGTATGATTAAAAACGCCATCCAGAATAACACGGATCCCTTCCTGATGGAGCTTTCTCACGAGACTTTTAAAGGCAGCCTTATCTCCAAAATGAGGATCAATCTCCATATAGTCATAGGTATTGTACTTGTGGTTGGAGTCCGCGGCAAATATGGGATTCAGCCAGATGGCATTTATACCTAGATCAACCAGATAGGGTATCTTTTTTTCTATCCCCACTAAATCTCCGCCAAAGTAATTTTTTGGGGTGGGCTCTCCACCCCAGACTTCCGTTCCAGGAGGATCATTATGGGGATCACCATTAAAAAACCTTTCCGGAAAGATCTGATAGAAGATGGCTTCCCTGACCCAGGCCGGTGTGAGAAAGACTCTACTTTCCCGCTCATAGTAAAAACCCTTGAGATTTTCTTTACTGGAAGTACCTAGATTACTTATATTTTCCCCCAAATAGATAACCACGCCGCCGGAAATAATTTCAAAAAAGTATTCTATCCCCAAATCCTCATGTTCTATTTCCCTTTCATAATATCGGGAGTTGTGGGTTTCCACGAAAAGGTCCATAGCTGCCTTCCTCCATGTATCGGCGGATTTATAGTGCAGAATACACTTCAAAGGCACATTAGAGTCCTCCTCATAAACTCTCAGCCTAATAACAATTGTATCTTCCGATGTTGGATGAATATACCTCATTGACTGCCCGTGATTGACCCTTAAACCTTCCTCGTTCAAAAATCTGCACCTCCTTCAAGGGAGAGTATAGATAAGATAAACATTGCATGGGACCACCCAAGGGGTAGGGCCCAGATGGGTTTATTTGAGTATTTGCCCACTTGCTCAGGGAAAAGTCCCAGGGAGTTTTGCTGTTTTAGAGCCCAATTGAAATGTTTCTTTGCTTTTTCCCTTTCGCCAATTGTATTGAAGCAAAGGGATAACCAGAGAGTGATCAATACCCAAGGATTGCCACCGATGTAATCATCCCCTCGATATCTTAATATCCCCCCAACTTCATCGCAATATAGATTCTTTTCAATTTCATGAATCAACTGTACTGTTTTTCCACATTTGGGGTCAATAATTTTGAAGGGGTAAACCAGCCCCATGACAGCAGAATCGAAAGTCGGATCTTGAATGTCCTTTACTAAACTCCGTGCAAAATACCCCTTGTCTTCTCTCCAAAGAAGATCATGAATGGAATTGACTATTTTCTTAGATATATCCCCCCATTCTTTACTTTCTTGGCTTTTTTTATTCAATTCTTCTGCAATCTCACCGGCGGCTTTGAGTCCAGCGGAAATTGCCGCCGCAGTATATGTACCTGTGCAGTAAGAGTCCTCCCAAAGATCCATACTTGGGAGGGGAAGATGCCCCCTATTTATATCCAGAGTAAGGATGAGGCCCTTGGCTGCTTTATCCACTGAAGGCCAGGCTTGCAGCAAAAAATCTTTATTTTTTGTAAGGTCGTAGTGTTTCCAGATTCCCCACAACATAATTCCTGTTTCATCAAGCTGATCACCCCATCCAGGAGCCAATTGTCCCGTGGAATAATACCTCTGACTCCAAAGGCCGTCGGGCCTTTGGGTTTTAAAAGCAAAATGGTAATAGTTTTCCGCCAAATTCCCACGACCGGCCGCCGCTAATGCCCAGGCAATAAAAACAGAATCCCTTGGCCAGGAATATCCATATCCTCCAGAATAGATGTAATTGGGATCAAACTCCGGGGCGGCGATAATTGCACCACTTTTTCTATCTTGTAGAAGTTCCAAGACGAGAAGGGAGCGTTTATAAGTATTTTTGATAACAGGATCTGCTTTCTGTATTTTCTTTGATCTAAGCAAGGAATCTTCCCAAAACAAAACAGTGTCAGTAAGCATCTTTGAGATGGGTGTTTCTTTTATTATTGATAAATTTTCATTTATTCCATCTAGGTTTTCGCTGGCGGCTATATAGATGGTAACTTCTTTGTTTTCCCCCTTTCCCATCAGACCTAGATCCCATATACCTGCAGAAGCGGAACTGCCGTGGGCGGTTTTTTCCCCAGCGGGGATACCTTTTTGGATAAATTTCATGGGATCATCGCACCTCAGGGGTGTTCCACATTGATAGGCATCCGGAAGGGTGTTGGAAGTAAGTAGAAAATATATATTTCTAAAATAATGTACGAAGGCACCACTTTCCTCGGAGTAGTAAGCCGAGTTATATTTATCCATATCCCCAAGAGTCATGTGGTTGTAATATACGAAGGTAAAACGGGAATCATACTGGCCAATATTTTCAATATTGAAATGTCTTACCAGTATATCTTGGTGAGGATGTACGAAGTCCCTCTGCATTACTTTGATACCCTTTTCGTTATTCAAATAGTCTGTGACCAATACATTGCTGTTATCTATATAATATTGTTCATGTTCCCGTGTCTTGTCGTGCAGCCAAAAAAGCCTTTCCCCATGGCAAGGCCTGTGTTCTATAATGCCGGCAAGACTTTGCCCAATATTCTGTGGAAAGTCAATATTAGGCCAAAAAAGTCTCTCAAGCCTTCCTTCCTTGGACAGGGTGGCAAGTATATTGGAATTACCTATGATTCCATTGGGCAATGTGGGTACTTGCAAGGCTCTCATATATGCCTCCAAATTAAAATGTTCTAATTTTTAGCATGTGAATAAATGTTTGTAATTATGTTTAAAATTCTTTTTTTTCAATGCCTAGTTCCTTTAAAATAAGAGCAAGTCGTTCCATGTAAACCTTGTCTTCCCTGATTTTTCCCGATAGATAATTTTCAAGAATATCCACATCCTTGATCAGTTCATCATAGGGTCCTTGCTTTATATTTTTACTGCTGTGATTAGCAACGGCGGTAATTATTGTTGTAATCTCCTTTTCCGTAAATAAGGATGTATCCTTTAACAATAATTCCAGAGGGGCTTTTGCCTTTAGGGCATGATCCTGTTTACTGCCGGTAGTTATTCTTCCATAATCATGGAGAAGCCCGATAATCCCTGATATCTCCATATCAAGGTTTCTTTTCAAGGCGGCTATTTGTGCCAGGCGGCAGCAGCCAATGGAGTGAATAATTTCCCCATGGAGTCCAACCTCCCTTGTCTTGTCGGTTATCTTACTCTCCGCCTCTACAATTTCCAAAACCTTTCTTTGTAATTTCTCAAGCCTTATCATTTGTTCACCACCAAATTAAATTTTTTTACTCTCCTGTATCTGATTATACAAAAATGTCTGCACACCTTAAAGTATATATGTTGACACTAATCCTTCATTGTAATAAGATAAAACAGAAAAATAAATATATTCCTTTTAAGCTGGTTCAGTGAAACCATAAAGGATACAATCATTTGATGGGAAAAGAATGCCTACCTTTGCTGGATCGCGGGGGTAGGTTTTTTTTGGGGGTGAATTTCTGTTGCCAAAGTTAAAAGCAAAAATTATGACATCAGAAATGGTTGCAAGGGCCCTACGACGTATGGCACATGAAATCATAGAAAAGAATAAAAACCTAAATGATTTGGTTCTCATAGGTATCAAAAGAAAAGGACCACCCCTTGCCCATAGAGTTGCAGGGTATATTGAGCAAATTGAAGGGATTAAACCTCCCACCGGGGCACTGGACATTACATGGCACAGAGATGACTTGAAGGAAGGAAAATGTGAACCTGTGGAAGGTGAAAGAGTAATTGATGTCCCCATTGAAGGCAGCAGTATTGTGCTTGTTGATGATGTTTTATATACCGGTAGAACGGTTCGGGCTGCAATGGATGCCTTGATGGATTATGGAAGGCCCAAAGTGATACAGCTGGCTGTTCTCATAGATAGGGGACATAGGGAAATCCCAATTAAGGCGGATTTTGTGGGCAAAAATGTCCCCACCTCAAGAAATGAAATAATTTCTGTGAAAATTTCAGAAATTAATGGGGTAGATGAGGTGCAAATTATGGAATAATAGATCCGGTTGATCCTTTGAAATTAGTCCAGAGAGGCTAATAAGGGTGGTACCTGATTTTTGCCGTTTTATGAATCGGTGAAATGTAGATAACCTCCCTTTTAGCAGTGGAGGTTATTTTTTTGAGAGGGGGAAAATAATGGGGCTGCATAGGAAAGATCTTTTGGGTTTGGAGGAGCTGGATATAGGAGAAATCAACCTAATATTAGATACTGCAGACGCCATGAAAGAAATCCTGGGCCGCGATCTAAAAAAAGTACCCACTTTAAGAGGCAAGTCAGTCCTGTGTTTGTTTTATGAGCCCAGCACACGCACCAGAACATCCTTTGAAATGGCGGGAAAATACTTAAGTGCGGACACGTCTAGCATTGCCACCAGTACAAGCAGTATAGTTAAAGGGGAAAGCCTAGTAGATACGGGTAGAACCATAGAAGCCATGGGTATTGATATGGTGATTATCAGGCATAATTCCGCCGGGGCACCTCATAAGCTTGCCCGGGAGCTGTCATCATCGGTTATCAATGCCGGTGACGGGCAGCATGAGCACCCCACTCAGGGATTATTAGATATGTTCACTATTAGGGAGGAAAAAGGTCGTATAAAAGGGCTTGAAATATCCATTATTGGTGATATTTTATACAGCCGTGTGGCCCGTTCAAATATCTGGGGGCTTAGAAAAATGGGGGCAAATATCAGAATCTTTGGACCCCCATCCTTAATACCACCTTATATAGATGAGTTGGGTGTTTATGTATGTGATTCTATGGAAGAAGCAATCGAAGGTGCTGATGTCATCAATATTTTAAGAATCCAAAAGGAACGTCAGGTCAGGGGCTATTTCCCTTCTCTTAGGGAATATGCAAATTTATATGGGATGAACGGGGACAGGCTGAGAACAGCCAAGGAAGATGTGCTGGTTTTACACCCTGGACCAATGAACAGAGGAATTGAAATCACCAGTGAGGTGGTTGAAAGTTCAAATGCCCTGATTGAGGAACAGGTGACCAATGGGGTTGCCGTAAGAATGGCTTTAATGTATCTTTTGCTGCGGGGAGGGAAGATCAGTGAGTCAGTTAAATCTTTTAATTAAAAATGGCAGGATAGTGGATCCCGTAAATAATCTTGATATGGTTGCTGATATATATATTGGGCAGGGGATCATTCAAGAAGTGGGTCCTAATTTGACTGCTCCAAAGGAAATAGATATCTTGGAAGCGGAGGGTTTCATTATCACCCCAGGATTGCTGGATATGCACACTCATCTGCGGGAGCCGGGTTTTGAGGATAGTGAAGATATTGAAAGCGGCACAAGGGCGGCTGTACATGGGGGTTTTACGGCCGTTGCTTGTATGCCCAATACGAAACCTGTTATCGATAATGCGGCGGTTGTTAGATCAATTTTGGCCCGTGCGGAGGAAAAAGGTTCCTGTAGGGTTTACCCCATCGGCAGTATAACCAAGGGACTTCAGGGGGAAGAACTAGCGGAAATGGGTGATATGGTAAAGGCGGGGGTTGTGGCAGTTTCCGATGATGGAATGCCCGTTGCCAATTCATATATCATGAGAAATGCCCTGCAATACGCCAAATCCCTAAATATCCCAGTTATTTCCCACTGCGAGGAACCCACATTGAGCAGTGGGGGGGTTATGAACGAGGGTTATATGTCCACGGTGTTGGGTTTAAAGGGTATACCTGCAGCGGCGGAGGATATCATGGTTGCAAGGGATCTGATCCTGGCGGAAACGACCGGTGCCCGGGTCCATATAGCGCACATAAGCACAAAAGGCAGTGTTGAAATAGTAAGGGCAGCGAAGGATAGGGGCATCAAAGTCACCTGTGAAGCCACACCCCATCATTTTTCCCTTACCGACAACAGTGTTCGTGATTACGATACCAACACGAAGGTCAACCCACCGCTGCGAACGGATGAGGATCTAGAAGCCGTTATTGCGGGGCTGAAGGATGGGACCATCGATGTAATTGCCTCAGACCATGCACCCCATACAATAGAGTCTAAGGATGTGGAATATGATTATGCACCTTTTGGGATATCGGGGCTGGAAACATCTTTACCTTTGATGGTATCCAATTTGATAATTCCTGGTGAACTTTCTTGGATGCAGACCATCAGAAAAACCACATACGAGCCGGCAAAGATTCTGAATATAAAATTGGATGGCATCAGAAAAGGTAGCCCTGCGGATATTACAGTAATCAATCCAAACTCAGATAGGAAAGTAGATACCAAAAACTTTATATCAAAGGGTAAGAATTCCCCTTTTGATGGAGAAAATTTGAAAGGATGGGCAACAGCAACAATTTGCAATGGTACAATTACGAGTTTAAGCTGATAATACATACCCTATGGAGGCATAAATATTGTTATCCCAAGAACAGATCCTTGAGAAACTTAAAACATCCGGTGCCTTGCTTCAGGGGCATTTCAAACTTCCATCTGGACGCCACTCCCTTCAATTGGTGGAATGTGCCAGGATTTTGCAATACCCCTGGCATGCCGAGGAATTATGCGGGGAGCTGGCTTCCCGATTTAAGGATAAACAGGTGGGTTTAGTGATGGGGGCCGCGGTGGGGGGGATTGTTGTAGCTTTTGAAATCGCAAGACAGCTGAATATCCCAGCTGTCTTTACTGAAAGAGTCAATGGTGTAATGTCCCTTCGTAGGGGATTCAGTATAAGATCAGGTCAAAGAATCCTCATAGCTGAGGATGAGGTGATAACCGGAAGATCAATCAGAGAGATAATTAGGCTTGTAGAGGAAAGGGGAGGTATAATTGTAGGTATAACTGCCCTTCTAAACAGGAGCAAAGGGGAGGAGGGTGGAATGAATTATCCATTTGAAGCCCTAGCGGAATTGGAAACGAAAACCTATGAACCTGAGGAATGTCCCCTTTGCAAGAAAAATATACCCATATCACGTATGGGAAGAAGGCCCATTTAGATTAGTTCGTAGATGGCACCCTAAGGATTCCCTGTAACATTTGAGTTGTTTTTTAATATGGATTCCAGTCTACTTTTGTCCGGCGTTACATATAGAGTCCTGTGATTATCGTAGATAACCATTCCAGGCTTTGCACCTTTTGTCTTACGAACATTTTTTCTGTCCGTGTAATCCACAGCTACATTAGATGAAAATCTACCCTTGCTGTAATGGGCGGCTAACACAGCAGCTTCCAAGATTGTTCTTTCAGGGAAGTCTTCCTCGTCCCTCTTTTTTACTACAATATGTGCCCCGGGTATATCCTTTGTGTGAAACCAAAGATCCCCAGCCCGGGCAAGCCTCATAGTTATATGATCATTCTGTCTATTATTTTTACCAATAAGAATTTGATAACCATCACTTGAAGAAAAACTAATAAACGACGGCATCCCTTGGGTTCTATGCTTTTTGACACTCTGTTTTAGATATTTTCCCTTCCTTAGTTCCTCCGCTATCTCAAAAAGTTCCCCTGTGCTTTCCGCCAATTCAACCGAATTTGAAACACTCTCCAGGTAGGCCAGTTCCCTCTTATTTATAGACAGCTGGCGGTTAATTTTTTCCCCGGAAACCTGGCCCTTGCGATATTTTTTAAAGTATCTCTGGGCATTTTGGGAGGGAGTCAGGCTTGGTTCAAGGGTGATAGTGATAGTTTCACCATCCTGTGAATAGTAATTTTCCGTTCTGAGAATCGAATCTCCCTTGGATAATCTATAAATATTTGCAGTTATCAGTTCGCCGGCAATCTTATGCCTTTCATAGTCCTCGGCACTGGCAAGTTCCCTGTCCTGCTTAGCTATTTTTTTTCTGCTTTTCCTGATTTCCCTTGAAAGAATTCTTTCAAGGGACTGCTTCATGCTGTTATATTGGCCCTGCTCCTCCCTATAGTGATAGTAGGTTTCCAGGGCATCGCTGATCGTCTGAAGATGCCTTTTTCTTTCATCAGGGTACTTTTTTTGGTCCATTGGGGCGAAGGCCTTGTACCCATTGGGTAAATCTGGGTGGTGCACGAGGGTGGGCTTGAAGTTTTTTGATTCCAGCATGAATTTTATCTGCTGAAGAACATCCCAAATCCTATTCAACTCATATTCTCCGCATTCATCTAAGGTGATATGATTTGGCAGGCCAGCACGAAAGATCACCTCGGCACATGCCTGGGGACTGAAACCCTGTAATGTTTTTAATAATATTTTTTCCATCCTGATCATTACTTCATGTGATAAAACTTGCTCTCTGAAATTGTTCTCGTTCAAACTAATTAGGTTTGCTTTATTCTGACTAGGGGGTAGTTTGTATTTTACTCCGGGTAAAATTTCCCTGTACCTATTTTTTTGGTGCGAATATCTACGAATACCATCCACAACATGACCGGAAGCCTCGTCAACCAGTACTATATTGCTGTGTCTTCCCATGATTTCGCAATTCAGCAGTTTCTCCTCCTGTACTCCAGCCTCATTTATAGTGGTGAAGTGCAGGGTGAGCACCCTCTCCAGCCCCTTTTGTTGAATACCGACAAGTCTTGCGCCCTCTAGGTGCTTTCGCAGAACCATGCAAAATACCGGCGGGTGGGGAGGATTGTCCATTTTTTCTCGTATTATATGGATTCTTGAGGCGTCCGCCCTTGCCGACACCAAAAGCCTGTGAAATTTTGCTTTTGTTCTGAAACTAATAATGATGGTTTCTTTTTGTGGCTGGTGAATCCTATCTACCCGGCCGTTCATAAAATTATTTTCAATTTCCGTTTTAACAGCGGACATTGTCAAACCATCAAATGCTGCCATTTTTGCTTCTTCCCCCTTTTCTGAAAGTATAACATCTTAAAAATCATCAATCAATTGACGAAATATTAAAGCTTGGGCATTTTTTTTTCTGTCGATGAATATGTTTTGATGAAAGAATCGTAAAAGGGGAGGAAGCTGAAGTTGCAAAATAAATGGGCGTATATGAGAATTGACGAAGTTATGAACTCCTTAAAAAGCGACTCCGATAAAGGTTTGACTGAAGAGGAAGCACAAAAAAGATTGACCAGGTATGGTTTAAATATTCTAAGAAACGAAAAAAAGATTTCACCGGTAAAAATATTTCTACATCAATTTAGAGATGCCATGGTATTGATTTTAATAGGGGCTACTCTGATATCTGGTATGTTGGGCGAGTACGCCGATGCTTTGACAATTTTGACAATCGTAGTAATAAACGCAGTGTTGGGGCTTGTGCAGGAATATAGGGCGGAAAAATCCATCGAGGCCTTAAGAAGGATTGTTTCCCAGGAAGCTAATGTTATAAGGGACGGCCTTGAGAAAACCATACCGGCCGGGGAGTTGGTACCCGGGGATATAGTGGTATTGAAGGCTGGTGATAAGGTACCGGCAGATATACGTCTTTTGAAAACTAGAAACCTACAGGTGGAAGAATCCGCCCTGACAGGTGAATCAGTTCCCGTTTCCAAAGATGCTCGGATTGTCTGCTGTAGGGAAGTTGGATCCCTTGATCAGAAAAACTTTGCCTTCATGGGCACCTTGATCACAAGGGGGCGCGGCCGGGGTATCGTGGCCAATACAGGGATGAGGACTGAGGTGGGAAGGATCGCCGGCCTGATACAGGAAGCCGGTGAAATGGAGACACCCCTACAAAAACGGCTAGATGGGGTGGGGAAGAGACTGGTATTGTTTTGTTTGGTAATATGCGCAATAGTAACTCTTATTGGTATTGCCAGGGGAATTCCTGCGTACAAAATGTTTTTAGCCGGGGTCAGCCTTGCCGTGGCCGCAATACCTGAGGGCCTCCCAGCGATAGTGACAGTGGCACTTGCCATTGGAGTGCAAAAAATGCTCAGAAGAAAGGCCCTTGTGAGAAAGCTCCCCGCAGTGGAAACCCTTGGCTGTACCACAGTCATTTGCTCCGATAAAACAGGTACCCTAACAAAAAATGAAATGACTGTAAGAAATATCTGGGTTGACCAGAGTATAATAGAGATCTCCGGTGAAGGGTATTCACCCAGGGGTGACTTTCTCATGGGGGGGGAGAAGACCTCTCTAAAGAAATCCCATGGGCTGAAAACCCTACTTAAAATAGCTGCACTATGCAATAATGCCAGGCTTGTAAGAGACGGCGTGGATATCGAAGGAATGTTCCGTAAGGCCAATTGGAGTACCAAGGGTGACCCCACGAAAGGAGCCCTGTTGGTCGCAGCGGCTAAAGGAGGAATATGGAGGGAACGCATAGAAGAGGAAGAACAGCGAATTGAGGAGATACCCTTTGATTCCGACAGAAAGCGCATGTCTGTTATCTACAGAAACAGGATAGGGGAATTTTTATACACTAAGGGTGCACCGGATGTAGTATTAGAGAGATGCAAATACATATTGTCCAATGGATCCATTAGTGAAATCACAAAAGAAAAAAGAGAAAAAATATTAAACCAAAACCTTGAATTGGCCGATAGAGCCATGAGGGTTTTGGCACTGGCCTATAGGGAAGTTTCCTCTGAATCCAGCAGGTATGACGAGGATCTAGAAAAGGACCTAGTGTTTGTTGGATTGGCAGCAATGATTGATCCACCACGACCGGAGGTAACAGAGGCCATTAAAAAATGCTACAAAGCAGGTATCCGTACCGTAATGATTACCGGGGATCATCCATCAACGGCGGCGGCGGTAGCCAAAGAAATTGGTTTGACGAGGTATGGATCAAGGGTGGTTACTGGTAAGGAACTGGGTAAGATGAGTGAAAAGAGATTTTCCCAAATTGTTGAGGAGATTTCAGTCTATGCCAGGGTTTCCCCCAAGGATAAATTGAGAATTATCCGTACCCTCAAAGGTAAGGGACATATAGTTGCTATGACAGGTGATGGAGTAAATGATGCACCGGCGGTTAAGGAAGCAAATATAGGCATTGCTATGGGCATTGCCGGAACAGATGTAACCAAGGAAGCGTCATCCATGATTCTTCTGGATGACAATTTCTCCACTATAATTTCGGCAACTGAGGAAGGTAGAGTCATTTATGACAACATACGCAAATTCATTCGCTATATGCTGGCTTGCAATATAGGTGAAGTAATGGTAGTGCTGCTGGCCATGATCATTGGCTTACCTCTTCCCCTAATACCTATCCAGATTTTATTTGTCAACTTGGTGACGGATGGTTTGCCGGCTATGGCATTGGGGTTGGAGAAAGGTGAACCCGACGTGATGGAGCGCCCCCCTCGCCGCCCAGATGAAAGTATTTTTTCCGGGGGACTTGCAAGAAAAATAATAAGCAAAGGTGTATTTATTGGATTGGGCACCCTTTCTGTGTTCATCCTTGGACTGATACTTGGCGAAGGCGAGCTGGATACCGCAAGAACCATGGCTTTTTGTACCTTGGTGTTTTTCCAGCTCTTTTATGTTTTTGAATGTAAATCTTCCAGAGGTGCCCCTTTAATCACAGGATTGTTTTCAAATCCCTACTTAATAGTTGCTGTTCTGTCGTCGATAATTGCGCAGCTGGCGGTGGTTTATATGCCTTTTTTCCAAACAATCTTCAAAACAGTTCCATTGAACAGCTTTCACTGGACGGTAGTTTTAGCTGTAACCGGTGCCGCAACCATTTTAAATATGCTGTATCAGTTGACTTTAAGACCCATAATGAGAAGGATAATCTCTGTTCGGATATAATTAAAATAGACAGGGTGTTAAAGGCCAAGAAATCCAGGCCGTACCCATGGTATATTTTCATAAAAAACGAGGGATCAGGTATGGAATTTGTTAAAATGCATGGGTTGGGAAATGATTTTATCTTTATTGAGGAAAGCAAGGTTCCTCAATACTCAAGGTTTGGTGATCTTGCTAGAAAGCTCTGCCATCGCCATTTCGGGATTGGTGCCGATGGGTTGATCATCGTTGCAGCCTCAAATACAGCGGATGCGAAAATGAGAATGTTCAACCCTGATGGTTCAGAGGCGGAAATGTGCGGTAATGCCATTAGGTGCTTTGGGAAATATACCTACGAGAGAGGTCTCCACAGCAGCAAGGAGATGATAGTAGAAACATTGGCGGGACTGATCAAGCCAAAACTGAACATAAAAGACGATGAGATAATTTCTGTAACCGTGGATATGGGAAAACCGAGATTATACCCTGATGAAATACCGGTGGACTTCGAAGGACCAGAGATGGTAAACGAGAAGCTGCATGTGGGTGATATGGAATTCAAAATAACCTGCGTATCCATGGGCAACCCCCACTGTGTTATATTTACACCACAGGTGGAAAAAATACAGTTAAGCCAGTGGGGTCCAAAAATCTCCCAACATCCCATATTTCCCCAAAGTACCAATGTTGAATTTGTACAGGTGATTGATTCAAAAAATATAAAGATGAGAGTTTGGGAGAGAGGGGCGGGGGAGACACTGGCCTGTGGAACAGGTGCCTGTGCCTCGGCGGTGGCGGGGGTTTTGAACGATAAATGCCAGGAAAAGGTAAATGTTTCTTTGCCCGGCGGTAATCTTGAAATCCATTGGAAGGATAAGAATCATGTATATATGACAGGACCGGCGGAAGAAGTATTTAAAGGTAAAATC
>JAAYRB010000083.1 GCA_012519005.1 Clostridia bacterium
AGGAGTGCTTCTGGTTCCAGGCTGCTTCCCATTTCAGGGGCTTTAGATTATATCGCATTATGATATACTTAAATTGTTACTGACATTATTCTTCTTGTGTTTTTTCGGGAGGTCACTGTCGCTGCATAGGATCGTAGGTTTAGTTGAGGTTTGCAATCTTTCTGAGGGAAGGGTTGCAGACTTTATTTTTTGAGGAGGGAGGGGTTTAATGACTTTTCTAAAAAGTTTTGTACGATATTATAAGCCTCATCGTTTTCTTTTTTATATGGATATGTTTTGTGCCATTATGGTATCCGTTATTGATTTATCCTTTCCCCAGATTCTCAATTACCTTAGTAAAAATCTTTTTACCATGGAGAGGGAAATCATCTTTGGAGTCATCGGTTATATCGGTCTTGGCCTTGTTGCCATGTATATAGTAAAATATTTTTGCCAATATTTCATTACCTCATGGGGGCATATTATGGGGGCTAGGATGGAGACAGATATGAGGAAGGATCTTTTTGATCACTTCCATAGGCTCTCCTTTTCTTTTTATGATAAAAATAATACCGGTGATCTCATGTCCCGTTTGGTCAATGATCTTTTCGATATTTCCGAATTAGCCCACCATGGGCCGGAGAATCTATTTATCTCTATTTTGAAAATCGTAGGTTCCTTTGTTCTTCTGATGCTGATTAATATACCCATGACTCTTATTCTGTTATTTATAACCATTGTTATGGTTATTTTCTCTGTTCACAGGAATCTAAGGATGAAGGCCGTGTTCTTAGATAATCGAGTAAAAATTGCCAAGGTAAACTCCAGATTACAGGACAGCCTTGCCGGTATCCGTGTTGTCAAATCCTTTACCAATGAAGGCCTGGAAGAACGTAAATTTGACGAAAGCAATCAACAATTTTTAGATTCCAAGTCACGCAGCTATAAAATGATGGGGGGATACCATGCTTGGAATTCCTTTTTCGTGGGGCTTCTTTATATTGTAGTCATTGTATCCGGGGGAATTTCCATAGCTTATGGGACATTGAGGATTACTGAATTGGCGATATATTTGCTGTATATCAATATTTTTGTTCAGCCTCTGGAAATTCTGATTAATTTCACGGAGCAATTTCAGAAAGGCTATGCTGGTTTTAGGCGTTTCCTTGATATCTTAAACACAGCACCGGATATTGTGGAAAGCCCTGATGCCGAACCCCTGGTGAATGTCCGAGGGGAGATCGAGTATAAGGATGTATCTTTCCGTTATGATAATGATCATAAGGTTCTGGATCGGGTAAGCATTCAGATACCTGCCGGCAAAAATGTGGCGTTGGTGGGCCCGTCCGGGGGTGGGAAAACAACAATCTGCTCGCTGCTCCCTCGTTTTTATGATGTTACCGCTGGCTCCATCACCATTGACGGTAGGGATATTCGTGATATCCCCTTGGAATCTTTAAGAGGTGCCATTGGTATTGTACAGCAAGATGTATATCTGTTCAGCGGCACAATTAAGGAAAACATTGCGTACGGTAAGGCAGATGCCTCTGATGAAGAAATAATTGAAGCTGCACGAAATGCCAATATTCACGACTTCATTGTTTCTCTGGAAGATGGGTATGACACTTTTGTTGGTGAGAGAGGGGCCCGTCTATCCGGGGGGCAAAAACAAAGGCTATCTATTGCCCGGGTTTTTTTAAAGAATCCACCCATTTTGATATTGGATGAGGCCACTTCTGCCTTGGATAACGAGAGTGAGAGATTTGTACAGAAATCCCTAGAGGAACTGGCCCAAAATAGAACCACCATAGTCATTGCCCATAGATTGAGCACCATCAAGAATGCCGATGAAATAATTGTAATCACCGATGAGGGCATAGCCGAGAGGGGATCCCATAGGGAATTGATAAAATGGGACGGGATTTACGCCCACTATTATAATATGCAGTTTGAGGGCCTAGAATAATGGCCGACTAAGGCCCGGATTGGCTCATTGTAGTGATGTTACCTCAGCCTGTGCACTTTCATGTCTGTATTTGTTTGGCTGTCAACTCCCAATCCTCAAAAAAATATTTATATAGAACCGGCCTTCGTCTTATTGCTAGAGGGTGATAGGATACTGTCGTTTTGTAATTTCTTACCTCATGTATTCTTCCCCTAATATTTTTCACTTCTACGGTAGGATCTCCAAAGAAGGCCTGGCATGCGACGTTACCCAGCACAAAAACAACTTCCGGCTTTACTTTGTCTAATTGACCCCATAGGTATTTAATGCAAATATCCCTGGCAGTTTTTTTATCATAGGCCTTTCTTGGCCGGCATTTTAAGATGTAGGATATGTAAAATGAATCAGGGTTTAAGCCCACCTCATACGCCGTCATTTGTAGGGTTTCCCTGGTGCTGCAAAGATATGGTTTGCCTTCTTTATTTTCCCGGGCACCGGGGTTGTCAAGAACGACGAAGATTGGGGCGGCGGGGTTGCCCTCTCCCCAAATAACCCTTGACCCATGCCCGCACAGCTCACACAGGGTGCAGGTTTCTTTGGCGGCGGGTGAAGTATCTTCCGTTAAAATAGTTGGTTCCCAAGAGGCCAATATACAGCTCCTCCTTATTGTTTTTATTCTTAGGGCTTACTCGTCATCCATTTCATGTCTGGCAGGGTTGTTTGTCTTTCATAGTCTACCCGGTATCGGCTTTTGATACTGGGAATTGCAAAAATCAAATATCTACAGGAATATTATGGG
The DNA here is from genome assembly GCA_012519005.1 of Clostridia bacterium. Lineage (GTDB taxonomy): Bacteria > Bacillota > DTU086 > DTU086 > DTU086 > JAAYRB01. The sequence continues at coordinate 2,724 of JAAYRB010000083.1, forward strand.
GTGGAATATCTGTAACCATTACAACCTTCTCTTCATATAATTACACGGATTGATGAATGAAGCTGGAGGTTATATGAAGTGAATATTCTGTCCCCCCTGATATTTGCGTTTTCCGCTAACAGTGATGCTTTCGTGATAGGGATGAGCTATGGGGTAAAAAAGATCCGAATCAACGCCTCGAGCAATGTGGCCGTTTCATTTATTGCCGGTGCCGGTACCTACACGGCTATGGAATTCGGGCATATCATCAACACATATATTCCCCTACAGATGGGTAGGTTCATAGGGAGCTTCATGTTAATCTTGTTCGGTACATATATGCTTATTGATGCGGCAAGGAAGAAAAAAAAGGGTGGCAACCCTTCCAAAGGGGCTGCACTGGAGTCCGAGGCAAGTTATTATTGTAGGGTTATGAGCAGCCCGGAAATAATTGACGCGGATAAATCGAAGATTATAGAGTTTAAGGAGTCAATAGTGCTTGGGGGGATACTTTGTCTGAATAATGTTGGTATGGGGATAGGTGCGGGCATTGCAGGATTGAATGTGGTTGCAACATCGCTTCTCTCTTTTTTCTTCAGCGTGATATTCTTGCATATGGGCTGCAGCCTAGGGTGTAAGGTCATACCTGATAAGCTCACAGGCCGGGTAGAGGTTATTTCTGCTTTTATAATTATTATCCTTGGGCTGTATGAATTATTTATCTGACAGCAGGGTCTGCTCCCCGCAAATATATAAAATCATATAGCCATTTAAGCCTCAGTAATTTGAAAGGCTGTTTCCTGGTAAATATAGATACTGTATGGCAGTAAAAAACTTAGATCCCCCCTTGGGGAGACCTAAGTTTTATATCATATATGGGACCGCCGAAGCAGCGTTATCCCAGTTTATTTTTATAGTAGCTGTTGTGGCAATAAAGTGCACCCGCTGTATTATGAGCCAAAACCCTATCTTTGGCTACCAGCACTGTCACTGGTGCATGGGAATATTTAAAAAAGAGGGAATCATGTCCCACGCACAGCCCGATAACCACATTGAATTCACATTTCTCTTTGTTTAATAATAATGCCTGCCCTATGGGGTTACATGCCGCTTCAAAATCCTGGGGGTTGATTTTATCCGATTCTTTTAGTCCCAATATTTCCTTGGATATACCCCCATTCTTACAAACCACAGATATTGGGTCGAGCCCGGAATTTCTTAGAATATTTGTGAAAACCGCCGCTTCCCTTTTTAAGCCGCTGCAAAAAACAACCCCTATTTTCATATAGTTCATTTTACTGCAAAACTCAGTTATCTCCTTGGCTCGGGGCCAGATACAATAACCTTCCTTTTCCACACGGGAAGATTCTTGAAAAAAACTTATGTTTTCTTCCTTTTTGTATTCGCTTACCAGCTGCCTGTAAAATTCTTTATCGTGCATGGGACAATTTTCAGGTATTTCCGGTGGTTCTTCATTCCTGCAGGCCAAATCAGCACATTCCGCACATGTATACACTGGAATTTCCCCTCCACTATATTTTATATATTTTACTCGAAAGCCATCTCGGGACTTCTTGATCCCATAGATGGTTTCCTTTTAACATGGAAACAGTAATTGCAGAATTCGCAAAAAAAAAGCGGTACTCGACCTATGCGGTTTTGTCGGCTAAGGGGTACTGGCTAGTCTATATTTTGATTTCCATGCCAAGATTTTATAAATTAACTTCCACTATTCCTGATCAACTTCCAGGTTGTCTAATGATTGAGTTTAAATTTACCTACGATTTCCTCAAGCTTCTCTGTGAGGTGGAACAGATGGTTAGCCCCCGCACTCACTTCCTCATTGGATGCGGCTTGTTCTTCTACAAAAGCGGCCGCGGACTCAGATGCCTCCGAAGCTTCCTGGGACAGGGCCAAGACAATCTCTACATTTTCCAACAGCTCAACGCCCATTTTGCAAATATTTTTTGCAGTATCCATGTTATTTATAATTTGTTTTTCCGTAAGTCCCACCGCTTCGCCAACGTCCTGGATACAGTTCCCGGTTTCCTCAATGTATTGTGTGCCTATATTAATTTGTTCATTTCCTCTTTCCATTGCCTCTGCTGCTTCCCTTGTTTTTTTCTGTGTTTCGGAGATGATCACCATAATCTCCTTTGCAGCAGTTGAGCTGCCTTCTGCAAGTTTGCGTACTTCGTTGGCAACTACTGCGAATCCCCTGCCTTGCTCCCCTGCCCGGGCAGCCTCTATGGCCGCATTCAGGGCAAGTAAATTTGTTTGATCTGCAATGCCCGTGATAGCCTCAACTATGAGCCCGATTTTCTTTGATTGTTGGTCCAGTTCACCCATGACCCCAGCGGCTTCGGACATAATATTTTCAATATTGTGCATTTGCTCTATGGATTCATTCAAGGATTTTGAGGCGGTTTTGGTTTCCTCTGTGGTCGTTTTGGCTAGATCCTCCGCTTGTCTGTTTTTTACCAACATTTCCTCAAGGTGCGTATTCATGCCCTGGGCAAGGGATCTGGCAGCCTCCATAGAAGTAGTTTGTTCCTTCGCCCCCATGGCAACCTGCTGCACAGCGGCACTGATTGTTTCACCGGCCGCGGCAACTTCCTCCGTTGCATTGACCTGTTCTGTACCAATTTTTTCAATATCCTCGTATAATGTGCGTAGACTTTTCATGATACGACCCAATGCTTCAATCATTTTATTAATTTCAAAGGCCTGCTGCCCCAGCTCGTCCCCGGATTTAACTTCCAGGGTTTTTCTAAGATCCCCGTTGGCTGCGGCCCTAGTACCCTCCTGGATAGAAAGAACAACATCCAAGATATATCTATTCAAAAATATGGCTGCAATAAACCCCATGATCAAGGCAGCCACAGGAATCAAAAGATTATTTAAGGAAAAACGGCTTATTATTGGGAGAAAAAGAAGGGACAGCACAGTGGGGGAGAGGGTTGCAAGGAGTGTTTTTGACAAGATCCTTTTCCTTATTATTACGCGGCCGCAGCGAAGTCCATAAAGATGTTCACCATTTACGTTGATTGGTGAAGAATTTTCTATCAGGGTCTCCCCTGTGGATCTGGGATATAGTTGTGTCAAGGGCTTATCTGATCTCACGGATCGAAGTGCGGTTTCATTATTAATAAGCATTCCTTCCCTAAGGGGGCTGGTGTGTACTAATGCTCTACCATCTTTCATATCCCCCAAAACAATATACTCGTAGTCCTCCAAATGTTTCGCGAAGAGCTCTCTTAACTTCGGTCTCGCCTCCTGAAGGGAAGTTTCGGACAGAACTTTCTCTGTTAATTTTGCTAAATCCACAACTTTCCTAAGACCTATTGCAGCCCGGGAAGATTTTAAAACCCTCGCATCGCCTTTAATCAAGGCCGCCACCTCCAATGATTGCGATTAATTTATTTTCCTTAGAGTTATAAAAAGGGTGATCATTTACTCTTAGATGTATATTTTCCAAGTAAATGTCAAAATTCCTCCCATAAATATTGGAAACAATGGCATTCAAATACATTTAATGTTCAAGGCTGTAAAATAGGGCCAGACTATTTGTTAGGTATTGGGACCCGTATATCCCAACCCGGTGGCTGTAACCGGATCAATTGAGTATAATGGATTGGATGAAAATTCCTAATATCTATTAAAACTTTAAAAAGGAAGCTGTTAATGGAAATTTTAATTTACTCTTACCTGATGGAATCCTCTGTTTTGTTTTTAGTTGTTCTTATTTTCGGAAGTTTATTAGCATTGAGTAAAGGTGCGGATGTTTTAGTTGACAATTCCGTCGGCCTTTCTCTTAAATGGGGCATATCGAAAATGGTGGTGGGTGCAACTATCATCAGCCTGGGTACTACCCTCCCGGAAATTACCGTCTCTGTTTCTTCCTCCATTAGCGGAAACCCTGACCTGGCTTTGGGAAATGCCATTGGGTCAATCATTGTAAATACAGGTTTGATTATTGGTATTGCATCGATGGTGGGATCATTACCGGTTGAAAAGGGCATTATGGGCCGCCAGCTGAGATTACAGTTGATATCCGGTTTTTTATTGGCCGCTGTAAGCCTGCCTTTCCTGCATAAGGGAAATGGGGGAACAATAACAAGGGGTACAGGTGTTTTTTTCTTGGTTCTCCTGTTTTTTTATATTGTTTCGAGTATACGTTTTGCTGGGAAGCCAGACAGTGGAGGGCAAAGGGGTTTCGTTGAGCATAAAGCCTCCTTTCCGATGATTATTAAAATTATCCTGGGCCTGTTGTTGGTTTTCACCTCTTCTAAAATTTTGATACCCTGTGTTGAGATCATGGCTCTGCGTTTTGGAATTCCACAAAGTGTTATAGCCGCAACTCTAGTTGCCCTTGGTACAAGTTTACCTGAATTGGTAACTGCGGTTACTGCCTCCCGCAAGGGTTATGGGGAACTGGCTTTAGGTAATGTAATGGGTGCAAATGTTTTGAATGTTATATTTGTTGTAGGCGGAGCTGCTGCTGTTTCAAAGAATGGTCTTCCAGTGCCTATTAACTTTTACCGGCTGGAAATACCGGTCATGCTCTTGCTCATAGTTGCTTTCACTGTTTTCGCTAAAAACAAAGATGCTGTTATTAGCAAAAGGGAAGGGATCTTTTTGGCTGGGATCTACTTTATTTATTTCCTGCTAAATTACTCTTGGGTTTGAATTTATGAAATGGTTGTGGGCAGTGAAAATAATTCACTCCTTTTCCTATTTACATATTGAATTTTACTGTTCTCCTAGTTATAATAGGTTAACAAAACTTAGTAGAATGGTGGTATGGTAGGAGGTGGGAAATCGATTCATAGGCACTCCTGATTAGGGGTGCTGTTTTTAATCTATTTTTAACTTGGGGGGGGTAAAAAGCTAAATGGTAAAAAGAAGGATGGTCAGGTATGTAGGGTTGTTGACGTTGATTTCTCTTCTGGTATTTGCTGCCATTGGTTGTGCCGGTGATGATACATCTTCTGATGAGGATACTTTTGTTGTGGGGATTACTCAAATTTTGGAGCATGATTCATTGGATGCTGCCAGGGAAGGGTTTATAGACGGCCTAAAAGACAGCGGCTATATTGAAGGGGAAAATATTGTTTTTGATTTTAAGAATGCCCAAAACGACAAGTCAAATGCATTGACTATCGCTCAAAAGTTTGTGAATGATGGGGTGGATATGATATTTGCTATCTCTACACCCAGTGCCCAATCTGTTGCCCAAGTAACCAGTGAGATACCTATCTTGATTACAGCAGTGACGGATCCCGTGGATGCGGGGCTGGTGAAAAGCATGGAAAAACCGGGGACTAACGTTACAGGAACCACAGATATGAACCCCATATATGAACAGCTTGAGCTGGTAAAGGAGTTTGTGCCCGATGCTGAAAATATTGGAGTTATATACAATGCAGGAGAGGATAATTCCGTTGTACAGGTGGAAATAGCGAAGGAAGCGGCCGGCGAATTGGGGTTCAATTTAGTTGAAGCTTCCGTTGCCACCACGGCGGATGTGAGTCAGGCCGCCGCTTCCTTAGCTGGCAGGGTGGATGCAATTTATATACCCACTGACAATACGGTGGTAGCGGCCTTGGACACCGTTTTGAAGGTGGCGGAGGAAAATAAGATCCCTGTCCTGGCCGGTGAGGGGGATACGGTGAAAAATGGGGCCTTAGCCACCATAGGTATAGAATATTACGGGCTGGGTAGACAGACAGGTGAGATGGCGGCTAAGCTTCTGAAGGGGGAAGGGGAGCCCTCCACCATGCCTGTGGAGTCCCAAAAAGATCTGAGGTTGTATATCAACAAAACAGCTGCGGCAACCATGGGGGTTGAAATACCCGACGAACTTTTGCGGCGTGCCGATGAAATCTTCGAATAAAAGCATAAATTTAAACTAAGTGTCTCTAATGTTTAATGAAAAACATTCATTGCAATGAAAGAGGGTGTTGCTGAGTGAAAGTAGGATTCCTTATTGCTTCCGTTGAGCAGGGGTTTGTCTACGCCGTTATGGCTTTGGGGGTATACCTGACTTTCCGTATATTGGATTTCCCTGATCTGACCGTTGATGGAAGTTTCCCTTTGGGGGCAGCTATAGCGGCAAAGATGATCGTAAACGGCAGCTCCCCCTTGATATCAACTTTTATGCCCTTAATTTTCGGGGCCTTGGCCGGTATTATAACCGGCCTTCTTCATACCAAGGGCAAAATTACGGGCTTGCTTGCGGGTATCTTGACTATGATTGCTCTTTACTCCATTAATCTCAGAATAATGGATAAACCAAATATTCCGCTTCTCAGGGAAGAAACTATAATAACAATGGTCAGTGGACTGGGTCTTCCCAAATGGCTGCCGAGCTTGGCCCTATTTGTAGTGTTTGCATTGATCATAAAATTGTTTTTGGACTGGTTTTTATTTACTGAGATTGGTCTGGCAATCAGAGCCACAGGGGATAATCCACATATGATCCGAAGTCTTGGCGCAAATACAGACAATATGAAAATACTTGGGTTGGCCATATCCAATGCTTTGGTGGCCTTTTCCGGTGGTCTTGTGGCCCAGTACCAGGGCTTTGCCGATGTGGGCATGGGGATTGGGATGATTATCGCAGGTTTGGCGGCTGTAATTATCGGGGAAGTGGTTTTTGGGGCCGGCGGTATAAAAAGGGCTACCATAGCCGTGGTTGGGGGTTCTATTTTGTATCGGCTTGCCATTGCAGCGGCGCTTCTGTCTGGTTTGAGACCATCGGATCTCAAGTTGATTACCGCCCTATTGGTGGTATTTGCGTTAAGTACACCTAGGGTTAAAGCCTTGTTAAGCCAAAATAAAACAGCAGTTGACGGCTAGCCGTTAGGGGGGTACCAATTGCTTAAAATTCAGGATGTAACAAAATATTTCAATCTCAATACAGTGGATCAGAAACTTGCTCTCTCTCAAGTGAGCATTGATCTTAATGAAGGGGATTTCATGACAGTCATAGGCAGTAATGGTGCGGGTAAATCAACGCTTCTCAATATCATTGCAGGAGTTCATAGTGTGGATCAAGGTGCTGTTCTGCTGGATGGCAAAAATATCCTAGTACTTCCGGAGTACAGACGTGCTTTGTATATCAGCAGAATATTCCAGGACCCAATGAAAGGTACCGCCCCCAACATGACAGTGGAAGAAAATCTATCCATGGCAATGGCTAGGGGGAAGAAGAGGGGCCTTAGAAAGGGAATCAGCAGGGGCAATAGGGAGATGTTCAAGGAAAGTTTGGCTCAACTGGAGTTGGGGCTTGAGGATAGGTTGAATGATAAAGTGGGTCTGCTGTCCGGTGGGCAGCGCCAGGCAATAACCCTTTTGATGTCCACAATTACAAGCCCTAAATTGCTTCTTTTGGATGAACATACCGCCGCCCTAGACCCGAAAACCGGGAGTAAGATCGTTGAGCTTACGGAAAAGATTGTTTCCGACAACAACCTCACAACCATGATGGTCACTCATAATATGGAGCAGGCCCTGAGCCTTGGTAACCGCTTGATAATGCTTCATGGGGGTAAGGTTATCCTGGATTTAAAGGATGACCAGAAAAAAAGAATGACAGTGGATGGTTTGCTGTATGAATTTGAAAGATCAAGGGGAGAAAAATTTGTAGATGATCGTGTCATCCTTGCCAACTAAAGTTGGAGGCTGTTCCTTAAGGAACAGCCTTTTTTTGTGGGTGTCCCCGGGATAAGTCAGATACAAAAGGGGAAAAATAATTTTATCCTAATGACTAAAGCCAACTGGCGAAGTTTGCATTCAATATACGAAATGGTTGGAGGTTTTTAAATGGATTCGTTTTTAAAAGAAAAAGGACCTTGGGAGGGATTCAAACCTGGTAGTTGGAGTTCCCGGGTGGATGTAAGGGATTTTATACAGAAAAATTATCGGCCCTATGAGGAAAACCCCGATTTTTTGCATGGTCCCACAGAGGTTACCGAAAAGCTTTGGGATAAGGTTTTGGAATTATATAAAGAAGAACGTAAAAGAGGGGGATGTTACGATATTGATACGGATACCATTTCCACTATAACCTCTCATCCCCCGGGATATATCGATAAGAGTCTAGAAAAGATTGTGGGCCTGCAGACTGATATCCCTTTAAAAAGAGCGGTAATGCCCTTTGGTGGGATCAGAATGGTGAGAAAATCCTGTGAAGCCAACGGATATAAGGCAAGTGATAAAATAGAAGAAATCTTCACGCAGTACAGGAAGACTCATAATGATGCTGTTTTTGATGTCTATACCCCTGAAATGAGGAGGGCTAGACATGCGGGAATAATCACCGGATTGCCCGATGCCTATGGTAGGGGCAGAATAATCGGGGATTATCGTAGGGTGCCCCTATATGGTGTGGATCAATTGATAACTGCAAAGGAAGAAGAACTATACCATACGGAATATGAAGTGATGTTCGAGGACGGAATGCGTCTTAGGGAAGAACTCAAGGAGCAGCTTAAGGCCCTGAAGGAATTAAAAGAAATGGCATCTTCCTACGGTTTTGACATTTCACTCCCGGCGGCCAATGCGCAGGAGGCGGTTCAATGGTTGTATTTTGGCTATTTAGCCGCAATAAAAGAGCAAAATGGTGCAGCTATGAGCTTAGGGAGGGTTTCCACATTTCTGGATATTTATTTTGAAAGGGATATAAAAAAAGGTCTTCTCAAGGAAAAAGAAGCCCAGGAATTAATGGATCATTTAATAATTAAATTAAGAATTGTTAGGTTTTTGCGCACCCCAGAGTACAATGAACTCTTTGGGGGCGACCCTGTTTGGGTAACTGAAGCCCTGGGGGGTATGGGTATCGATGGCAGAACCCTCGTGACCAAGACAACTTATCGCTTTTTACGTACCCTGTCCAATCTTGGACCGGCCCCGGAACCCAATATGACAGTCCTGTGGTCACAAAGACTACCGGAACCATTTAAAGAATTTTGTGCCGGCTTGTCCATTGAAACATCTTCTATCCAGTATGAAAACGATGATCTGATGCGTCCTAGATGGGGGGATGACTATGCCATAGCCTGCTGTGTGTCTGCCATGAAAATCGGCGAGCAGATGCAGTATTTTGGTGCCAGGTCAAATCTTGCCAAGGCTCTTTTATATACTATAAACGGTGGCAAAGATGAAATAAACGGGGATCAGGTGGGACCTGAATTTGCTCCTATAACCTCCGAGTACCTGGACTTTGATGAGGTGATGGGCAGATTCGACACTACTCTTGAGTGGCTTGCCAGGCTTTATGTTAACACCATGAATGTCATTCACTATATGCATGACAAGTACTACTATGAAAGGATACAGCTGGCCTTGCATGATAGGGATGTATTGCGCACCATGGCCTTCGGTATCGCCGGTTTATCTGTGGTGGCGGATTCCTTAAGTGCAATCAAGTATGCTAAGGTAAAGCCCATAAGAAATGAGCAGGGGTTGGCGGTGGATTTTGAGACTGAGGGTGATTTTCCCGTTATGGGAAATAATGATGATCGGGTGGACAGCATAGCAGTGGATCTGGTACTCAGGTTTATGCATAAGCTTAAAAAGCAATATATTTATCGTGATGCGGTTCCTACCCTTTCGATTCTAACGATCACATCCAATGTTGTATACGGTAAGGTCACCGGGAACACTCCCGATGGAAGAAAAAAGGGCGAACCTTTTGCCCCGGGGGCAAACCCCATGCATGGACGGGATAGAAGAGGGGCCCTAGCCTCCCTGGGTTCTATTGCAAAACTGCCCTATGACTACTCAAAAGATGGTATTTCCTACACGTTTTCCATCACACCGGCTTCCCTGGGAAAAAGTCGGGAAGAAAAAATTAAAAATCTTACTGTTTTGTTGGACGGTTACTTTGAAAAGGAAGGTCATCATATAAATGCCAATATCCTAGATAAAGATTTGCTTCTGGAGGCCATGGATCATCCAGAAAAATATCCCCAGCTCACCATTAGGGTATCTGGATATGCAGTGAATTTCATTCGTTTAAGTAGGGAGCAGCAGGAGGAAGTCATCAAAAGAACCCTCAACGGCACCATATGAAGGGTAGAGTCCATTCCATAGAAACCTACGGTACTGTCGATGGGCCGGGAGTCAGGTTTGTAGTGTTTTTCCAGGGCTGTCCCCTCCAATGTAAATATTGTCACAATAGGGACACATGGGATGTTTTTGGTGGCGAGCTGGTCAAATCCCGGGATATAATCAATCATTTTAAAAAGTACCTGTCCTTTTATTTAAACAGTGGGGGGGGCCTCACTGCTTCCGGTGGTGAACCTACCCTACAGCCGGAATTTTTAAGAACATTGTTTGCTGAAACAAAAAGGCTTGGTGCGAATACAGCATTAGATACCACGGGCCATGTGGATATTGCTAATGCTGAAATTTTTTTGGATGTTACAGATCTGGTCTTGCTGGATATAAAAATAATGGATAGGGAAAAGCATAAGGATCTAACAGGAGTTTCAAATGAAAGGATAATCAATTTTAGTAAATATTTGGAGAAAATAGGGAAGCCCATATGGATCAGGCATGTGGTAATCCCGGGGATAACTGATTCCCAAGATGATATTTACGGAATGGCGAATTTTATAAAGGAAATGGATAATGTGGAAAAGGTTGAATTACTTCCCTATAATAAGTTTGGGGTAGAGAAATGGAAGGCCTTGGGTTCGGAATACCCCTTGGAAGGGATAAAGCCCCCCAGTAGGGAGTTATTAAAAGATATTGCCGGGGATTATCAGTCCCTGGGGATCGAAATAACCATTGGTTGAATTTGTAAGGCAAGTTTGGGGTTAATAAATTTCCCATACTTGCCTTTTTTATGTCCGCAAGTGATTGACATTTGTTCATGAGGTCTAAAAGAGTAAAAGAGTAATTGACAGAGGAGTAAAGCAAAGATTATAATGCCTTTATATAATACTGTCCAGGAATATCTAATCGTTACAAGGAGGTGTTAATACGTAAAAGAGTGAAAGTTATATGTGTTTCATGGTTAGCAACTAAGAAATTCCGGGAGGGAGAAAAAAATAATGAAATATTGGTCTAGGTTACTGATTTTGTTATTGGTATCATTGTTGACGGTTGGCCTTGCTGTGGGATGTGGGGGCGGAGGTGACCAACAGGGTACCGATGATGGGGATGGACCTATTAAAATTGGTGTAAACTACGAGCTTTCCGGGGATACTGCCACCTTTGGATCCCTAAGCAGGGACGGTGCAATGTTGGCTTTTGAAGAAATTAATGCCGCCGGCGGTGTTTTAGGCAGACAAATTGAACCCATTGTAAGGGACAACCGTGGTATTCTAGATGAATCCATGAGTGTTGCCACTAAGTTGATCACCGAAGAAGATATTTTAGTACATTTAGGTGCGGCTACCACGGGTTGTGTGCTCGCTGCTGCTCCTATAGCTACTCAATATCAGATTCCTTTAGTTACCACATCCGCTACACACCCTGATGTTACAGTGGATCCCGAGACCAATGAGGTGAGGGATTATATCTTTAGAATCTGTTTTATCGACCCCCCTCAGGCTATTGTTGGGGCGGATTTTGCATTCAATGACTTAGAGGTAAAAGAGGCTGCAATATATTTTGACAACACAAATGACTACAGCAAGGGTCTGGCCAAGGAGTTTAAAGAACATTTTGAGGCCCATGGCGGGACCATTGTTGCCAGTGAAGGTTTCGGTAAAGATGACGAAGATTTTAGACCAACCTTGACAAGCTTTAGCCAAAAGGGTGCGGGGCTAATATATGTGCCGGCCTATTACCAAAAGGTAGGTAAAATAGTCAGCCAGGCAAGGGAGCTGGGGATCGATGTACCCATGCTGGGTGCGGATGGATGGGATGCTCCTGAGGTTGTAGAAATTGCCGGTTCAGAAAACCTTAACAACACTTTCTTTACAAACCACTATTCCTCCAGCGACGAGAGTGAAAAGGTGCAAAGTTTTGTGAAGGCATACAAAGAAAAATACGGCAGTGAGCCGGGGTCTTTCTCAGCTCTTGGATATGATGCGGCGTATCTGATTGCAGATGCCATTGAGAGGGCGGGGGCGGCGGATCCCGAGGCGATCAGAGAGGCCTTAGAGAAAACTGCGGATTTTGATGCCGTTACTGGTAAATTAACCTTTGATGAAAAGCACAATCCTATAAAAGAGATAGCAATTATTGAGATGATTGATGGCAAGCAAATACTGAAGACCAAAAAAGCCCCTAACTAACAGACGATTATATTTGCCGATCAGTCAATGCATTTGGGAGGGGGGGAGAGCCCCCCTTCTTTACTAGTAAATTGCTTTCATGGAAAGGGTGTAGGGTGTGACAGAATTTTTACAGCAGGTTCTGAATGGGGTTTCTCTGGGCAGCATCTATGCATTGATAGCCTTGGGCTACACCATGGTATATGGTGTGATTCAATTGATCAACTTTGCCCACGGTGAAATTCTTATGATAGGTACATTTTCAGCTTTCTTTGCTCTTACTGTACTTGATACAAATATAGCTGCGGCGGTCCTGCTTGCTGTGGCAGCTTCAGTAATTCTTGGTATCCTTGTAGAGAGGATTGCGTACAAGCCGCTGCGAAAATCCAGTAGGCTTGCATCTTTGATTACTGCCATTGGTATCTCTTTACTGCTCCAAAACAGCGGGTTGCTGGTTTTTGGTACTGAGTTTCGCGCCTTTCCGCGGGTTATTCCCAATGTTCACTACAAATTTTTTGACGGTGCGGTTACTCTTACTGGGTACCAGATTCTTATCTTCGTAACTACAATTTTAATGATGCTTATACTGCAGTACATCGTAATGAGGACCCGGGTGGGAAAAGCTATGAGAGCAGTTTCATGGGATAAGGATGCGGCGGCCCTTATGGGTATCAATGTTGACAATATTATAACTGTTACCTTTGCCATCGGCTCGGCTTTCGCCGCGGTTGCTGGAGTGCTTTTGGGCTTGTATTACAATACTGTACATCCATTGATGGGATTGATGCCGGGTTTAAAGGCCTTTGTTGCTGCGGTGCTTGGCGGTATTGGGCTGATTCCTGGGGCATTTGCCGGAGGCTTTTTGTTGGGTATAACGGAAGCCATGGTCAGCGGGTATTGGAGTACAGAGTTGAGGGACCCTTTTGTGTTTTTAATCTTAATTCTCATCCTGATCATAAAACCTACCGGGCTTTTAGGAAAGGACGAAAAGGAGAAGGTGTAATAATATGGACATGCTGAGGAGACGTCTTGCATTAAATGTCGTAATTGCAATTATTCTTGCCGCCGTATATTTCGGCGTTAGTTTGAGTATCCGGTTAGGTCTTATCAGTCCCTTTCAACAGCTGAATCTATATCTAATGGGCATAAATATAATTCTTGCCGTCAGTCTCAACTTGATTGTAGGTTTTACCGGGCAGCTGGCTTTGGGGCATGCGGGTTTCATGGCTGTCGGTGCCTATGTTTCGGGAATTCTTACAATGAAGTTGGGACAGCCATTTTTGTTGGCTACTTTAGCAGGTGCCTTAGCGGCTGGG
>JAAYRB010000084.1 GCA_012519005.1 Clostridia bacterium
CGGGCATTGAAGAAATCTGGGAAGGTAATTTATCTCACCGCTACCCCTTCTCAGGAACTCTATCTTCGATGGAAAAAAAAGCAGCTCCCATGTATCCAAATTCCTGCCCGGTACCATGGTTATCCCCTTCCTGTTCCTAAAATTATTGTAGATAAAAAAATGAATCGCCCCCGGAAGGAAGTATTACTTTCAGAGGAAACGATGGAGATTATCCATGAAAGCATAGAGGGGGATTTGTCTCAGCTGCTGGTTTTCGTGCCCACTGTGATACTGGCAATCCAAGTTGCCGAAGAGCTGCGCAGTGCCGTGAGGCTTCCACCCTTTAATAACTTTGATGCTTCTTGGGTTCAATATAGTTACAGCAGGGATGAGGATCGCGAGACAAAAAGAGAGGCATTTTTGAGAGGGGATTTCCCAATCCTTGTAACCACCACCCTATGGGAAAGGGGAATTACTGTGGAAAAGGTAAATGTTTTGGTGCTTTTTGCTCATTTGGAAAATATTTTTGATGAGCGGTGCTTGATACAGATGGCGGGGCGATCCGGAAGAAATGCGGCATATCCAGTAGGTAAGGTATGGTTCGTGGGCGGCAGGGTCACAGAGGGTATGAAATGGGCCCGCTCCAGAATAAGGGAGCTCAACCACGAGGCAAAACGTAGGGGATATCTGCTGCCCGTGAGTACCCTATGGTTAGATGGATGGGAGGGCAGGATCAATGCTGAAAGGACTGATAAAGGAAATAAGTGGGCTGGTTCTTCCACCCCCTTCAAATTGCCCTTTATGCCGCGGCAGAAGGGTCGAGAAAAATAAAGATTTATGTTTTGTATGCAGGAAGGAACTGGGTCACTGGAATAAGGCTTATTATCAATGCGGTATTTGTGGGAGGTTTCTCATTAAGGAGGGGCCTTGCAGGAATTGCCTTGTCACCACACCACCTTTTACAAAGGCAAAGGCTGTTGGCCCCTATCGGGGTATTCTAAAGGAATCCTTACATAATCTAAAATTTCACGGTGATAGAAGATTAGCAAACCCCTTAGGTAAAATGCTTGGGAAAGCCGCGCGGGCTGGTTTTGAAACAAAAAATATTGATGTAGTTATTCCTGTCCCTATGTACATAGAAAACCTTAAGATAAGGGGATTTAATCAAGCGGAACTCATTGCCTCCGCCGTGGGCATTGAAATTCGAAAACCGGTAATAAAAGATGTGCTGATAAAAAACAAGGACACCCCACCCCAGATTCAGCTGTCCCGAGGACAAAGGATGAAAAATCTCGTGGGTTCCTTTGCCGTAAAAAACCGCGGCCATATATATGGGAAAACTCTACTGCTTGTGGATGATATCTATACCACCGGCAGCACAGTCAGGGAATGCACTTTGGAACTCCTGAAATCCGGGGCAGCTGGAGTTTATGTGGGGACTGTTGCCACGGGTCTAATTCCTTTACCCACGGAATAATTAACTTTTCAAAGCCTAGGGACATAAGTTATTAACAGGCTTATCCACATTATCCACAGGTAATATTTAAGACCATGTGGATAATAATACTCATATAGAAATTTTTATTGGGAAGGCTAAAATCTCAAGCACCTCTACGTAGGGAAGAAAGGGGTGGGCTTGTTCCAGGAGCCCAATCCCGTTAGCCCATCGGACCAGTAGAGCCAAGTAAAATACCATGAGAAAGTTTTAGGAGGAATGAACTTAGGATGCAAGGAAAAGTTAAGTGGTTTAGCAATGAAAAAGGTTATGGTTTTATATCCAGCGAGGATGGCGAGGATGTGTTTGTACATTATTCTGCGATTCAGGACACAGGTTTTAAAACACTTGCGGAAGGGCAAAGTGTTGAGTTTGATATTGTGGAAGGTCCGAAGGGGCCGCAGGCGGCAAATGTTGTAATTTCCTGACTGCTTGAGTGGTACAACCCCGGTGTTTTTAACATCGGGGTTTCTTGATGTCATAGGGTGCCTGCAAAAATTTATTTAAAAACATATTATTGCTTATAGATCAGCACAGGTTAGGGAAATATTTAGATAAAACCCTTTACTGTGCTGTGTTGTTTCCTTGGGGTTTTGAAAGCATGGCCTTTTCCCAACAAATCATAAATATCCTGTCCCATATGGACCTTTGAATCAATTGCAATTTGTTCAAATTTGGCATAAGATCATGTTGAAGAGGATTTTAAAAGAATTATTACTGAAACGTTTTATTTTGAGGGTGTAGGGAATAAAAGTAACTATGTTGGGTGCCCTTATTTAATTATTTTAAATACTAGGGGCGAAAGGGGTTGGCGCTTTTGAAAATCGTTGTCCGGGGAAAAAATTTTGAGGTGACCAATGCACTTAAGGAATGGGTAGAAAAAAAGATAGGGAAACTGGAAAAATACTTTGACAATATTGAAGAAGCGCATGTGGTGCTGACGGTGGGTCGCCGCGGCCATCGAGCGGAAGTAACTATTCCGTTGGATGGCATTATTCTCAGAGGAGAAGAAGAAACGGATGATATGTACTCCTCAATTGACAGAGTGATAGCTAAAATCGAAAAACAAATCAGAAAATATAAAACCAGAATTGATCGTAAACTTAAAAGCAAAGGCCTCAAGGATTTGGCACACCATACATCCGTAGTAACAGAAGAACCCGGAGAACCAAAGATTGTCAGAACAAAAAAATTCGATATGAAGCCAATGCTGGTGGAAGAAGCTGTGATGCAAATGAACCTCATCGGTCACGACTTTTTCGTCTTTCATAATGCGGAAACAGAGGAAATCAGCGTGGTTTACCAGCGCAAGGACGGGAATTATGGGCTTATCGAACCGGAACTGTAGGAATATCACAAAATAGTATTGTTGGCGAGCGGAACCTGTGGGTTCCGCTTTTTTATGGAGACAACTAAATTGTTATTATTAAGGGGGGCAAATTGTGCCGCTTATAACAGGATTTCACCAGGGCCAAGCCAAGATTGCTGCTAAAGAATATGCCCGCCCCTTGTCTGGCCGATTAAATATCATAAATAAATAAAACTTATGGATTTGTGTGGGATCTGCTTCTTTTTTTCATTTATGTAAATAATATAACCGCAGTGGAATCCTCCTGAAGAGATATATTTCTTCCATAAATATAAGGTATATGGGAAGGGGGGCGGGATTCTTAAGTCAAAATTACCAGTTTAGCCCCGAATAATTCCTCCTCCTACAAGGACAATTGAAAATCATTAAAGAATTGAATTCTTAGAGATTTTAATAGGTTTCGAATATATTTCACATTAGGGAGTGTTGCAATTGATAGATCTACGGAGTGATACTGTTACCCAACCAACCATGGAAATGCGAGATGCCATGGCTAACGCGGAGTTGGGGGACGATGTTTATGGTGAAGATCCCACAATCAACCTGCTGGAGGAGAAGACCGCCCATATCCTAGGTAAGGAAGCCGCAATATTTACACCCAGTGGAACCATGGCCAATCAATTGGCCCTTCTGGCCCATACCAAAAGAGGGGATGAGGTTTTACTTGACCCTGAGTCCCATATCATGTATTACGAGGTGGGTGCGCCGGCGATGTTGGCCGGGATCCAGCTTCGTCCTGTCCAGGGTTTGCTTGGAAGGGGTGCTGCCGACAAATTAGTTGAATCCTATCGCGATCCCGATATACATTTTCCCAATACTACCTTGGTTTGTTTAGAGAACACCTTTAACCGGGGTGGGGGGACAATTATGGGTTCGGATGAGATGCAAAAGGTCTATAAAAGGGCGGGTGAATTGAGGCTCCTTGTGCATCTGGATGGTGCCAGGATTTTTAATGCATCCACAGCTTCTGGCTGTGATGTGAAAGAGTTTACACAGTATTGTGATACTCTTATGTTCTCTTTTTCCAAGGGTTTGTGTGCACCGGTGGGTTCCATTCTAGCAGGAAGCAAGGATTTTATAGATGTGGCAAGAAAATATCGTAAAGCCCTGGGCGGCGGTATGCGTCAGGGTGGTGTGCTGGCGGCGGCATGTATAGTGGCTTTGGATAAAATGATAGAGCGTCTGCATGAAGACCACAGAAATGCCAAGATACTGGCTGAAGGACTTGCTGAAATCAAGGGCTTAAAAGTAGATTTGGACAAGGTGCAGACCAATATAGTCATTGTGGACACTTACGGTACTAATTTCGAAAGCAGGGAAGTATTGGACAGGCTGTTTGATAGAAATGTAAAGGCCAACGCCTTTGGTCCTTATTCTGTGCGTTTCGTGACCCATAAGGACATTTCCCGCAAGGATATTGAAAAGGCATTGGGGGTAGTAAAGGATATTCTTGATTAGGCTTGTGAAAATTTTTGTAAGTGGGGGGTTTTTGTAATCTATGAGTGATGAAGGAAATAATGTTGCCAGCCTCATAGGCGGCACTCCTATGGTACATATAAAGAGTTTCGCCAAGGGGGGCAGTGCGGCAATATTGGCTAAGGTGGAGATGTTCAACCCCGGGGGCAGCATAAAGGATCGTATTGCCCTGAGCATGATTGAAGATGCGGAGCGGCGGGGGATTTTAAAAAAAGGGATGACTCTGGTAGAGGCCACCAGCGGCAATACAGGTATTGGTTTGGCCATGCTGGCGGCGGCCAAGGGATACGAATTGGTACTGGTGATGCCGGAAACCATGAGTGTGGAAAGAAGGAATCTCCTGGGGTCCTATGGTGCTCGTATTGAGCTAACTCCCGGTGAGAAGGGCATGGCCGGAGCCATTGAGGCTCAAAAGAAGATGCTGGCAGAAAATCAGGGTTATTTTTCGCCGAAACAGTTTGAGAACCCGGCCAACCCGGAAGCCCATAGAAAAACCACCGCCCTAGAAATATTGGAACAAACCGGCGGTAGGGTGGATGCTTTTGTGGCAGGTATTGGCACAGGGGGAACAATAACTGGTGTGGGGGAGGTCTTGAAAAAAGAAATAAAAGATGTTGAAATAGTCGGTGTGGAGCCCCAATCTTCCAAGATTCTATCCGGAGGAAAACCAGGACCCCATAAAATTCAAGGTATCGGCGCTGGTTTTGTTCCAAAAACATTGAATACAGAAGTTTTGGATCGGGTTATTCCAGTCACTGATGAGGATGCATATACAGCCACCCGCCGATTGGCTCAAAAAGAAGGTTTGCTGGTAGGGATATCTTCTGGGGCGGCGGCCTGGGCCGCGGAACAAATAGCCCATGAGTTGGGTCCGGAAAAACAGGTGGTAGTGATCCTGCCGGATACAGGGGAGAGGTATCTCAGTGTGGAGGATTTATTTTAATAATTAAAATAAATCCTCCTATACAGAGTCATCATAATGTTATGAACAGTGGGCCTTCCAATATATGGGGGCCCACCGGATTTATTTTATAGGACAGCCGCTGCAGGGTTTGGGTTTATCCCCGGTTTTTACATAATGCATGAAACGTTCTAAGAACATCACTTGATCGCTTTCCTCTCGGCAGCCTTGAACATACTCCACCATTTTCATGAGCCTTTTCCCCGTTTCTGGGGATAAATAATGCTCCACCTGACAAGCATCCTTTTCTGCAACATCAGGATCTAACCCCAATACTTCATGAAAAAAAGTGAATAACATCTGATGCCGTGCATAAACATCCTGGGCAACCTTTTCTCCGGTGGGGGTCAGCTCAATATGGCCATATTGTTCCTGTATCACTAAACCCTTCTCAGATAATGATCTCACGGCGGACACCACTGAGGGCATGGTGACTCCTACTGCCTGGGCAACATCCTTTACCCTAGCCGCCTTGTCTTTCAGACCAATAAGATAAATTGCTTCTAGGTAATCCTCCTCCGAGTGGGAATACCTACCCTTCATAAAACAGATCCCTCCTTCCTTTTGAGCAAGGCAAACAACCCATTATAGATTATGAAAAGGAATATTTATCAGCCATTACCCCCAGCTGGCGGCGGGTAGAGCCTCTACCTGCCCTTCAAAAACCCAAGGCCCTTATCCGATATTTTAAAGAAATTTACAATTTCCTTGCTGCAGTTTTTAGCGAATTGACAGCCGCTGCAGAATGAGGAACAATCCTCCCCTGTTTTTTCTTCCGAAATGTACCCCATTCTCAGCAGCTGTGTGATTCCATCATTGACCACTTCTTCAGGAAATCCTAATTCCCTTGACAGCATTGGCCTGGATATATAACCGTCCCTATCAATTATTTTAAGAATATTCCCAAGCATAATCTTATCAACTCCCAAAATCAGCTAAACCCCAGTAAAGAACCTACTTGGAATACAATAATTGCAGCGGCCAGGCCCATGGCAAAGGTGTAAAACGCCATGAATACGGGCCATTTTATAGATTTTGTTTCCTTTCCTACTATACCCAGGGTTGCAGCACAGGGTGTGTATAGGAGCGTCATAACCATATAGGAAAGGGCTGTCAGCGATGTGAAATTATGCTGTATCGCATTTACCAGCATTGCTCCTTCCTCAACGTATTGACCGGCATATAACATTCCCAGCGTACCCACAACTGCCTCCTTGGCAGGAATACCTGCAAATAAAGCCACAGATGCTTGCCAATTGTTGAAGCCAGCCAGTTTAAAAACCGGGGATATGAATGTACCTATTCTGCCTAAAATGCTGAATTCACTGTAGGGATCGGCGGATGCTGGAAGCACCGCTATTACCCACAGTAAGGTGATTACTACAAAGATGATTGTACCGGCTCTTTTTAGGAATCCATATACATTATCCCACATATTTCTCAATACATTTTTAAGAGTGGGCATCCTATAAGGGGGGAATTCCATTATAAAGTAAGATGATTCCCCTTTGAATAGAGTCTTACTCAATATCTTGGCCATTATGAGGCCCAGTATTATGCCAAGGGCATATAATGAAAATAATATCAGTCCACCATAACGGGGGAAGAATGCTGCTATAAATACTGAGTATATCGGAAGCTTAGCCCCGCAGGACATGAAGGGATTGATCAATGTTGTTATCATCCTGTCCTTTTTGTTATCCAAGGTCCTTGCAGACATGATCCCCGGTACGTTGCAGCCGAAGCCAATGATCATGGATATAAAGGCCTTGCCCTGCAGCCCCAGCCTCCTCATCAAATCATCCCAGACATAGGCCGCCCTTGCCATATATCCGCTGTCTTCCAAAAAACCGAGTAAAAGGTATAATACCGTAATAATGGGCACAAACTCCACCACCGCACCCACACCGTTTATTACCCCATCAATCATAAAGGATATCAGCCAATCCGGCGCGCTCATGCTGATTAGAAATGATTCCATCAATCCGCCGAACCCTTCTATCAAGGAAACTGCTCCCTCACCCAGTACATCTTCCCCAATCTCAAAGGTCAGCTGAAAGACCACCAGCATTATCAAAGCAAAAATGGGAATACCTAAATATTTATTTGTGATAATTTTATCTATTTTATCTGTAAGGGTGACCACTTCGATTTCCGGTCTCTGCACCGTTCCTTCCGCAATCCTGTGCGCAAAGGCATATCTGGTATCTATAATCTCCAGCTCAAAGTTTTCGCTGCTGTGGTATTTATAGAAATTGTCGATATATTGCATTGGGTCTTTATTAAGGCCGGAAGCCCTCAATGCCTTAAGTATTTCCTCGTCACCCTCCACCACCTTGAGGGCTGTCCATCTAGAGGGATATGGTAGATCCTCACCCTTTAGCGCTTCCTCAATATGACAGATATGATGCTCAATGGTTTCATTATATTGTAATGGGTTCTCCACGATCATATCTGTATTTATCATATCTACGGCCGCTTGGATGATATTTTTAATGCCTTTTTCTTTGGATGCCACTGTGGGAATCACTGGAACCCCAAGTTTTTTGGACAATCCTTCAATATCAAATTTTATATCCCTTTTTCTTGCCTCATCCACCATATTGAGTGCAACAACAATTTTCTTACCCATTTCCAGCAGCTGGGTTGTCAGATATAAATTTCTCTCTATATTACTTGCATCCACCACATCTATGATTATATCCGCGTCTCCGGTGAGGATATAATCCCTAGCAACAATTTCGTCCTCGGAGAAGGCCCCCAAACTATAGGTCCCTGGTAGATCCACCACATGGTATTCCTTCCCCTTGAATTTAAAGCGGCCTTCTTTTTTTTCCACGGTAACCCCCGGCCAGTTCCCCACATACTGATTGGAGCCGGTAAGAGCATTGAAAAAAGTTGTCTTTCCGCTGTTGGGGTTACCCACCAGGGCTATGGTCCCATTTCCCATTTGGATACACCTCCTTAAGTATTTCTCTTTTATATCTAGACCTCTAAAATGATCTTTGCTGCAAGCCCACGGCCCAGTGCAATTTTGTGTCCGGCTATGCAAACGATCACCGGGCCTGCATCATTTTTAATAACCTTGACAGGAGCCCCGGTGTTAAATCCCATCTCATAGAGCCTCCTGGTTGCCGCCTTGCCGGCATCTATCAATTTAACCTTTCCTGCGTCCCCGCGGTTGAGTGTCAGCAGACCTTTATCCATTTTTTTATTCCCCTTTCGTCAGGATGTACTGCTGGATACAGCGATTATGTAAAAACTAAATCTATCACTATTTATACCGATATCCTTGAACTGGTCACTTTCCAGCGAAAAACACTTATTTATTATTTTTCATACTGAGAATTTCATAATCTTAGTCTAGTCTAACTTTTGACTTTGGTCAAGGTTTGTTTTATAAAAAAACACCCCTTTTGTTAGTTAAGGGGTGTTTTTAAAAAAACTTGTCCGTATAATTTATCTTCGCAAAATTCCATTCCCCAGGTTTTCCCTAGGTGCCCGGGCTTCCCTGATTAGATTTTGAATACTGCGATGGCCTGCTGC
>JAAYRB010000085.1 GCA_012519005.1 Clostridia bacterium
AACAATGCCAGTCAAAAACACTAACCAAAGAGTCCGTCCCCGTGGTTGGAGTATTTGAATAGTGCGTAGTCGATGCTGTCCAGCAGTGCCTGCCAGCTGGCCTCGATGATGTTCTCAGAGACGCCTACTGTGGTCCAGGAGGAAGTGGCATCCCGGCTCTCTATCAACACCCGCACCTTGGCCGCCGTGCCATCCTTCTCATCCAGCACCCTAACCTTGTAGTCCGTGAGATGAACATCCTTTATGAAGGGGTAGAAATCCTCCAATGCTTTCCGCAGGCAGTTGTCCAAAGCATTGACAGGACCATTGCCCTCGGCGGCGGTATGCACTATCTCATCCTCCACCTTCAGCTTCATCACCGCTTCAGATAGAATCTCATTATCCCCATGCTTTTCCATGATCAGCCTGAAGCCTTCTAAAGTAAAGGACTGGATATATTCCTTGGTAACCTTCCTCATGAGCAGTTCCAGGGATCCATCGGCGCTGTCAAATTGGAAACCCTCATGCTCCAAATCCTTGATCCTCTCAATTATCTTCCTGGTATGCCCATTGATGGCCGAGAGATCAACCCCCAGCTCCTTGGCCTTATACTCCAAATTGCTGGCCCCGGCCAGCTCGGATACCAGCACCCGCTGCCGGTTCCCCACCTCTTCCGGGTCAATATGTTCATAGGTCTTGGCATCCCTCAAAATAGCACTGGCATGGATGCCCCCCTTATGGGCGAAGGCGCTCTTACCCACAAAGGGCATATTATTGTGATGCACCTGATTGGCCAGCTCGCTGACATATAGGGAAACCTCAGTCAATTTAGTCATATTTTCCTCGGGGATGCATTGATAGCCACCCTTTAGCTGAAGATTGGGGATCATGGAGCACAAATTGCAGTTGCCGCAGCGTTCCCCATAGCCATTTATGGTGCCCTGCACCTGCACCGCCCCGGCCCTCACGGCCATGAGGGCATTGGCCACCCCCAGCTCACTGTCATTATGAGTGTGAATCCCCAAAGGAGCCTTTAGCTCGCTCCCCACTGTGCCGGTGATTTCCTCCACTTCGTGGGGCAGGGTACCGCCGTTGGTCTCACACAGCACCACCACATCCACACCGGCGGACTCTGCCGCCTTCACCGCCTCTAGGGCATACTGGGGATTGTTCTTATACCCGTCGAAAAAATGTTCCGCATCGAAAAATACTTCGAGACCGTTCTCCTTTAGGAATCGCACACTGTCCTCGATCATCCTGAGGTTTTCCTCAAGGGTGGTACGCAATGCCGTGGTAACATGGAAATCCCAACTCTTCCCAAAGATGGCCGCTGCGGTAACACCGGATTCCAAGATCGCCCGGAGATTTTTATCCTCCTCGGCAGGAATATTGGCCCGACGGGTGCTCCCGAAGGCAGTTACTTTTGCATATTTCAGGGGATATTCCTTGATTCGATTAAAAAACTCCATATCCTTGGGGTTGGATCCGGGCCAACCACCCTCAATATAATCGATACCCAGGGTATCTATCTTTGCGGCAATCCTTAATTTATCCTCTAGGGATAAGCTGATACCCTCCCCCTGTGTACCATCCCGCAAAGTGGTATCATAGATACTTATTCTTTTCATTGTTTTCCCCCTTAAACTTTACTTGCAACCAAATCTCCCATCTCCACTGTATTCGCAAGGGTCATACCCTCGGACATCAGATCCGGTGTACGGTAGCCCTCATCCAGGACTTCTTCCACTGCCTTCTCAATACTCACCGCCGCATCTTCATGATCAAAGGAATATCTCAGCATGTGGGCAGCGGATAAAATCATGGCCAGAGGATTAGCCTTCTTTTGTCCTGCTATATCCGGTGCCGTCCCATGGGCCGGCTCATACATGGCCACCCTTCCCCCGATACTGGCCGATGCCAGCATACCAATGGATCCCGTAAGCATGGATGCCTCATCGGTGAGGATGTCGCCAAACATATTCTCCGTCACCATGATGCTGAACTGTTTTGGATCTCGGATCAGCTGCATGGCACAGTTGTCCACATAGATGCTTTCCATCTCAATATGGGGATATTCCTTCGCCAGCCCGGTCATCACATCTCTCCAAAGCCTAGAACTCTCCAGCACATTATGTTTATCCACGGAGGTGAGATGCTTACTGGGATGCTTCTCCGCCATCTCAAAGGCCAGCCGCCCGATTCTTTCTATCTCCCAGGTGTTGTATACTAGGGTATCCACGGCCCTCTCCCCATCCTCTGTCTTCTCTCGTTTTTTCTCGCCGAAATACAGTCCCCCGGTGGCTTCCCGGATGATCACAATCTCGATCCCTTCCACAACTTCCCTCTTTAGGGGGGAGCTGTCAATTAAGGCGGGGTATAGCTTCACGAATCTCAGATTGGCGTACAGATCCAGCTCCTTACGGAGGCGAAGCAGCGAAGCGGCCTCGGGTCTTAAATGCACCGGTAGGGTATCCCATTTCGGCCCTCCCACCGCACCCAGCAGTATGGCTTCGCTGTTGTTACACAATTCCAATGTCTCATCGGGTAGGGGGACACCGGTGGCATCGAGAGCCGCCCCTCCTACAAGACCCTCTGTAAACTCAAAAGAAAAACCGTATTTTTTACCCGCCGCCTCCAAAACTTTTACGGCCTCGGGAATTATCTCGATTCCTATCCCATCCCCGGGCAGTACTGCTGCCTTATACATCATCCTTCATCCTCTCTGTAACATAT
>JAAYRB010000086.1 GCA_012519005.1 Clostridia bacterium
CTCTCACCCCAGGTAATATTGTCTATCAAACGAGTCTTCCCGATCCAAACCGCCGCCGCCACCACAACACCGTCCTCGATGGAATCAACTTCCCCCAGTGTGTCCATGTCTCTGACAGTAATATAGTCAATCTTTGCCCGGGGCTCAGCCTCTATAATTTCCCTCACGACACCCAGAATATTCCCTTTGGATTTCTCCCCCTTCTCCATCATTTTTAAAGCTGCCTGAAGGCTTTGGGGCACCACCAGCGCCGCTTTCCTTTCTTCCCGGCTCAGATATGCATTGCGGGAACTCATGGCCAGGCCGTCCGCCTCCCTTATAGTGGGCAATATCCTTAAATTCAAGGGGAAATTTAGCTCGGATATCATTTTCCTAATGATCAATGCCTGCTGAATATCCTTTTGGCCGAAATACACCCGGTGGGGCAGTACAATATTGAACAGCTTACTTACAACGGTTGTAACCCCTCGAAAATGCCCCGGCCTTGACGCCCCACACATAATTTCTGTTATTCCCTCTACCTCCACATAACTGCCATAGCCGTGGGGATACATTTCCCCCACATGAGGGGCGAAAATAACATCCACTCCCAGCCTCCTTGCTTGCCCCATATCTCCCTCCAAATCCCTGGGATAAGTATCATAATCTTCATTTTCTCCAAATTGGGTTGGATTTACAAATATACTCACCGCTGTAAAATCATTTTCTTTTACAGCGGCTTCCATCAAGCTCAAATGCCCCCGGTGAAAATATCCCATGGTGGGCACAAAACCGATCTTTTTACCCTCTGACCTGATACCTTCGCACAGCTCCTGCATCTCCAAAACCTTCCTTGAAATTTTCATTGCCCCGCCCCCTCCATAATCAACCTTCACCCTTCTAGTACATCTCTTAGCCTGCGGGCGGCATCCCCGTCCAGCTGCCCTTTCTTGATCGCTAAACCCAAAGTATGGCTTCCTAACACTCCATATGCTTCCACCAGCTGCGGCATTTTATCTCTTATTGCATCCAGGTGATCCTTAACCGTGTTCACATCGCCCCGGGCAATGGGGCCGGTGAGGGCTTCATGGGGCTTCATCTCCCGGAGGTTTGCCATTGTACCCTCCATTAGGGGCATCAATGCTGAGATCAAAAGCCCATCACCTACTCCGGATGCTTTCATCATCTCCCTGCTCATATTAAAAAGTGTAACCAAAAAATTTGAGGCCACACTGGCAGCGGCATGGTAGAGCACCTTATCCTCTGCCTTCAGTACAAAAGAGCTGCCGCCGAGATCACTGACAATCTCCTTGCCAACTGCAACAGCTTCCTCATCTCCTTCTAAGCTGAAAACAGAACCGGGTAAATTCCTCACAGCCCCTTCATAGTTGGAACAGCTCTGTAAGGGGTGTAATGACAAAACAAAAGCACCTTTTTGGGATGCCGCCTGCAAGGATTTAGATGTCTGGGATCCGCTGAAATGTGCCGCCACCTGACCGGATCTAAAGGCCCCCCTATCCGAAAGTTTGTCCGCCATACCCCTGATTGCATCATCAGGGGTACTGATAAATAGCAATTCGCATTTTCTTGACAGAAGCACGGGATCTCCGTAAGAACTGCCGCCTGTCAACTCCGCGGATTTTTTGGATGAGACTTCACTCCTGCTGTAATAGCCTACAATTTCATGCCCTGCATCTTTGAGCAATATGCCCACCCCTGTGCCCACGGCACCGGCACCTATAAATCCAATTCGCACAATATCACCTCCAAATAATTAAACCTTCCGGAGAGATATCCGAAAGGTTATGGACTCATTCAACAACATGAGCATCTCCCTTCCCGTCTCGGAACGTAGGGATCCAAGCGATGAAAATGCCGCCTAATAAAATCATATTAAATTATAGATCCAGCATTTATATTTATCAGCCGTGCCATGGATGCAGATATACCCCTAAATGGGGTATTGTTTTGTCATATATGGGGTATCACGGACTGCCAAACACCCATTCAAAGTTCTTGTATCTATCACCCTCGACTTTGGGGGCGTTTCTTAAACATCTTGACCCCCTGTTTAACGATATTTGGTTCCTGCGCAGCATCCTTTAAGGGCACCCCATCCCTGGGATGGATCAGTTGGGGATCCAGCTCCAATAGGGGGATCAATACAAAGGCTCTTTCAAGAATCCTGGGATGGGGCACGATGAGGTCTTGAGTAACAATAGTTTCCTCATCAAAAAACAGGAGATCCAAATCAATTATCCTGGGCCCCCAAATTCTGTGCCTGATCCTGCCCATTTTGGCCTCAATATCCGCCAGTGCATCCAGCAGTTCCTGTGCATTGAGATAAGTGTCCAGTTTTAACGCCATATTTAGAAAAGATGGCTGCTCCTCCAATCCCACGGGAAGAGTCTCATAGATGGAGGAAATATCCTTAACTTCAATATCAGGATGATTTCCCAAATGCTCAATGGCATTGTGAAGGTTGTCTTCCCTGCTGCCCAGATTTGTGCCAAGACTGATATATGCCCTATGTTTCATGGCCTCTCCCTTTCTATCCGCAGTTCGGCATATTCAAGATCACCATCCAAGGGGACATGGGGTTTTCGGATGCTGATTACAACTCTTTTTATGGGTGAGATTAGAAGCATCTCATCTGCCATTTTTTGGGCTAAGGCTTCAAGCAATTTATATCTTTTTTCATAGAATACATACTTTAATCTTCTGTACAGCTCACTATAATCCACCGTATCTGCCAAATCATCGGTGTCCCCGGCTTTCCCCATATAAAAAAACAACTGGGCATCCACCTCAAAATATTGCCCAAACTCCTGTTCCACAGGGAGAACCCCATGAAACCCGTAGAATCTCATGCCTTTTAACGTTATTTTGCCCATTTCATGCATGCAGAATTGCCTCCGTCATTTTTACCACTTTCACCATTTCCCCCACATCATGAACCCGGACAATATCCGCCCCTCTGAGGATTCCCACTGCCAAAGTGGCGGCAGTCCCCTCCAGCCTCCGGCCGGTTGAAGAATCCAGGACCCCTCCGATGACCGATTTTCTGGATGTACCTAATAGAACGGGATAATCCAAGGCTTTTAACATGTCCAATCGGTTGATTATCGTGAGATCTTGGTTCAGATCCTTGGCAAATCCCACTCCGGGATCTACGATTATCTGATCATCACCTATGCCGGCATCAAGGGCTTTTTCAATTCTTTTTCCCAGGGTGCCAACAATCCCCTCAATTATATTGCTGTGGCTCTCCGGGGTGCTGTGCATAATTACCACTGCCGCCCCATGGTCAGCCACCACCTTTGCCATGGTGGGGTCCTCCAGCCCAGAAACATCATTTATTATATGGGCCCCCATTCTAAGGGCCTCCCCGGCCACTTCCCCCTTGTATGTGTCCACTGAAACTGGAACCTTAACATACTTGACAACTTTCTCCAGTACAGGAAGCAATCTATCCATTTCTTCCTGGGCGGTGACCCGTGCCTCTCCCTGACGTGCTGAAAAGGGGCTTCGCGATAGGGGTTCTTCGGTGGATATCGCGGCCTTGGCAGCAGGTCTGGTAGACTCCGCGCCAATATCAATGATATCCGCCCCCAGGCTTTCCATCTCCAGAGCCGCCTCCAAAGCCTCCCCGGGGCTGTTCAATTGGCCTCCATCGGAAAAGGAATCCGGGGTTACATTTAATATCCCCATGACCAATGTCTGTTCGCCCAATGTCATGGTTCTGCCCCCGCCGCATTTAAGGAATCTGCTTCTCTCGCCGCCGCTAAGTTTTTCTAAACTTGCCTTCAATTCCTTACCTAACTGTCTAAGGCCGAAGGGCTGCTGATATAATCTTGGCAGCAATCTCCTGTATTGCGCCAATGTGCCCATCAACAGGGCAAAGGTGTGGTCCCTACCTTTCAGCACCTCCCAATGCAGCGCGGCCTCTCCACCCTTGGAAAGCATCTCCTGCTTGAGAATTATCGCTGCCTCATGCCTTAGGGGCCCCAATTTAAAAGTAAAATGCAAAGCCTTTGGTGCCATAATATCCGTACCTTCTTGCCAACAATCAATTTCCGTCAAAACTTTTTCCGCCTGCCTTTTATTTTCCACCCTCACGGGATAAATCTCAAACCGGTTCACCAAGCTACCCCTCCAATAAAACCTTCATTAAGCCTGTCCATTTTTATACATTCTACTAGTTAAATCATTTGAGGTAAACCTCATACCCTGATTCTTTGTGAGGCCAATTGGCCATAGGGACAGAATCAGTAAACTATTCTTGTGGCATCTATTTCAGCTATTTTAAGTACCTGTGACGCTGTCCTTAATATTACCCTGAGCGGTACATCACCGATGAACTCCCCCCGTAGAACATCAACGGAAAACTGTGCGGATAGTGCCCTCACCTTCTCTATTATATTGTAAGGAGAGATATCATCGGTATCCTTAATTACCACCATGATCTCCGTTTCCCCTTCCCATTGTTCATTGGTTCTGCCCACAGCCCAAATATTTTCTTCTCCCCATTGTCCTATGATTTGATTAGCTATCCACCTGGCTATACGACAATCATCAGTGGACAGAGTCATCTTGTATCCTACTACCCCGCTGTTCACCACCGCACCACCCTATTTTAACTATTTTAAAGCCTCCATACTAGATATTATGAGATTATTTACCCATCCATAACTATTGAATCAATTATTACATATTGCTCCTCCCATATCCACACCCTAAAATAGACCCTCTGATCTGATATATTGCTAAACCACTCACCGACGCTTTATGACGCTTCACCCTCTAAAAAAAGCATTCCATGGATAATACAATCTCATTATCCAGGTGGGGTGGTATACTAAAAATGGGGGCAAGAAGGAGGATAATAGTGTGTCTATTAAACCAAGTCATCCAATTATCGCAAAGGTTTGGGACACTGCCCGTAGACAACAGAGACATATAGTTCTACCGGAGGCAGAGAATGAAAGGATTCTACAAGCGGCAAAGATGATTGTCAAAGAGAATTTAGCCAAGGTCATCCTAATCGGCAGTAAAGACAGAATACATAAAGCCGCGAAGAAAATCCATGTGGACATAGATGAATTCATTGTAGTAGAGCCTGAGGAGAAATTAGATGCCTATTCAGAAAAGTTCTATGAACTAAGAAAAGGCAAAATTACCTCCATTGATGAAGCGAGAAAGATTTTGACTAATAATCTGTACTTAGGGGCCATGATGGTAAAACTAAATGATGCCCACGGAATGATTGCTGGGGCCAGCCATACAACGGCCGAAGTGTTAAGACCGACTTTCCAGATAATAAAGACCATACCGGGGATAAGGGCAGCCTCATCGTATTTCGCCATGATCATCCCCGACTGCCCCTATGGGGAGGAAGGTTTTCTGATCTATGCTGACTCCGCCGTGATACCCAATCCAACTGCGGAGGAACTGGCGGATATCGCCATCGCGTCTTGCCTATCAATCAAAGAAGTGTTCGGTATTGAAAAGGAATATTGCGCACTGGTCTGCTCATCTACCAAGGGCAGCTGTGAGGACCCCATCATAGATAAGGTAATCCGGGCAACGGAGATTGCCAAGGAAAAAAGACCAGATCTATTGATCGATGGTGAACTGCAGGCGGATACTGCCCTGGTAAGGGAAATTGGGAGAGAGAAATCACCAAACAGTCCAGTGGCAGGAAAAGCAAATATTCTGATTTTCCCAGATCTCAACAGCGGCAATATTGCTTACAAGCTTACTGAGAGATTGGCAAAGGCTGAAGCATACGGGCCAGTCATACAGGGCCTTGAAAGGCCCATGATCGACCTTTCAAGAGGATGCAAGGCCACAGATATTGTTAATGTCGCTGCCATAGTGGCGGCCCAGGCCACAGATAAACATACAGATGGTGGTAAGGCTAAATTCTGATTGCCGGAATAGGGGGGGCAACCAATGAAAATTCTGACCTTAAACTGCGGCAGCTCTTCAGTCAAATATGCAATTTTCAACTGGGACAGGAGAGAAACCTTATGTAAAGGCGTTATCGAAAGGGTGGGCACCGTCCATACCTACTGTGTCCATGAAGTTAATGGAAAAGAAAAACAGATAATTAACCAAGAATGCGACACACATATGGAAGCGGTGAAGCTGATTTTAAGGCTTGTGGCCAGCCCTTTACACGGGGTTATTAAAAATATAAATGAAATCGATGCTGTGGGACATAGGGTTCTCCACGGGGGAGAAAAAATCACTAAATCCGTCATTATAGATGAAAACAAACTGGACATTTTTAAAGAGCTCAAAGACTTAGGACCCCTCCACAATCCAGCAAATATCATGGGTATTGAGGCGGCAAAGGATTTACTCCCCAATGTACCACATATGGCAGTCATGGACACGGCCTTTCACCAAACAATGAAACCTGAACAATTCATGTATGCAGTACCCTACGAATGGTATGATAATTATCAAATTCGCAGATATGGGTTTCATGGAACATCGCATCTGTATGTATCCAAGCGGGCGGCGGTCCTGCTTGGCAAGGACCCCTCAGAAGTTAATGTTATTACCCTTCATGTGGGAAATGGCGTAAGTTTGACGGCAGTAAAAAACGGTGTGAGCTTTGATACCAGTATGGGCCTGACTCCACTGGAAGGACTAATCATGGGTACAAGGGCGGGAGATCACGATCCAGCACTGACCCACTACATCATGGAAAAAGAAGGTCTTTCGGTGTCCGAAGTAGACAATATACTAAACAAAAAGAGCGGCCTTTTGGGGGTAACAGGGCGGTATTCAGATAGACGTGATGTAATTGAGGCAATGGAGAAGGGTGATGAAAGAGCCCAGCTGGCATTGGAAATGGAATGCTACCGCATAAAAAAATATATAGGAAGTTACGCCGCGGCATTAGGGAGGGTGGATGCTATAATATGGACAGCCGGGGTAGGTGAAATGTCACCCCTCATCAGGGCCAAAGCCATGGAAGGGTTGGAGGAAAGCATAGGTATAAAATTCGATCCCCACAAAAACGATTTAGCAAAAAGCAGAAATGCTGAGTTTGACATTACCGGATCCCATGCTAAAACTAAGGTGTTTGTAATACCCACAGATGAGGAACTGGTTTTCGTTGAAGATGTGGTAGCCCTACTGGAAAACAGATACGATACCTACACACATTTCAGATATTCCTTTGAGGACCCGCAGTACCGCAACAAAATGAGAGATATAGAATTTCAAAAAGAATTAAGGAAATCGCCGGAAATGGCAGCAGCACTGGCCCAGGTTCCCTGGGAATACGAAGTCAGAACAGGCCTAAGAAGATTATAAATGTCAAGGAATCAGACATTAAAATATTAAAAAAACCCCAGCAAAGGGGTTTTTTATTTTGCCATTACTCCTCAGGATCTACTCATACAACCAACATTCTTCTGCCTTTTGATATGGTACCAAATCTTCTTCACCAAAATAAATACCTATCTCTCTTTGGGCACTTTCCGGGGAATCCGCACCATGGATTATATTTCTTCCTATTTCAATGCCAAAATCTCCCCTGATGGTCCCGGGTAAGGCTTCCTTAGGGTTAGTGGCCCCCATCATTTTCCTCACCTCTTCAACAACAGCCCTACCTTCCAATACCATAGCCACCACGGGGCCGGAGGTTATATACTCCAGCAGCCCGGGAAAGAAAGGCTTTTCCACATGCTCCTCATAGTGCTTGCGGGCCATCTCCTCATCGAGCCTTAGGAATTTGATGGCAGCTACCCTCAACCCTTTATCCTCAAACCTAGAAATTATCCTCCCGATTAAATTTCTTTGTACACCATCTGGCTTGATCATAACGAAAGTTTTATCCATAAAACTAGCCTCCCTCGGGTGGTATCAGGAACTAAAACTCAAAATAATATTTGTTTTACTGTCAGAAATGTCAGGCTGTTGACCGATGTCATCAGATATCATGGAATCGGAAGCATCCTGGGATAAAGCTGTTCCAGATTGGGAGTCTCCCCCGGGTTCGTCACCATCATCAAAAAGAGCCTTGAATTCATCCGCCTCAAGAGTCTCCTTCTCCATGAGTTCAGCGGCAATGAGGTGAAGCTTATCAATATTATCCAGCAGAAGCTTTCTTGCCCTGGAGTAACATTCTTCCATGATGTTTCTTGCTTCCTTGTCAATGGCAAAGGCCACCGCCTCGGAATAGTTTCTTTCCCTGGCGATATCCCTACCCAGGAACACCTGCTCCTGCTTAGTGCCAAAAGTCAACGGCCCCAGTTCCTCGGACATCCCATACTCCGTAATCAGCTGTCTAACCACGGTGGTAGCCCGCTCTAAGTCATTCTGCGCCCCAGTGCTGATCTCTTCTAATACCAGTTCTTCTGCAACACGGCCGCCCAACAGCATTGTGACCTGATCCAACATCTGGGATTTGGTCATATATCTACGATCCTCCCTAGGCAGCAGGAGTGTATAGCCCCCTGCTCTACCCCTGGGTATAATGGACACCTTGTGAAGGGGGTCAGTATGGGGTAGTAGATATGCAACAAGTGCGTGCCCACCCTCATGGTATGACACCAGCTTCTTCTCATAATCACTTATAACCCGCGATTTTTTCTCGGGCCCGGCTATGACGCGCTCTATACTTTCTTCCATGGCATCCATACTTATACTATTTAAGCCCCTTCTGGCGGACAGCAAAGCTGCCTCATTGATCAAGTTTGCCAAATCAGCACCTGTAAAGCCCGGGGTCCTGCGGGCTAGAACATTGATATCCACATTAGGTGCCAATGGTTTCCCGCGGATGTGGACACCAAGAATTTCCTCTCTTCCTTGAACATCTGGTATATCCATTGTAACCTGCCTATCAAAACGGCCCGGACGTAGTAAAGCAGGATCCAGAATATCCGGCCGGTTGGTAGCGGCTAAGATAATAATCCCCTCGTTGGCCTCAAAACCATCCATCTCCACCAGGAGTTGATTAAGAGTTTGTTCCCTTTCATCATGGCCCCCGCCTAGGCCGGCGCCCCTCTGGCGGCCAACGGCGTCAATTTCGTCAATGAAAACTATGCATGGTGCGCTCTTTTTAGCCTGTTCAAAAAGATCCCTTACTCTGGAGGCACCAACCCCAACAAACATTTCAACAAAGTCAGAACCGCTGATGGTGAAGAAGGGGACATCTGCTTCCCCAGCTACGGCTTTAGCAACCAATGTCTTTCCCGTACCCGGAGGGCCCTATAATAATACCCCTTTAGGAATCTTTGCACCCAACTCACTGAATTTCTTTGGGGTTCTCAAAAACTCCACCACTTCCTGGAGTTCCTCTTTCACTTCATCAGCCCCGGCAACATCGGCAAAAGTAATCTTCTTCTTCTCATCGGATTGCAATCGGGCGCGGCTCTTGCCAAACTGCATGACCTTACTGCCCCCACCCTGGGTTTGCTGCATCATGAAAAATATTAGTCCAACTAAAAGAAGAATCGGCAAAATAGTCCCCAGGAAACCCGTCCACCAAGGGGGCTCCGGCGGCGCCTTCACGGCAACCTCCACCCCTTTATCCCGAAGCATCTCAGGAAGGTCGGGGTCAACAGAGGTTTCAAGAGAGAACTCCTTGCCATCCTTATATATACCTTCCACATGGTAGACATTCCTGTCACTCACTAAGGTTACTTTCTCAACTTCCCCAGCCTCAACCTTTTCCATAAACGTTGTATGGTTTATATCGATAACCTCGTTTTTCACAGGAGAAACCCATCTTGCGATGGAAACGGCTATGAATACTATCAAGAGGTAAATTGCTAGGTTCTTAAAAATTCTGTTTCTCAATTGTTTCCCTCCTCTCACTACAAAGTGCCGTATTCGGTCAGTATGAGACAGAAGATATATACCATTCCATGAGTGAGTATTTTATCATAAATTGCAAAGGATTTCAAATCTAACACAGGTTCCCCTGGGGCTGGATAGCCGGCTCCCTAATATACAAAACTTCCCGGGTTTCGTCATCAATTTTCACCCTGTCATCTATACAAAAGCCCGCGATCCAAATGATGCCCTTTTGGTCTAAAAGTATTAGGGAATCTTTTCTTTTACTTAGGGGGACCTTTCTATCGATAAAATAATCCTTAACCTTTTTCCTGCCCGGTGCACCCAAGGGGCGGAACAAATCGCCATGGCATCTTGGTCTTGCGTAAAGGGGTAATTCTATTTTCCCCATATCCATGTAGGCCTCATTCTCTGATGCGTTCCTGTATTCCTCCCCTAAATCCTCTATTGGGATTACTTCCGCCGTTAATTCCCTTCCCGTCTCGAAAATGGTCGTTGCACCAGGAATATGTACCTTTGTGTGGTACCATATGGGTTCTGTCTTTTGCCCCCTTTTCTTAAATATTGCTTGATCATAGGATTTTACAACGGAAACATTCCCGGGTAGATCGACTCTTTTTCCTGTACCCCCCTTTAGTATTAGCAATCTAGTTCTTTCAATATGCCCGAAATCCAAATCCTTTCGGCTCCCCGTCAATCTTGCAAAGCATTTCCTGATCAATCTTCTTTGGAGGGCTTTGTGTGCGGACAGGAAATCATGAACCCCTATTTCTATCAGGCCCTCATCTTTTACTGAGACGATCTTTTTGAAGGACTTGTCGGTATCCCTGATCAGGTAATCACTTTCCGCCCTCACTACTTCCGCCATCCTATTTAAAGTATGTATAATTCGAGGGTTATAACCCTCTAAGGTTGGAAGCAGCTGATGTCTGATTTTATTTCTTCTGTAGATGAACTCCCTATTAGTGGAATCTATCCTGTATTCCAAACGGTTTTCTTCACAATAGGACTCTATCTCTCTGCGTTTTATTTCCAAAAGCGGACGGATGATTTTCCCTCTTGTAGGTTTCATCCCCCCAAGACCCCTTAGACCCGTGCCGCGAAGAAAATGCAGCATTACTGTTTCCGCTTGATCGTTGGCATTATGGCCCAAAGCAATTTTTTCAGCACCCACAGTTTTCGCCACATGGTTTAAAAATTGATACCTGACAATCCTTGCCCCCTCCTCCGCGGAGAGGCCCCTGCTGTCAATGAAATCAGGAACGTTTTTGCTGCCCGAAGTGTAATCCAAATTGAGAGATTGGGCCAACCTTTCTACAAATCTCGCATCCTCTTCCGCTTCCTTACCCCTAAACCTATGATTCAAATGGGCAATATGCAGAGAAATACCCAAATCATCTTTCAGTAGATATAAAATCTGGGCCATGACCACAGAATCCGGACCACCTGACACTGCTAGAATGACCCTATCCCCACTCTGCAGCATTTCATATTTTTGTATTGTTCTTTTGACTTTAGCAATCAATGAATCCCCCACCTAATTGGTGCCAAGAGGCCTATTAAGAATTTCGCCGATAAGAATTTTTTTCCTGCATATAGAGGAATTTTCTCATCTTTACATTATTCCCCTTCATAAAAAAATAGAGACATCCCCGTCCCTATTAGACCAGTCCAATATTCTTTTGTTTAGTCATACTCAACGGCCTTTGGGGGGGTCTATTCTGGCAGCCAGCACTAACATATCATCGCCGGGTTTTCCCTTAGACAGCTTATTGGCTGCTGCTAGAAGGGTTTGTGCAATACTTGCTGGATCCCTGTGACCCAATCTCATTACTTCCTCTAGAATTCGCCCTTCCTTATTAACATCATTATTGTAAGCCTCAATAATACCATCAGAAATCATCACAACTAAATCCCCTGCCTCAAACTCCACCCTTTGGTTTTCAAACTCCACGGAATCCAGAATTCCTATGGGAAGAGAGTCTGAGGTTATTACTTGTATACTTTCCCCATTTTTGATGAATGTGGGTGCTGCCGCTATCTTTACAAAATCCCCAATCCCTGTGAAAAGATCAATTATCAACAAATCCACAGTGGCAAAGTTCTCCTCCGGTGTTCGCAAGGACAGTATTGCATTGACGGCCTTAACCGCGGGCTTGTGGTCAAAGCCGGATTCCAGCAGTCTTTTTAGTAAATTGACTGTGGCAGTGCTTTCCCTGGCCGCCTTGGGCCCCGTCCCCATGCCATCGCTCAGTATAATTGCAAACTTACCATTATCAAGGGAGGCTGCAGCAAAGCTGTCCCCTGAAACAACACTGCCGTCCTTTTTATCCTGTGCAAATCCCAGATTGATTTCATAGGATCTTGCGGGGCTGTAGGTCAGCCGGCAGTTAAATCTTCCGCCGTCCAAGCCGCAGCTTGCAGGCCCTTTGGAAAGCCTGCATCCCAGGACGGATTCCAAGATAGGCAGTATGAGGCTTTCACAGTCCTCATTCCCTGAACAAGCCCCCGTCTCCAACTGGCAGTGTAGTTTTTTGTTTCGCCTATATACGGCAATGTCCTTGACCACGACCCCGATTTCCTCTAAGGCCTCCACCGCCCAGGTTTCCAGATCCTCCTTGCGGTGGGATTCCGCCTCCCTTTGTTCCAATAAATTATTTATAATATCAGCTACACCGTAGAGCTGGGAGGATACCAAGTCTCTACTTTCCTGGACTTTTTTGTGCCAAAAACTGTTCACCTGGCAAACTTCCCATAGACAATTGATTGTTGCTGTCAGCTCCAGCACCCTCCTGCACCTTCGGCCCAGTGCGCCTTGAAAATCCCCTTCCCTTACCACGCCATTATTCTCAAGAAGGGAAAAGACAGCGAGAATTTGCTGGTAGGTTTGAAAAATATCGCTGCCCCAGCATGTTTTGAGCATTGAGCAGCCCTTACAGACATTGGAGCAAATCACATTGAGAAGCAAATCCATATTGTCTTTTTCTTTTTCATCCTCAATGAAATTGCTGCCAGTTTGTTCAAAAGCCCTCCCCATCTCATGAAAAACCTGCCCCAAATCCCTGACCCTATCCAAAACCAATGCATCCCCATTACCATTATTGACGGCATATACATCCGCTGCCGCTTGCTTTAAAACCCAGTATGCCTTGGTAGGGAAAATCCAAAAAAGTGCACATGACAGCAGCATTTCAACAATGATCATGATTAAGGTATTTTCACCTATCAGGTAGATGGCCAAAACGAGATGCCCACAGATATATCCCAGGGTTATGCCGCTCTTACCCCAATGGCGGAGCAGCCCCCCCACCAAGCCTGAAAAAGCATATAGGCCCACAAAGGTGGGTGCTACAACCATGGACAGGCTGGGAACAACCCCCACAAGGACACCTGCTCCCGCACCGGCCCCGGCGCCCCCCACATAACAGGCGGATAGAACTAAGAAGCCGCTGATCACACCACCCATATCCAGAGCCAATATATTCATCTCATTGATTCCCAACAAAAATGATGCACAGAGTACCAGAAAACATAAAATCTCCTCGGAGCTGACACCGGTTCTGTCCATCTTAACCCTTTTAATCGATGAGAACACCATGTAGAACACATAGGCCAACAAGGCGGCAAAGATGCTCTCTAAAAACAACAGCATCACGTGATAGGAAGTTTGCGGCCATAGAAGAATAAAGAAACCCTTTATGACCATAGTAGAGATGAATGCCAGTGCCGAAGGGACAAATATTTTATCCCATCTGATACTGATCCTTGTCCTGGAAAGAACCGCCAATACAAAGACTATACTCAAGGACTGCCAAAACACAATACCCCCGAAAGCACTATAGAGTCCTAGGGCGGCAGCAAAAGCTAAGGCCCATGTGAGTCTTTTGTAAAATAATACAGCAGTTAAGTAGTAGGCAGTAATAAAGGGAAATATGCTTCCCATGATGCTGGCCCTTGCTATGAAAAAAGCCAAGGACAAGATAAGGATATTTTCCAGGTCCGCTGCCCCTGAGATCTTCGCCTTTATTGCTCCCCAGGGAATACCCAGGAGCCGCTTCCTTTTACCAACTGAATACTCACTTTCATATAAGTAAACACCGCTGTCCTCCATAGTTAACACCTACCCCGCCGGTGATTAACATAAATTATAGTACAAGCCCCCCCGAGTAATTTGTCAGGAAAGGATATGCAGGAAAAAAAAGATTCGAC
This sequence comes from Clostridia bacterium, assembly GCA_012519005.1. Classification (GTDB taxonomy): domain Bacteria; phylum Bacillota; class DTU086; order DTU086; family DTU086; genus JAAYRB01. Next base: position 14,008 of record JAAYRB010000086.1, read on the forward strand.
AAAAAGGAAAGCTAATTCACCGGCCGAGGCCCACAGCCAAGGGTACTGCCGCACTGCCCCGTGCAATTAAACTAAGACTCAAAGGACCACAGCAAAGATTGCAGGAATCAAAAAACCCCCATGTGGTTTCCCACACAGGGGTTTCACTGGTGACCCGTAGGGGATTTGAACCCCTGTTACCGGCGTGAAAGGCCGGTGTCTTAACCGCTTGACTAACGGGCCCTATGGTAGCGGTGGTAGGAATTGAACCTACGACACTACGGGTATGAACCGTATGCTCTAGCCACCTGAGCTACACCGCCGTGAATCACAGATATGGTTGCGGGGGATGGATTTGAACCAACGACCTTCGGGTTATGAGCCCGACGAGCTACCATACTGCTCCACCCCGCATCGATTGAATTATATCTATCCATGCAGTAATCCATTATACAGGTTTATAAATAAATGTCAATGGGTAATTACCCGTTATTTAATCCATTTTGAGGTAAATAGTTTCAGATATACAATTATACGCGTCTTAGGAAGGGAATAATTCTAGATTACATGGTATTATCCTTTTGACCCCCTTGATGTCATTCCAGTACCAGACTTATATTAAAGGCTTTACATGAATGTGTCAAGGCCCCAACAGAAATAAAATCCACACCGGTTTCCGCCACTGCAGTTATATTGTGCTCGTTGATGTCCCCCGAAGCCTCTATCAAAGCGTTGTTACCAATGAGCTGAACCATTTCCCGCATAAGGTCTATTTCCATATTATCCAACATGATTATATCCACCTTACATTCCAATGCTTCCTGAACTTCCCTGGGGCATGAAGCCTCCACCTCAACCCCGACAGTAAAGGGTGCCAGTTTTCTGATCCTGTCAACGGCCTCTCTGATTCCCCCCGCAGCGGCAATATGATTATCCTTGATCAAAACGGAGTCATCCAAGCCAAATCTATGGTTGACCCCTCCCCCTGTCCGCACCGCGTATTTACTTAAAATTCTCATGCCTGGGATTGTTTTCCTAGTGTCAACAACCCTTGCCTTGGTATGGGAGATTTTCTGCACTAAGACATCTGTGTAGGTTGCTATTCCGCTCATCTGCTGCAGGATGTTTAATGCTGTTCTTTCCCCCACCACTATCCCTAGAGCGGGACCCTCAAATTTACAGATTTTATCCCCTTCCCCAAGTCTATCCCCATCGCTGTGGAAAAAATCCCATTTTAATGAAACCCCCAACTCCTCATAAACCATCTTAAAAACATTTATCCCAGAGAGTATCCCTCTACCCCGGGAGATCAGGGACGCCGAGGCCCTATGTGCTTTTTGCACAATATATGCACTGGTTATATCTCCACGACCAATATCCTCATCTAAGACCCCTTGGATCCATTTGCGAAGCATGGGATTATATTCTAAGATACCATCATAAAAATCAGCGTCATGGGCTTTAGACCCGGCCAAAACCATCACCCCTAGTCACGGTATAATATTTAACAGATAAGCCATTAAACGAAGTTGTCCCCTAAGGGGGCACCCTGTGGTGCTCCCCTTTAGATAATTTCTAACATTTTTGAAACAGCATTAAATGCCTTGACGCGGATATCTTCTTGGACATCAATCTCCGGTGTCTTGTTTTCCAAGCAGTTTCTAACCATATCCACATCGGCGGTGAGCTTCATATCCGGGCAGACCAATCCCGGGGAAAGAATAAAGAACTCTTTTTCTGGGCTTTGCTCCTGCAATCTGTGTAAAATGCCCACTTCTGTGCCAATAATAAATCTCTTTTTGTCCGATTCCCTACTGTATCTTATAATCCCTGAGGTACTGGCGGCCAAATCAGCAGCGTCAATTACCTCCGGGGAGCACTCTGGGTGCACCAGAATTTCCGCATCGGGAGCAGCCTTTTTCATCCTATGAATATCCGAAATTAACACCCTATTGTGAATGGGGCAGTTACCCTCCCAGGGAATAATCTTTTTATCAGTTTGTCCCGCTACCCAACGGGCCAAATTACCGTCGGGAACAAAAATTATTTCCTCCTCTTCAAGGGAGTTGACGATGGCAGCAGCATTGGATGAAGTACAGCAAATGTCACTTTCCGCCTTTATTTCTGCAGAAGAATTCACGTAGCAAACCACCGCGGCCCCAGGGTAAAGGGATTTAACTTTTCTCAGCTCCTCCACATCTGCTTTATCAGCCAGAGGACAACCAGCCCCGGCAGCGGGAAGAAGGATAGTCTTTTCCGGAGACAGTATCTTCGCCGTCTCCGCCATAAATTTTACCCCGCAGAAAACAATAACATCTTTATTACTTTCCGCGGCCTTGCAGCTCAGCTCCAGGGAATCCCCCACATAATCTGCAATCTCTTGGATTTCCGGAATTTGATAGTTATGCGCCAGTATCAACGCATTGTAGCGTCTTTTTATACCTTCCACTGTTTCTCCCCCCAATAGTACAGAATTTCCGGTTTTAAAAGGCTTATTGGATTCCAAAACTCCACAAAGTATGGCGGCCAATTCCCCAAAGATAGGCCAAACGGGCTTTGGATACACCATATCAATATACCAAAGGTTTTATCAACAGCGGAAAGACCATCATAAAATATGGTGATTTTCCCATATCCAGTGCAGTGAATATTCCTACTTTGTGAAGTATTGCTTCGAAGTTTTGTTCTAGTAGGGTTTTATAGTAAAAACAAATAATTCCACATTGCCGCGATTTATTAAACCCTACTAATAAAATAAAATCTCAGCTGGGCTTGCCAAAGGAGCGCATGATGGTTGGGTGTCTTTTCACACTCCTAACAATCAGGCCCGTAGCTGCACCTGTTGGTAATGCAACTAATAACAGAAAGGGTAGGTAGTAAAATATTGCCGTGGTTTTGATAACAAATGAGACCATAAACAGCTGAGAAATATTGTGAGTGACTGCACCCACTACACTGACACCGACAATACTCAAACCCTTTACATATCGCAAGAGAAAAGCCATGACAAGTGTGCTTGCAACGGCCCCGCTCATACTCAACATAAAAGTTAATCCTAAAAAAGTCCCGGCAATAAGGGAACCAAGGATAACGCGCAGTATAGAAACTATTATACCTTCCTTAAGACCATAAACGGCTAAGGTAAGCAGACTGACAGTATTAGCCAAACCCAGCTTGGCCCCAGGGAATGGCAGCGGGTTGGGAATCAGCATTTCCACAGCATGTAATGCTGAGGCAAGAGAAACCATAACTGCTAAAAATACAAGTTTTTTTGTTTTGCTCATTTCTACCCCTTCTTAATGTGAGTTAAGCAGTGGATCGTTTAACTTCTTGAATAGTGATACTGAAATTAACGTGGTTCGCATCCTGCCGCTCTGTTGTTAGCATTTGTTAACCCGCCCCAATGGATACAGCCTTTAATCTCCTGTGGGAAAGTACTGCCCCGCCCCACATTTCGCAGGATTCCATGACCCCCAGTGTACCCTAAATTCGAAATCGACAAGTCCTCCCCTGCATACCACTGGTTTTCAGTGCAGGAACCCCCCTGCTAATTGTAAAAAACCCTCATTAAATGTCCCGGGGGCTACTTGTCCCGACCAAATTTAAAGGCATTTCCGGAACTGAGGGATACCTTGGCTTCCATACCCGGTGACATAGTTATGGTTTTATCTTTAGTAATATACAGAACATCTGTATTACCAAGCTCTTCGGCTAATTTTAATCCCTTTTCTGGGCCAGCAACGAACAAGGCGGTGGACAGTATATCCGCCACCGCAGAACTTTGATTGATTACAGTTACGCCAATCGAAGCCCTTGCCGGTTTGCCTGTAGAGGGATCCAATATATGATGGTATTTAACACCCTCAACTTCAAAAAACCTTTGATAATCCCCGGATGTCACTGCCGCCTCATCTTTTACCTCCACGGTGCCCACCAGGGAAGAGGCATCTAAAGGATCTTGTATGCCGATTACCCAAGGCTTTGAGTCAGTTTTACCGCCCAAAGCACAAATATTCCCACCGGCATTGACCACAGCGCGGGAAATCCCCTTGTCTGCAAGGACTTCAGCAGCCTTTTCTGCGGCATAGCCTTTTGCAACGGCGCCCAGGTCAATAAGCATGTCTTCTTTTTTTAAATAAACTGTCTTCTCCTGGGGATCAATTTCAACTTTGTCGCTCCCTACAAGGGGTAGAAGAGCCCTGATTTTGGCATCACTGGGGACTTCCTGGTTGTCTCCACCAAAGCCCCATAAATCAGCCAAGGGGCCAATAGTTATATCGAAGGCCCCTTCGCTGATTTCATTATATTTCTTAGACAATTCAATCATAGTAAAGACATCATCATCAACCTTCACAGGCCTGATTCCCGCATTATCATTTATCTTGCACACATCACTTTTGTCAAAGGCAGGAGTACCTTTTTCAGGAAAACGGTCGGAAAGGACAGCCAATCTGTTAAACTCTTCAAATGCTGACCTGATGGCACCTTCCGCCCTATCCTTATCTTCCGAGAACACCTTGATTGAAACAATTGTATCCATAATGAATCTTTCGCTAGAGTATTCCCTGGTGTTGTCAAAAAGAGTACACCCAGATGTTACGAATATTGATGCGGCTATAATAATGGCTAAAGGTAATTTCAGCCTGCTAGTTCGCACAAGTCCCAGCCCCGGGGCAGCCGCCGCAATTATCTGAGTCATCGGATGCATCCACGGCAGCAGCCGCTAAACCTGCCGCCGGCTCCTCAGATAATGTAATGGTATTCATGCGGCATACCTCCACACAGGTACCGCAATTATCGCATTTGTCATAGTCAATTATAGCCACAGTTCCTTCTCCGAAGCTTTTCACATGGATTGCATCTTGGGGACAATTTCTTTCACATAGTTTACATTTAATACATGCCACTTTACAACCTGCCCTTGCTTCCCTGCCCCTCTCTGTATTACGGCAGCGCACATGAACCAGCTTGCTGATGCCCACAAACTGCAGTAGAGCCTGGGGACAGGTTTCAACACATATGCCGCAGGCCGTACATTTGTCATGATCTACAACGGGAAGATCGTTATCATCCATATATATTGCATCAAAGGGGCAAACCTCAGCACAAGTGCCCAGACCTAGACAGCCAAAATCACAGTTTTTTGGTCCCCCCATAAGTGATTTAGCTATTCTACAGTCTTGTACCCCGATATAAGCATATTTGTCACCACAATTTTCCTTGCCGCCGCCGCACATCAGTTGAATTATTTGCTTTTCTTCATCCCCGGCCGCAGCCTCTTCCCCCATTATCCCCGCAATCTTGGCGGCCACTTCGCTGCCCCCTGGAGGGCAGGCATCCACCGGTGCTCTTCCCTCAAAGATGGCCTCAGCTAAACCGCCGCATCCGGGATAGCCGCATGCACCACAATTTGATCCCGGCAGTGCATCGGCAATGGCATCCATTCTAGGATCTACCTCGACATGAAACTTTTTGCTGGCAACTGCCAGGACTACTCCAAACAGTCCTCCTATGAGAGCAAGACTCAACATCGCTGGAAACATTCTCAAGTACCTCCAATTATCTATAGTAGACCGCTAAATCCTAAAAAAGCCATAGCCATAATACCTGCCGTAACAAGTGCAATTGGCGTACCCGCCAGGCTGGCCGGTACTGTTACTTCGTCTAATCTTTCCCTTAGCCCGGAAAATAGAATCAGTGCCAAGGCAAAGCCGGCGGCATTTGCAGCCCCATTTATAACTGCTTCTAGCAAATTGTAATCTGCATTTATGTTAGTAATTGCCGTCCCCAGAACAGCACAGTTAGTTGTGATTAGAGGCAGATATACACCCAGGGCCTTGTATAGTGCTGGGCTCATCTTCCTGACAACCATCTCCACAAATTGAACCAGCGAAGCAATAACTAGAATAAAGGCGATGGTCTGAAGGTATTCGATCCCCATGGGAACCAAGATCCAATTCTGCACAATCCAAGACATTGCCGAAGCCAGAACCATCACAAAGCCCACCGCCGCACTCATCCCAAAGGCAGGGCTGAGTTTTTTTGATACACCCAGCAGAGGACATATGCCCAGGAACTGGGAAAGAACAATATTGTTTACCAGAACAGCACTGACCACTATAACGAATATTTTTCCCATCTTAATTTAACTCCTTTCTGCTTGGGAGCTTTTCTGCTGTTTCAAATTAATAAGTCCCAACAAACATCCCAGTGCAAGGAATGCCCCCGGAGGCAAGATCATAATCAATGCAGGCTGAAATCCTGCTCCAAACAGAGAGTTCCCGAGGAACTCACCTGCCCCCAATACTTCCCTGACCGCCGATAGAACAACCAAGCTGAGGGTAAATCCTATTCCCATACCCAATGCGTCAAGTATAGAACCAAGGACACCATTTTTACTGGCAAATGCTTCTGCCCGGCCAAGTATGATACAGTTAACAACTATCAAGGGAATGAATATACCAAGGCTCTGACTCAACGCTGGAGAATAAGCCTTTACACTGAGATCAACTATTGTCACAAATGAAGCGATAATAACTATAAAACATGGTATACGTATACTGTCAGGTATGATCTTACGCAATGCAGAAACAGCAATATTTGAGGCCACTAAAACAGCGGTGGCAGCCACACCCATGCCCAGCCCGTTTATTACAGATGAACTGACTGCCAGCACAGGGCACATACCCAGCAGCATAATAAAAATCGGATTTTCCTTAATTATACCCTTCGTAAACTCCTTGCCTAAGCTCATCGTTCCTGCCTCCTTAGGTGATAGGCCCTATTCAACAAAATATTCAATAAAATGTTCTCTTGCAGCATTCACACCATCCACGACCGCCTCGGTAGTAATGGTGGAAGCTGTTATAGCCACAATTTCGTACTCCCCTGCCGGCTCCTGTTTTACCACCCCTAGGGGTTCAGCAATCATTTTATTCTGAAATTTTTCAACGAATTCCGGTTTGGTACACGCATCCCCCAGGCCCGGTGTTTCGGAATGACCCAGCACCTTGATGTTGGTTATAGACTCTTCTTCTAAATCAAAACCCGCCATAAGGGTGATGGGGCCATCATAACCGGCGGGTGCAACGGTGTATATTACCCCCACCTCTTCCCCATCCTCATATGCTACGTTAACCTGTTTAATCATTGGATCTACAGCATCAGTTACATACTCTGAGCTCTTATCCTCCATCTGTTCAGCGTCCGGATAAACCTCTTCCAGTCCAGCCTGTTCGGCCGCTTTAGCTTGGGCCTCAATAATGGGCTGGGTCAAACCAGATATATATGACACACATAGCCCAGAAATTATACCCACTACCATAAGAAATATGCCTAATTTGATAATATCACGCATTTTTGACCCGCCCTCCATAGATTGGTGATTTTGTGTAGCGGTCAATGAGCGGAGTACAGCAGTTCATCAACAGGATTGAATAACACACGCCCTCCGGGTAACCGCCGTAGAGCCTAATTATAGTGGTCAAAAGACCACATCCAATACCAAAAATAATGCGTCCCTTTTTTGTAATTGGTGATGTGACCCAGTCAGTGGCCATGAATATCGCACCAATCATCAAACCTCCGCCAAACAGATGAAAAGCTGGATACCACAAACCTTTTCCTGTGGTAACTCCCACCAATGTAGTCAACACAAAAACTGTGCCGATAAAGGCTCCAGGAATCCTCCATTCAATATGTCCCTTATATAAGAGGTAGATTCCGCCAATAATAAGGGCAAGTGCACTGGTTTCTCCAATTGAGCCGCTGACATTACCGATAAACAAATCCCATATTGATGGCAGCTGGGCCATCAATTCATTGGCAGCAATAGTTTCCCCAAGGGCTTCCAGCTTACCTACTTCCTTAATAATTGCCATGGGGGTTGCAGTGGTAACACCATCAATAGGAGTCTTCCAGGTAGTCATGGCAACAGGCCATGAAGCCAATAATATAGCCCTTCCCACATGGGCAGGATTGAAAATATTCTGTCCCAAGCCGCCGAACAGATGCTTTGCCACAATTATAGCGCTTGCAGATCCCACAGCAGCCATCCATAGGGGCAATCCCGGCGGCAAACAAAAGGCCAGCAGTAGACCAGTAAGAACCGCACTATAATCATCAATAGTGTTCGGCTTGTTCTGAAGCTTAACAGCCACTACCTCACTTAAAACAGCAGCCACTACACAGGTGATTATTACCGTGGCAGCCTGCCAGCGAAAGAAATATAAGGACAAAAGCAATGCCGGCATTAGCGCTATGACCACGTCCCTCATTGCCGTTTTGACAGTGGCTTCACTGGTTATATGAGGCGCGGGAGATACAATCAGTTCGCTTAAGGGAGTTGACATAGAAGTTGACATATCTTAATCCCATCCTGACTAATATTTTTGTACTATTACCAGGCATCACCGACGGTTAAAATGCCGATTGAGCCGGTAATGCAAAGCTATCCAGAATACTAAACAATAAGGCAACTTATCCATTATACTGAGCAGCACTCAATTCCCAATGATTACCCTCGGCGGCCAAATGATGCTCCCGACGGTTATTTGACTTGTATCCACGGACCCGCCCGGCACCATATACCCCCAACAGTCAATTAACATATCAATAAATCCATGCTATGGTCCGCCGTTAATATTGGCTTTACCATAACCCAGTAAAGTTATCAAAACACAATAAATAACCTCTGATCACACCAAGATTTGAACCTATGCCTCAGCTGCCTTTTCCTTTTCTTCCCTTTCCTTCTGGCTGATCATGTTCTTAGCGTGGGCAATATGCTGTATCAATGGAATCCGTGACGGACACATAAAGCTGCAGCTGCCGCATTCTATGCAGTCGAAAACATGATTTTCATTGGCCAGATCCCATTCGCCCATTTTGGAATAGGTCATTATAGTGGTGGGTTCCAAACCAATGGGGCACACATCCACGCATTTCGCGCAGCGGACGCATTCTCTTTCTTCCGCCCTATCAAGACTGCTGTGCTCCAATGCTAAAATTCCAGAAGTCCCTTTTGTTACAGGCACCATATCTGAGTACAGTGCAGCACCCATCAGCGGGCCGCCAGATATCAGTTTACCTATTCTCCCTGTATAGCCCCCACTCTGCTCAATGAGTTCTCTTATGGGGGTCCCTATCCTTGCCAGATAGTTTGCTGGATTCTTGATACCATTCCCGGTTACCGTCACCACCCGCTGAATCAAAGGCGTACCATTTTCAATGGCATCTGCTACGGCTATGGCGGTACCAACATTATTCACAACTATGCCTACATCCATTGGAAGACCGCCCGAAGGCACCTCCCTGCCCGTACAGGCCTCAATGAGCTGCTTTTCCCCTCCCTGGGGGTATTTTGCCTTTAAGGCCACAACCTCAATATTATCGCTTCCTGCGGCAGCCTTCCGCAGAGCCTCTACAGCATCCATTTTGTTGTCCTCAACTCCGATGGAGCCGCGATTACATTTCACTATCTTCATGATGTACTTTAGGCCGGCAATAATACGATCCGGTTTCTCGAGCATAACACGATGATCCGCCGTTAAATAAGGTTCACACTCACCTCCGTTCAGTATTACTTCATCAATGGGTTTGTCTTCCGGTGGTGCAAACTTCACATGGCTGGGAAACATCGCCCCGCCAAGACCAACGATACCTGCTTCCAGTATGATATTTCTCATCTCATCAAGGGATAGATTTTCAGGATTAGGGTTGGGCTTTACAGAAGGGTCCATTTCTTGTTTTCCGTCATTTTCTATGACAATACACTGACCGAAGCCGGATACTGGTTTTATTTCCTTGACAGTGCCGCTGATGCTGGCATGAATAGTGCTGCTGACAAAACCTGCACTTTCTCCAATCTTTTGCCCGATTTTGACAGTGTCCCGCCTCTTAACAATTGGCTTACATGGTGCTCCGATATGCTGGGACAGAGGAATCAAAACTTGTTCTGGCTCATTTGCTGGGGTAATTTCTTTACTGCATGTTAATTCTTTGAAGCCGGGTGGATAAATGCCACCATTAAAAGTTTTAGCTCCCATCGCTAATTTCACCTCAAAACTCGTTATTTTAAGAAGCATCCCAGTTGCGTGCGCCCCAGAATGCCTTTTCTTCGAAACATCCTTGTTTTAGGGCATATCAATAGTCCAGTCAGGCATTTTTAAGTGACAATGGACATATAATGGCAAACAGCAATAATCAGCTCAATGGCACAAGCCCCGCTTGCAATATTAGAAAAAAGACGTTATTATAAATTCCCTATGAATTCAACCATGGGCGGTTCATATTGGCCGCGGCTGTATTCCCCGCCTCCGGAATCAGGCATCACCCGGTAAGAACAAAGTAAAACCATCAGCAGTAATTGTTTCAGATATACTGCAGGCAGCCCACAAATAGTCCCCTTTTCCACGGCAACATCCGTTTGCCGGGCCCCTTGATCGCAGACCCAGAACAGCCTCTTCGATGTTAGGCGACATAATTATTACTTTATCTATGGTTTTCAACATTTACTTATTCGCCCACAACAGCATCAAAGCCTTCCTACTTAGACACTTTTCTTAAATAAAACCCATTGGAAAAAAACTTCCCCACGTCAATAAGCCCAATAAGTCATAAATAAGGGCATTGCACGGAAATCAGCATATATGAAGAATTTGCCGGGATGAATATTTTTTGGATGCCGTATAACAGCCCCCATTTATTGGGCCCATCCCTCCGTACAACCCCCGAAGCATGAAATGCCTATATCTCCAGCCGGATATCCCCTCCTTGATTGTAATTATTCTGATTATAATTTTACTACAGCACAATCTATGAAACAACTGTAAAATACAATTGGACCATTGGTCATGATTTTCCAAAATTTTTGTGGGCTTCTATATGTTCAAATAGACAGGAATTTATCAATTCTAAGGTACCCAACATAAATCAGAATGGAATGATTATGTGGGGTAAATATACGGTAGGCGGCCTCTCCTCCGCACTATAGTTTATCAGTAAAAATGAAAACTTTAAAGGGGTATGGACGGAAAAATGCATTTGCGCCGAGGCTTGGCCGCGGCCAGAGGGTAGATAATAACTTTCCTGTTGCGAACAGCCCCAGGGGCCTTAGGGAATTTATCATAGGGAAAAATGATTGGTAATTTTTTAGGTTTGGATTATTTTACGGAGTGTCAGTGGGAAACTTGATCAATTTAGATAGGTAGGTATCTGGGTGCAGCAGGGAATTCAAATGCTTATTTTGTATATTATGCATCATAAAACGATGTCCTGTTCAGGGGTGGAAATTATTTCGAGGGTTATATATTTCGAAACAACGATGAATCTAAAAAAGAAAAGCTAAAACTTCCATCTCTAGAGCATGAGTTTAGCCCCTAAAGCCAGAGCAACAAGACCAAAAAATTTTGTCCAGGTAAAGGCAACCTTATCTAATCCAAAAAAACCAAAATGGTCTATCAACAATGCCATGGACACCTGACCTACAATTATAGCAGTTGTGGCGAGGGATACACCTACCTTGGGTATACTGGCGATCACGCCATAGATAATCACAACACTGAGTATGCCACCAAGATAAGCGTACCAGGGCGCCTTTAGAACATTACTTAGATCCCCCTTACCCAGACCAAAGAGGATGATGATCCCCACCGCTGTACTCCCGATGATATGCACCACAAAAGTAGCCTCCATCTGCCCGGTATACTTCCCCAGGACAGCATTCAGGGATCCCTGTACAGCCATGGATATACCTGCAATCATTGCCGTCAACATTGCAAACCAGGTCCCGGTTATCTCTACCACACCTTTGAAATATTGTCCTAAGTATATTCTTGCACTGGGCAGGATTAAATATAGTGGCAGTTTTATCCTAATATTAAAATACATGTATTGGGTATAATCTACATCACTGGATGCCAATATATTATTAGTTATTATCATACTACTAGGGTGATTATTTTTGAGAAAAATGATGGGCTGCTTCATAATAGCCATTTTGGTGATACTCTCTTCCTCCGCCCCAGCCCAAGGATATGGCTGTGAATGTGGGGAAAAAATCAGATTGCTGTATCTGTCAACTCCCCCAATGGAAGGCAATGATGTTAAAATGCTTCAGGAGCAGCTATCTGAGTTGGGTTTCTATAAAGGAAGGCAGGATGGGGTTTTTGGCCCCGAAACCCATGACGCAGTGATGGAACTCCAAGGAAAAACCAATGTTGGACAAACCGGGGAAGTGGATCTTGAAACATGGGAAGCATTGACTGTCAGGGCTGCTTCTCGGGGGGAATCCAAGGAGGCGCCGCCGGGTAAAATCAGCATACTCATTGACATTAACCAGCGGACTCTAACAATTATGAGTGATGGAGAGCCCTATCAAACATACCCATGTGCCGTGGGGAAAAGCAAAACCCCCACTCCGGTGGGCGAATGGGTGATCAACCACAAGGGAGGAAATTGGGGCAATGGGTTCGGAACCAGATGGATGGGCATAGATGTCCCCTGGGGCATATTCGGCATCCATGGGACCAATAAGCCTTATACCATTGGAACCTTCGCCTCCGCCGGCTGTATAAGAATGTTCAATGTCCATGTTGAAAGGATTTATGAGTGGGTTCAAAAGGGCACACCAGTGACCATTGTGGGAGAACCCTTGATGCCGCCTACAAAAAGATACCGCAAAAACATGGGTCATGAAGCCGTAGGACCCGATGTGGTTCAGGTACAGCTCCACCTGAAAGAAAAGGGTTTTCTCTTGGGCCGCGCCGATGGAGTCTATGGGTCCAAGACACAGTTATCAGTTAAATTTTTTCAAGCAAAAAATAACATAGATGACACAGGAATTGTTGATGAGCTCACCTATGATATGCTGGGTTTGGATCTAACTAAAAAATGAACTCTTCTTCGATCCATAGGACAAGGCCAAACCATCTAATAAATCTCTATCACTGGCTGTGATTTCATCTATTGCGAACCATTCCATTATTTCCAATAATATCATTATACCTGGGAGGATTATATCTGATCTGTTTTCCTCCAACCCTGCAACCCCTTTGCGTTTTTCCAATGAGAGGCCGGATAGATATGAGCCAATCTCTTTGATACCATCTTTTAGCAGTAGTGTGCCATGCACCTCATCAGGATCATAGGGGTCCAGCCCCTTATGCACCGCAGCTAAAGAAGTTATGGTCCCCCCCGCCCCCACCATGAGGGTGCCTTTCTCCACTGAGAAATGCTTTAACGATTCAAGCAGTATTTTTTTAATTTTTTCTCTTGAATAACTCCCCTCGAAACAACGCACGGCGCCCAGCGGAAGACTGATATTTTTTTTGGTCTTATCTTCTTTCCACAGAGCAATCTCTGTGCTCCCTCCCCCAATATCCACAAAAAGAGCAGTGGTGTGCCGGGGGTTACTGCACAAACTGATCAACGCGCCCATTGCCGATAACCCAGCTTCCTCCTCAGCAGACAAGATGACTACCTTAAACCCCATTACTCCTTTTACTTCATCAATAAAATCTGAGGAGTTTCTGGCTTCCCTCAATGCATTGGTCCCTACAATAACAAAGTTTTTTATGCCCCTATCTTCTATAATACATTTGTACTCTTTTAAAGCCGCCAATGTTTTTACAGTCCCCACGGGACACAGGTAGCCCCTTTTACTGAGATCCCTACCTATCCTGGTACTTCTTGTAAAACACTCTCTTCGTTTCATAATACTATCTTCATTTAATTCTCCAATCAGCAGTCGAGTGGAATTAGTACCAATATCAATGACAGCTAAGGACATCATTTACGCCCTCCACAAGGTTAATTATTCAAAAAAAAACACCCTCTATCATGAGGATGATGTTTACAATTAAAAGGATCTGCGCGCGTTACCCGTGCCGCCCCGAGTCCTTCTTTCGCTTTTTCGTTTTAATATTTGTTGTTTTTCATCACTTTCTTTGAGGAACTTAGCAAGTTTATCTTCAAAGGAAGCTCCGCTTTGTCTGCGGCGGGATCTACCACCAGATCCCTTAGGGGCTTGTAATTGCCTGATGGAAAGCGCAATCTTCCCCTCAGGGTCTATTTTTATGACTTTGACCTTTATCTTTTGCTTTTGCTCTAGATGATCGTTTACATCCTTAACATAAGAATCTGCTACCTCTGAAATGTGAACAAGCCCGGTAACACCCCCCGGAAGTTCCACAAAGGCACCAAAATTTGTAATTCCAGTGACAGTCCCTTCGACTACATCTCCTACAACAAAGGACATACTAAGAATATTCCTCCTAACCAGCTTAACAACTAAAGCTATTATATCCAATAGGTCTAAAACTGTCAATCGTTAATAAATTCTGCACTTTTTTCAGGAATTATCAGGCTCTCACCGGGCTTGACAAGACCCAATTGTTCCCGAGCGATTCTTTCCACATGCTTCCCTTTTTCCGCATCCTGAAGCTCTTTCCTTAAAATTTCCTGATGAGCCAGTGCATCCTTCTTTAATTCCCTGCTGGCATCCAATTGCTTATTTAGATCCCATATGGCAAACTGCATCCTAAAAATATTTACTAAAAGATATAATGCCACAAAACCGAAAACAAAGGCTCGAGGTTTAACCTTGATAACCCTTCTTTTCTTAGATCCATTTCCTTTGGATATTTTTGATGTTTCCGTGGATAGGTATGTTTCTCCCCTGACAGTCGGCCTTATCAACCTACTCTCCTCCTTCCATGCTGCCAAAAAGACCCAGGGTATCCCCAGGAAGAACTATGACCACCTGATACCCCTTATTTCTTGCCCTGTTTAAAAGAGTAGCGACAGTGCTGGGTTTTATGCTCAACTGCTCAGCAATTTCCTCATTCCCTTTTCCCATTTCCTTCAAAACCACAACCTGTCTTTCTCTAAAACTAAGTTTTTCTACACCTCTAATTTCTATATTCACAATTTCTACACCTCGGTTATCCACATATTGTGCACATATTGTGGATAACTATTGTACAAAATTTGTTTAGCTCATATTCTTGATACGGCAGCCAATATCCTTTATGATTTAAAATGAATTTACA
>JAAYRB010000087.1 GCA_012519005.1 Clostridia bacterium
CATCGATATCCAATACAATGGGGATATAGCAAGCCATAATGTGAGCATACTGAGCAGTTATTTCCTGGTGGGATTGTTGAAACCAATCCTAGATACTCCAGTTAACTTAGTCAATGCACCCCATATTGCCAAGACAAGGGGAATAAAACTCCATGAGATTAAAACCATGGAGATGGAGGATTTCACCAATCTAATCACTGTTACTGTCAAAACAGACAATGAGGAACGTTCCTTCAGCGGAACTGTATTCAGTGAAGAACCCAGGATAGTGAGAATCAATGGGTACAGCATAGATGCAGTACCCGAGGGACATATGTTGGTGACTTTCCATACGGATAAACCCAAAATTGTTGGACCCGTGGCCACGGCCCTTGGGGAATATAATATAAATA
Source organism: Clostridia bacterium (assembly GCA_012519005.1). Taxonomy (GTDB): domain Bacteria; phylum Bacillota; class DTU086; order DTU086; family DTU086; genus JAAYRB01. The sequence continues at coordinate 393 of JAAYRB010000087.1, forward strand.
TTGCCAGTATGCAGGTGGGTCGTGAATCTCAGGGTGGTAAGGCAATAATGTTCTTGTCCGTTGATTCAGAGGTTCCCCAGGACACCTTGGAGGAAATTTCCCGGGTGGATGGCATTGCAGATGTAAAGTATGTATATCTCTAGATGGGGTATATCAAAGGATTATTTTAGGTAGATTAGCAAATATACCATGGTTATGACTTTGTAGGCGGCCCCCTACTTCTTTAATGAGGAATGGGGGTTTTTTTACAAAGTCAGTGACAATAATAGTAATTCAAGAGGGGGATATGGTTTATGCTGGACATGAAGTTACTGCGCAATAATCCTGATCTAGCCGTAAATGGCATGAAAAAAAGGGGTATTCATGACAACTCTGTGGATGAAGCTCTGGATCTGGACAGGGAAAAGCGCCTACTTTTAACAGAAGTAGAACAGATGAAAAATCAACGAAATAGGGTTTCCCAGGAGATCAGCAATTTCAAAAGGGAAGGCATGGATGCGGAGGAAAAGATTCTTGAAATGCGGGATGTATCCCGTAGAATCAAAGAATTAGATGACAGGATCAGGGAATTGAATGACAAAATCAATTATTTGCTGTTAACCATACCCAATATTCCCCATGAAAGTGTTCCTTCCGGTGTTAGTGAGGACGATAATATGGTGGTTTCCCGGTGGGGAAATCCCACAACCTTCGATTTTCAGCATCAAGCCCATTGGGATATGGGGGAACATCTTAATTTACTGGATTTTGAAAGGGCGGGAAATGTAACCGGTGCCCGTTTCGTGTTTTACAGGGGTGCCGGGGCCCGGCTTGAAAGGTCCTTAATCAATTTTATGCTGAATCTTCACATTGAGGAACATGGCTATCAGGAGATATTTCCACCTTTTATGGTACACAGGGACAGTATGGTGGGTACGGGGCAGCTGCCTAAATTCGAGGAGGATGCCTTTAAGATTGAGGATACGGAGTATTTTCTGATTCCCACGGCGGAGGTCCCGGTAACGAACCTATATAGGGGGGAAATTTTGGAGGCGGATCAGCTGCCCATGAGATATACGGCATACAGCGCTTGTTTTAGGGCAGAGGCCGGTGCCCATGGGAGAGATACCAGGGGTCTCATCCGGCAGCATCAGTTCAATAAAGTTGAATTGGTGAAATTTGTTTCCCCGGAGGATTCTTACGAAGAATTGGAAAGCCTCACGGCCGATGCCGAGAGGGTGCTGCAGCTGCTGGAGCTGCCCTACAGAAAAGTAAATCTTTGTGCCGGTGATCTTGGTTTTTCCTCCGCCAAAACCTACGATTTAGAGGTCTGGATGCCCAGCTACGATGATTATGTGGAAATTTCATCCTGCAGCAATTTTGAAGATTATCAGGCTCGTAGGGCCAATATCCGCTATAGGCCAAAGAAAGGAGGCCGGCCCAGATATGTTCATACCCTAAACGGCTCCGGTATTGCCATCGGTAGGGCCGCCGCTGCCATTTTGGAAAACTACCAACAGGAAGATGGCTCCGTAGTTGTTCCCAAGGTTTTGAAACCCTATATGGGGGGGCTTGAAAAAATATGTTTCCCCCACTGATGGGATGTCCTTATTTCACTTTTATCCAGTGATTTTTGAGCTTCCCCCGGATCCGGGGGAAGCATGTTCATCTACATATTTCCGGTTTTAGGGATCACCACCACTTTATCAAGATCACAGCCGGTGATTCTTGAAACCATATCCGCAATTATTATGATATCTTCTTCCTGAATGTTCTCCCTACCCAAAATTACATTGGCGGAATCTCGGCGAAGGAATAATGCCGCTTCATCGTATCCCTTTGCTTTTATCAGGCTTTCCAACTGCAGCTCCTGCTCCATGCTATCCGTCATCTGTACCAATTTTTTCTGGGCATTTTTTCGTATCTCGCTGTCTGAAGCGCCATCATCTACGATTCCCTGCAGTAATTCCAACTGTTCCCCCCTGACCCTCTCTCTTTCCAAACGGTACTCTATAAAGAAAACCTTGTCATCAGCTGAGCGGTCAAATAGGGCATCTTTTCCCTCAGGGGAGGGCGTGGATGGCTCCGTGTCTTCATCTTCTGCAGTATATTCCACATCCCCGCCCGGGGCTTCCCCTTGGGATATCATCTGGGAGGGAGATTCATCATTATTGTAAGATAGGGGTCCCATGGAGCTGCAGGAAAGAAACCCAAAAACCATCAGCAACAGGATAAGGAATATGGAAATTAGTATATATACCGTCCTGGTATTGGTAAATATAGTCATAATGAACCCTGCCTTCCTTGTTTAGTTTTGCATGGGCCTTACGGTGACAGTATTGGCCCGAATCCCCAACAGGGTTTGCACAGTTCTGGTCAATTCTGCTTTAATAATTGGATTCTTCGCCCCCTCCGCCACCACCAAAACTCCTTCTATGACGGGCTTTATTTCTCTTTGAACAACAGGTTCCTGCACCCCGGCCATGGCGGCCTGGGTCAAAACCAGCTGATGGTCACCGGTGGTTTCAATGGTTATTCTCTCTCCCCCGCCGCTGTCTGTTTCCTTTGTTTCTCTTTCATTGCTGCTCATATTCGTGGCATAGCGGTATTCCGGTCCCGCCCCCAGGATCATGGTTACAGAGACTTTGCCCACCCCTTCAATCTGTTGAAGGATGCCCTCAAGCCTTTTTTCCAAGGCTCCTTCAATGGAGGGGAGGGAGGTATCTGAGACCACCTTCTCAATGACTTCATTATTCGATGGTTTTTCCTTGTTTTCTGTGATTTCCTTTTTACCATGGGATAAAAAGTTCCCAAGAGTCAACAAAACAACACCCATGAGCAGCAGCAGAATCATCCATGAAAATTTACCCCTCAATAAATTAAAAATCCTGTTACCCCCACTTTCAGACAAATAGGACACCCCCATCAATTAGGATTTATGATTTTAACTTCCAATGCTTCGGGGCTTAAATTGTAGAAATCACAAATTGCAGCGGTTATTTTCTTTTCCAGAATCCCCGGGGTATTTATATTTTTGGAATCAATATCCCCTTGGCTTCCAAATATCTCCACGGGATGGATTGGTTCCCCTAAGTTGGAGTTATCCTCTCCCCCAAAGTTGATTTTCAACGATACCTTTTCAATATTACCCGCCATAGAAGGGGAATCACCTTCTTCCAGTCGGACAACGACAACAGCATCCTCCGCCCCCGAGACAAGCCTAGCCAGGGCCGCAATTTGTTTTTCCAGGGCTGCTCTATATCTATCAGCCGCCGCCTCTTTGTTTTCCCAGGATAGGGCCTCAGCATCCACCAATATTGATTTCAATGCTTCTTCCTCCCTTGATTCCCCGAGGGCAGCCATGTCCATGAGAGATTCATTGTCCAAGAAAGCCATCACAGGGTTAAGCAGGGTAATGATTACAAACAGGCCCAGTATCAGCTGAACATATCTGCGCATCTGAGAATTGGGCATCAAAAATTCAATAAAGGTGGTCAAAATGATTATGATGGCAATGCCTCTGACCAATTCCCCTAGGATTTTAATCAACTTGATGCCCCCCATCAGATATTTTTGAATTATGCTTTATTTCAGCGCAGCATGACATTGATATTTCCCATACCCACAATTACGCTGATTGCCATGAAAAACATCAAAGCCACCCCGGTGACCGCCGCAAATACCAGAGTAAGGGCATTACCCATGGCATGGAGTGCGTCGGCCACTTCATTATCCCCGAAGGGCTGGATAAGCGAAGCGGCAAGCCTGTAAATGATAACCATGGATATAATTTTGATCAGAGGAAAGGCGCAGAGAATGAACAGTATAATTACTCCCACTAGCCCCACGGCATTTTTCAAAAGTAGGGAAGTACCGATCACCACTTCCAAGGCATCGGCCAGGGTCTTACCCACAACAGGAATGAAGGTGCCGGTCATAAATTTTGCTGTTTTCAAAGTTACACTGTCCGCCACCGCCCCGGCAATGCCCTGCAGCCCGAGGAAACCAACAAAGAGGGTCAAAAACAGCCCTAGGGAGGCAACACCAATATCTTTGAATAAGGCAGCCAATCTTGAAACCCTAAACTTGGGATTTATATGATTTGCGGCAGTTAATATGGCGAAAAAATATATCATGGGTAAAACAAAATTTTTAATCAATGTTCCCAGCAAACCCAGGGCGGCTATGAGGAAAGGATGCAGTATGGCGGTGGAGCTGATACCTCCCACGGCGGCCAGCAATGTCAAGAGAATGGGCAGGAGGGCTTGTACCAGACTCACCATTTGATCGATGGTATTTCTTCCTATATTCACGGCCATGGTGAAAGATCCCAGGGCGATGGTTATCAATACAAAATAAATCATGGTATGGGCTATTTTACCGGTGCTGCCTTCAAAGGCATCCAATAAGCTTGATAATACCGCACAGAGCACTGATAGGATGACCAGCTTCCCCATTAGGGAGGAATGGGCTATGAGCTCATGGAGTAGATATTTTATCAGCCCATTTAAAATCGTACTGAATCCCAGGTCAAGTCGTCCTTCCCTCATATCCTTTATGATTTTCCCGGGGTTGATTTCGGGTATATATTCCCCCACATCCCTATCTATCTGGTTTATGAAGGTTTGAAGGGTGGAGAGGTCCAAGCCATCCAGCTGATCCTCAAAAATTTTGTTTGGTTCAAAATCATAATCGCTTTCCGCCAATATACGGCCTGGGAAGATTGCTGACAAAACAGCTATAAGAAGAAGTATAATCATTATTTTTCTCATTATTTCCCACCTCAAGGGAGCAACCGGATGATGGTTTCCAAAAGGGCGGCTATAATGGGCAGCGCCACCACGAGAACAAGAATCTTTGCAGCAAATTCCACCTTGGCACCCACGGCACCCTCACCGGCATCCCTACATATTTGGGCACCGAATTCACCAATATATGAGATGCCAACTATTTTTAGGATGGTTGTCAGATAAAGGTTATCGATCTTTGCCCTTCTTGACAGCTCCTCCAAAATTTGAATGATGCTGGAAATACGGCCCAGCATTAAGAGAAATATAACAACACCGGCAGCTATACTCAGCTGAATTGATATCTCTGGCTTGTGCTGTTTTACAACGATGAGAAGGAGGGTGGCAATGACTCCAATCCCCACTATCTGTAAAATTTCCATGCCGCGCCACCTCAATGCAATTGAAATATAACCCTGATCCTTTCAAATAAATCGGCCAGCAATCCGATTACCATGAGGAGACAAACGGCCACCCCTGCAAGGGTAATTAAATGGGCCATCTCTTCTTTCCCAAACTCCTTCAGGATGCTGTGCAGCACCGCCGTGATAATCCCTATACCGGCTATTTTGAAAATCAAATCAACCCCCATTTAATTCATTCCTCCTAAAGAAGAATAATGACTATCACCAGCCCCCCAAAAAAACCCGCAGTTCGCCATATTCGCTCCCCCTTTTCCCGATCTTTTTCCGCACATAATTCCTGGTGTTTAAGGTGTTCCTGTGTCAACCGCAGATGTTTCAGCTGTTCTTCCCTGTGGGAACTGCCCAGATTTGCCCCTAGGCTGCTCAAAACATCTATATCACCTTCAGTCAGTGCGGTGCTGCCTTTCAAGGATTTTAAGGCTTCTTTCCAGGCCTCACCGGCCGTCATGCCCTGTTCCTGGCCCAGCAGCTGAGATGTGATTAAAAAGAATTGGCCTACGGCCCCCTCAATTTTTTCACTAATCCCCAGCAATGCCTCAGGCAAAGGGGTCAATGCATAGCTGATTTCAGTTTCCAGCATTTGCAATGCCCATTGAATCCTTCTGATCTGGATGGGTCTTGCGGCATAGGATCGGGAGACGGATAGCCCCATGAAGCCGGAAGTGAAAACCACCAAACATGCACCAAGAAATTTTATTATTTTTGATCACCCCTTCTTTGGGTTATGCCCTTGACCTTTGTTCCGCTGCGGCCGTCCACCACCGCCTCTATAGTGCCTGCACCCCTTCTCCTGCTGAGGATCAAAATTCTCTCAAAGAGTTTTTCTTGAAGCAATTTTTTTAAAACCGGTCTTTTCATAATATCTTCCACATCGGTGCCGTGGACCGTGGTTATCAATTTAATTCCTGCGTTGATGGCTTCTTCCACTGCAGGAATATCCTCGGATTTGCCCAATTCATCCGTTGCTATCACCTGGGGGGCCATGGATCGAACAAGCATATACATTCCCTCGGCTTTAGGGCATTTATCTAAAACATCGGTCCTCACACCCACATCATTTTGGGGCAGCCCATGATGGCAGGCGGCGATTTCTGATCGCTCATCCACGAGGCCCACATTTATACCGGAGAAACCCAATGAATGGATACCATTGCTCAACTGGCGGATGATATCCCTGAGAAGTGTGGTTTTGCCGCATTTAGGTGGTGAAATAATGAGAGTGTGATATGGATTATTTAGGGAGGGGTCAATTAAAAAGGGCATCACTGTATCGGCACAGCCCCGCACCTCCCGGGAAACCCTAATATTTATAAAGGAAATATTTTTTAGACTTTGAAGTCTGCCCTTTGCCAGGACCGCCTCACCGGTAAAGCCCACACGATGTCCGCCGGGGATGGTTATGTAGCCGTTACGCAGTTCTTCATCCAAGGCATAGACTGAATTCCTGGTTATATTTTGGAATATTCTTTGTACATCATCCCTGTCCACCCTATATGCCGCGAGATGATTGTCTGTTATCTCCCCTGAAGCTGTTGCAAAATACTCCCCCTCCCGGCATTGAATGTTTATAG
>JAAYRB010000088.1 GCA_012519005.1 Clostridia bacterium
CGGCAAGGAGGGAGATCACCTTTTGACGGGATGCATCCTTGTCCATATCTATGAAATCGATAATAATTATCCCACCAATATTTCTTAGGCGGAGCTGCCTGGCTATCTCCACCGCCGCTTCCATATTTGTTCTAGTAATGGTCTTTTCCAGATCCCTTTTACCGGTGTATTTTCCTGTGTTCACATCTATTGCCGTCAGTGCCTCCATGTGCTCAATTATTAAGTAACCGCCGCAGTTCAGCCACACCCTATGTTTGAGCGCATCCATGATTTGATGGGGGATATCATGCCTGTGAAACAGATCCTCATTCTCGTACAAAAAAATCCTATTTTTTAAAAACATTCCGCTTTTGCTCAACATTCCGCAGATATCTTCATAGATATCCCTACTGTTTACCTTCAGACGATCCACCTCATCACTAAACAGATCCCTGACCACCCTTCCCACAAGATCTTTTTCCCGATGCAGGACCGCAGGTGCAGGGAGTCCCTTACTTTTTTCCAGGATCCCCTGCCAAAGGTCATCGAGATATTTTATATCTCTCTCCAGTTCCCCGGCGGAGATCCCTTCTGCCACGGTGCGGACTATTATCCCCGTGTTCTTTGGTTTTAAAGTCCCCACCAATTCCCGAAGTCTTTCCCTCTCCACATCCCCGGTGATCTTTCTTGAAACTCCAATGTAGTTGAGATTTGGGATGTAGACCACATATCTACCGGGTAGACTCACTTGGGTGGTCAATCTAGCGCCTTTTTCACCCAGTGGTTCCTTTGTAACCTGAACGATGATTTCTTGTCCATGTCTGAGCAGTTGGTCAATATTTATTGGTCTGCTGTTTTTATTTTCTCTGCCCCGGGAAGATAGAACATCTCCCGAGTGGAGGAAGGCATTACGTTCAATACCAATATCCACAAAGGCCGCCTGTATCCCCGGTCGTATATTGATCACCCGGCCTTTGACAATATTCCCCACATGCCCCTGGTGTCTATCAAAATAAATTTCCATCAGCTTACCGTCTTCCAAAACGGCTATCCTGTTATCCCTATCATCCGCCTGAATCAAAATTTCCCTATCCATGTAACTGACACCTCATTTTGTAATTGCCCATATGCCCATTGCTTACAGAGGTATCAAGGCAGCATGGATGTTTTACTGCCACTGGAGTCCTCTGAGAGCAATCTAATGCGTTTTATATCCTTAGCCCCCCAATCCCCGGGTAAATATAGGTTTTTTCTCATACCCTTCAGCACATCATCAGGGGTCACGGAACCGGAGGGGTTCAGCTGAAGCAGCATATGCAAATATATTCCATTATCTTTAATTTTCCCCTTAAGGGAATATATGCCCCGGCGAATATTTTTTAATCGCATACCCTTTTTTGTTCTTTTTTCCACCATTATTTGTTCCAAACATAAAAATTTCTTAATGACTTGTGCAAGATCCTCTTCCCGACAGCAATTTTCCGCAAAAGGGCAGCGAATCTCATATTCAGCCTTCACTATCAATGCAGTAATGGATGGTGAGCCTACGGGGATTTCCACGGTTTTTAAAATTGTTAATCCCAGGGGCATTTGCAAATTCAATATTTCCATTGTTTCCCTTGGGTCAATTTTATCAGAGAATTCCATATCCGCATACTCCCCGTACCCGGATATGCCCACGGCTAGGGCGGGGCCAAAGGAAATCTTGGGC
>JAAYRB010000010.1 GCA_012519005.1 Clostridia bacterium
CACAACCTTTGGAATTACACCCCTGCGCAGCTCGATAACAATCCTCATTCCCGTGCGGTCGGATTCATCCCTTAGTTCGCTTATGCCCTCTATTTTCTTTTCCCTCACCAGCTGGGCTATTCTTTCAATAAGCCTAGACTTGTTTACCTGGTAGGGCAGTTCAGTGACCAGGATACGGGATCTACCGGAGTCCAGCTCCTCAATCTCCGCCTCAGCACGAACCGTGATAATTCCCCTTCCCTTTGTATAAGCCTTGTCTATGCCCTTACGTCCCACTATAATACCCCCGGTGGGAAAATCCGGCCCCTTTATTATATGCGCCAATTCCTCCTGTGAAACATGGGGATCATCAATCATGAGTACCAACCCATCTATGACCTCATTGAGATTATGGGGGGGAATATTTGTTGCCATCCCCACCGCAATACCCGATGAACCATTTACAAGAAGGTTGGGGAACCGGGAAGGTAAAACCAAGGGTTCTTCAAGGCTTTCATCATAATTTGGGCTGAAATCAACGGTATCCTTCTCAATATCCCTCAGCATTTCCGCCGCGATACGGGATAACCTAGCCTCTGTATAACGCATGGCGGCCGGAGCATCGCCGTCAATACTTCCAAAGTTGCCATGCCCATCCACCAGAAGATAACGGATTGAAAAATCCTGGGCCATCCTGACCATGGAATCATAGATAGCGGAATCACCATGGGGATGGTATTTGGCCATCACATCACCCACCACCCGGGCGGACTTTTTATAGGGTTTATTCGCCGTCATCCCGGACTCATACATTGCATATAGAATCCTTCTGTGCACCGGCTTCAACCCATCCCTCACATCCGGTAGGGCCCGGCCAACAATGACACTCATGGCGTAATCTATGTAGGATTTTTTCATCTCATCTTCAAGACCTATTGGAATAATATTGCCTGTTATCTCTTGGGACAAGTATATCTCTCCCTTCATGGTAATTTAAGTGGAGGTAATCCATGAAACCCATTATTATAAGCCGTTGGGCATGGGATTCCATGACCATTCCCATTACCTTATTTTTCCCTACGTTCTTTATCCATCTTACATCTATGTTACAGTATTTTGGATCTGTAAAATTTTCTATCCAGGGCATCCTCCAAGTCTTTTTCCGTATTAGATAGCTGCCCACTCTGAATTCTTTCCAGAAGACTATTTAGGAATCTGCCCACCTGTGGTCCTGCTCCAAGCCTTTCAGCAACCCTTTCCCCCTTGATATGCAGCTCTTCCTGATAAAAAGGTATGGTTTTAATAATATCAAGCATAATAACTTCTGATTCCTCTAAGCGGCTGTAATCCGGATCGCGCATTCCACCCCCGATATCCGCCCGGAACAAAATCAACAGCTGTCGAATCGCCTCTGAAAATTCATCCTGGGATTTGAATTGGGGGGCCCTTTTACGGAGCCACCTAATTACTGTTTTTTTCCTTGGCTCCGGCAGGGACATATGATTGTACACAAGCCAGACCACCCTCCGGGCAATATGTTGGGGAAACTTCAACCTCTTCATTATGTCCTCTGCCATCTCCGCCCCCAGGCGGTGGTGACCGGGATCAGAGAGTTCACCCCTCTTATTTCGGGTTCGGATACCTGGCAAACCCTTTGCTATATCATGAAGCAGTGCCGCCGTCCTTAAGGTAATATCGGGGGGGGTATTTTGCACCACGGCTAAGGTATGTCTGAAACCGTCCAAGGTATGATATCTAGGGCTTTGAGGTAGATCTACGAGATGTAGAATCTCGGGCAAAATACCCACTTCCCTATTTACACCATTTTCAGTGCAGCGGCAGATACAACCGGCAAGGCCGGTGTCGACAAGAGTCCCCAAACCCTTTGATACATGGGTGGATATGAGAATCTTTATCAACTCATCCCTCACCCTCTCCACACTGAGGCCTGCAATTCTATCCCTGCAGGTTTTTATGGCGGCCAGGGTCCTGTCCTCAATATCAAATCCCAGCTGGGCGGCAAACCTCACAGCCCTGAAAGACCGCAGAGCATCCTCCCTGAACCTTTCCTGGGGATCCCCCACCGCCCTAATAATTCCTTTTTCTAAATCATCTCTGCCGTTGAAGGGATCTAATATTCGGCCCTTTGTATCCATAGCCATGGAGTTGATGGTGAAATCCCTTCGGGAGAGGTCCTGCTTGATATTCGATGTATACTCCACTTTTTCCGGGCGATGGCTGTCCAGTCCATAGGATTCCTTCCGGGCAGCGGCCACTTCATAGGGTTTACCATCCAAGATGAGTAAAGAGACACCAAAGGCCCTGCCAACCCCCTTGACCTTCCATTGACTTCTCTTCCCTATTTCTTCAACCACCCCAGGGGGTGCAGTAGTGAGTATATCCACATCCTGGGGAATTTTGCCCATGAGTTTATCCCTCACTGCACCCCCCACGATATAGGCCTTAAAGCCCCGTTTTTCCAATTCCTTAAGTATCAAAATTGCCCCTTCCATAAATAAACAACCCCTAAAAACTGTCTCCTACCATTCCCTATAAACAAAATGAGAGGCCCCCTGCCCCTCGTAACCCCTGGTCATATTAAATATCCAGATTTCTTACCTCCCGGGCATGATTCTGTATGAATTCCCGACGGGGCTCCACTTTATCCCCCATCAGAATTGTAAAAATCCCGTCGGCACCCTGGGCATCATCCAGGGACACCCTCAGTATGGTTCTGGTCTCCGGGTTCATGGTAGTATCCCAAAGTTGATCAGGATTCATCTCGCCTAAACCTTTGTATCTTTGGATGGAGAAGCCCTGCCTTCCAATTTCGTCTAGAAGCTCATCCAACTCTTCATCGCTAAAGAGATAATATTCATCTCTACCCTTTGTCACTTTATACAGAGGCGGCTGGGCTATATACACATGCCCCTGCTTAACTGAATCTGTCATAAATCTATAGAAAAATGTCAATAGAAGGGTCCTGATATGGGCGCCGTCCACATCAGCATCAGTCATAATCACTATTTTGTGGTAGCGTATCTTTTCCACTTCAAACTCGGTGCCCACCCCGGCACCCAGTGCAGTAATCATGGCCCTGATTTCTTCATTACTCAATATCCTGTCCATTCTAGCTTTTTCTACATTCAAAATCTTACCCCTCAAAGGTAAAATTGCCTGGAATTTCCTATCCCTACCCTGCTTTGCGGATCCCCCGGCGGAATCCCCTTCAACTATAAATAGTTCGCATTTTTCCGGCTTCCTAGAGGAACAATCAGCTAGTTTGCCAGGTAGGGAAGCCACCTCCAGCGAGGACTGCCTTCTTGTCAATTCCTTTGCCTTGCGGGCGGCGAGCCTGGCCATGGCGGCGGTTTCCGCCTTATTGACGATACTCCTCCCCACCCTGGGGTTTTCCTCCAGATAGGATTGAAGATTTTCACTGACCACGGATTCCATTATTCCCCTTACCTCAGGATTACCCAGCTTTGTCTTGGTTTGCCCCTCAAATTGGGGGTCAAAAACCTTAACACTGATTACCGCCGTGAAACCCTCCCTTATGTCATCCCCTAAAAAATTATCATCCTTTTCCTTGAGGAAATTATATCTCCTGGCATAATTATTGATCACCCTTGTGAGGGCATTTTTAAAACCTATCTCATGGGTACCCCCCTCCTGGGTGCGAATATTATTGGCAAAGGAGAGTATGTTTTCCGAATACCCACTGTGGTACTGCATAGCTATCTCCACCTGTGCGCCTTCCTCTTCCGTTTGAAAATAGATGGGGTGCTTATGCAGACCCTCCTTGTTTTTGTTGATATGTTTTACAAAATCAACGATTCCCCCCTCCTGGTAAAAGATTACCTGGGAATCGCTTCTTTTGTCATTGAATGTTATTTTTATTCCTTTATTTAAAAAAGCCAGCTCCTGGAATCTTTTCTCTAGAACACCGGCATCAAAATCAATATGATCAAAAATTTGCGGATCCGGTGAAAAACTTATCTTTGTACCGGTTACATCCGTTCGGCCTATAACTTCCAGCTGGGATTCGGTTTTTCCCCTGGCGTATCTCTGATGATATATTTTCCCGTCCCTTTTTACCTCTGCCTCCAACCAGCTGGATAAGGCATTAACTACAGATAATCCAACTCCGTGAAGGCCGCCGGCTACTTTGTACCCCCCACCGCCGAATTTTGCACCGGCATGAAGCATGGTCAGTGTCACTTCCAGGGCGGATTTATGCGTCTTTTCATGGATATCCACTGGTATGCCTCGACCATTATCCTCAACAACAACGGAGTTGTCCTCGTTGATCGATACTTTGATGGTATCACATTCACCAGCTATAACTTCATCTATACTGTTGTCTACTATTTCGTATACCAAATGGTGTAGGCCGCTGCTGCCCGTACCACCTATATACATCCCCGGCCTACGCCTCACATGTTCTAGCCCTTCCAGGACTTGGATTTTACTAGCATCATAGGAAATATCTCTTTTTTCAATTTCAGCCATCAAGGCACCCCCCTCAACTGGTGTATGGTTTTAACTCCGATAACAAATCGTTTTTCCAGCCCTTATTTGGGCCGCTGAATGCCCTCCAAGCAAGTAAAACCATTTTCATAATTAAACCGTGGTCTTCACCCACGGTTTGTATCCAAGTCCTCACTGAAATTAAAACTTTCTTTTCTTTTTGCCAGTGTACTGGATGAAATGGTGGATAAGTAAACCCCTCCGGCGGCAATGATACATGATTTGTGTTTATCTTCACCCTTTGTTTTGATGATTTTGCCCGCCGACGCCTGCAAAAATTCCTTCGTTATCTGTGATAGACCACTTGTATCTAAATTGATGATTGAAATCAAATCCCTTTCATGAATGACAATATCTCCCCCTACATGCAAGTACATACATTCCCCCTCCTTTAACATTACTTCAGGCTTTCCTTTCTATATTACCATTATTTACTGTCCATAATGCAGTGTTTTCTAGAAAATCTTCGCTAAAGTATTCTCTTTCTGTAGCTGTAATAAAGGTTTGCGCATGTTTGAGATTATCCAACAGAAGGCTTCTTTTTACTGCGTCTAACTCCGACATCACGTCATCCATGAGAAGCAGGGGATATTGTTCCGTGCTTTCTTGGATAAAATTCATTTCCGCCAATTTCATGGAAAGTACCGTAAGACGCTGCTGTCCCTGGGAACCAAATTCCCTCAACGGTTTTTCATTCAAAAATATTTGCATA
>JAAYRB010000089.1 GCA_012519005.1 Clostridia bacterium
CAAATAAAGAAGTAACATCTGTATATTTGCGGGAGGTCCTTGATAGCAAGGAATTCAAAAAGGTAAAATCACCTCTAATAGCGGCATTGGGTAAGGGAATCTCGGGCAACACAGTAATCGCAAACCTACAAAATATGCCTCATCTTCTCATAGCCGGGGCAACGGGATCCGGAAAAAGCGTTTGTATGAATGTTCTGATTGCAGGACTCTTGTTTAAAAACAGACCCAGGGATCTAAAACTGATGATCATAGACCCCAAAAGGGTGGAAATGGCAAACTACAATGAGATCCCTCATTTACTTGCACCCGTAGTAACTGAGCCTAAAAAGGCGGCCGTTGCTCTTAAATGGGCGGTGAAGGAAATGGAAACGAGATATGAGCTCTTTGCTAATAGAGGTGTGCGGGATATTGATGGGTACAATGAAGCCATATCCAAGGATTCAGATTTGGAAAAACTACCTTACATTGTTATTTTGATTGATGAACTTGCGGATTTAATGATGGTCTCACCATCAGATGTGGAGGATTCCATCTGCCGTCTGGCCCAAATGGCCAGGGCTTCCGGTATCCACCTGGTTATAGCAACTCAACGCCCCTCTGTAGATGTTATAACAGGACTTATAAAGGCAAATATACCCTCAAGGATAGCATTTGCCGTTTCGTCCCAAACAGATTCAAGAACAATTCTAGATATGGGGGGTGCTGAAAAACTTTTGGGAAATGGTGATATGTTATTCCACCCTGTAGGTGCATCTAAACCCATGAGAATACAAGGGGCCTATATTTCGGATAAAGAGGTGGATGCCATTGTGGAATTCCATAAGGAACAAGGGAACCCGCAGTACGAAAAAGAACTGGTGGATATCCAGCAGTTAAGCATAGAGGAAAAAACAGAAGTTGTAGACGAATTGCTGCCGGACGCCGTTAAACTGTGCATTGAACAAGGTCATGCCTCCATATCGCTGCTTCAAAGAAGGCTGCGTATAGGTTATACAAGGGCGGCAAGACTCATGGATATTATGGATGATAAAGGTTATGTTGGTCCCTATGAGGGGAGTAAACCCAGGGAAATACTAATTGATTTTGAGCAATACCAAGAATATTTTTAAATTTTTCGTCACTTAGTTTTTTCTAGATTGAGCAGGGGGTGAAAACCAATGGGGGATCTGGGAGATAGGCTTAGAAATGCCAGAATAGAGAAAAATCTGACCTTATTGGATGTAGAAGAGGCAACCAAAATAAGAAATAAGTATCTCCAAGCTCTAGAAGAGGAAAACTTTGATGTTATTCCCGGGAGAACTTATATTAAAGGATTTTTGAGGATATACTCAAAGTTTTTGGACATTGACCCGGAAGAAATTATCAGCGAGTTTGAATTGATATATTCACCGGATATCCAGGAGGATGAACATCTACATTTTCAAACTCCTGAAAACGACCCTCCTGGCAGATTTAAAGGTAGAAACCTTCTTAAGTTTATAGCGGGGGCCGCCGTAGGTATACTTTTGGTGTTGTTTATGCTGGGCTATGTGTACAAAAACTACCATCTCGACGGCACGCCCCCGAAACAGGACACCCCGGGCATAGTAGAAGAACAGGATAAGGATATTCCGGAAAAACACTTGCCGCCGATTGCTGATGAAAGCAATCAAAATATCGAGGGTAACGATGAAACAGGACATGGACAAGAGGACGAATTTTTCACCGGTGTAAATATAGACATAGAAATTATGGAAGATGAATGCTGGGTAAAGGTGATCAGTGATACAGAACAAGATTTTCAAGGCATTTTAAAAGCAGGTGATAAAAGGTCCTTCAACGACCAGGAAAAGATTATTGTTACCCTGGGCAATGCAGGTGTAGCTAAGCTTTTCCACAATGGGAGGGAAATACCACCCCTAGGAAGTAAAGGCGCCGTGGTGACCGAGTCTTTCGATAAATCAGATTGATATAAAAAAGGGTGATCCGTAGTGAGAACTTTCCACTTGGAAAGCTTGGGCTGCAACAAAAATCTCATAGATTCGGAAATGATGCTGTATCTCATGAAAAAAGAATATGAGTATATGGAGGATCCCAGGGAAGCGGAAATAATTATAGTCAATACCTGTGCATTTATAGATGATGCCAAGGAGGAAGCCATTGATACTATATTGACCTGCGCTGAATATAAGACTGTTGGAAAATGCAAAAAGTTGGTAGTTGCAGGATGCTTATCTCAAAGATATGGTAGTAAATTAAAGAAGGAAATACCTGAGATAGATATCCTTTTGGGGACGGGGGATTTTACGGAAATATTGGAACGACTTAAAAACAAACATAATAACAAGTTTCAACTTTTCGGGAAACCAGATTATAATTACCCCTCTCCCGGCAAAAGGAGTCTGTTAACCCCCAGTTATTCAGCTTATCTCAAAGTTGCCGAGGGATGTAACAATCACTGTTCCTATTGTGTTATTCCCCAGCTGAGAGGGGCGTTCAGAAGTAGACCACCGGAGACGATTCTTGAGGAAGCAGAGATTTTGACAGGTCAAGGAGTCAAAGAGATTATTTTAACCGCCCAAGATACATCATTATATGGGAATGATCTGTCCGATTCTCTGGACTTATCTCGTCTTTTGACTATGCTTGCGGAAACTGTTAATGTTGATTGGCTGAGGTTTTTGTACTTTTATCCTACAAGAATTAACGACAGTCTCTTGGAAACCATGAGCAAATACAGTAATATATGCAAATATTTAGATATCCCTATCCAGCATGTCAATAAAGATATACTTGAATCTATGGGCCGACAGGGCGATTATGAAACTTTTTACAGAACCATTGAAAAGATTAGAGATATAATTCCCCAGATCACTCTAAGAACAACCTTGATTGTGGGTTATCCTGGTGAAACGGAAAAAGAATTTCATGAGCTCATGGAATTTTTGAAAAGCACGGAGTTTGATTGGGTAGGAGTATTCCCCTATTCTCCTCAGGAAAACACCCTAGCATACAAGCTTGATTCCAGACCCGATGATAGGGTTGTAAACAATAGGTTTAAGAAAATCCTACAAGTACAATCGAAGATCACACAAAAAAACTACTTACGCTGGCTGAATAAAACAATCAGGGTATTAGTGGAAGGAAGATCTGAGTTAAATCCAGAATTTTATAATTGCAGAGCGGAAAACCAGGCTCCTGAAACGGATGGAATTGTTTATATCAAGGATAATGGTGCTGTTCAAACAGGAAATTTTGTCAATGCGAAAATATACCATGTGGATGGGCATGATTTAATGGGAGAGGTTTCAAGGTGAATATTGCCAATAGAATCACCCTGATCAGGATCAGTATGATACCCGTTTTCATATTTATACTATTGAGCCAGATACCCAACTCAAATTATATTGCAGCTGCCGTTTTTTTAGCTGCGGCGGGAACTGACGGTTTGGATGGTTATCTTGCTAGGGCTAGAAAGGAAGTTACAAATCTTGGTAAGTTTCTCGACCCCTTAGCTGATAAGCTGTTAATAACTTCTGCGTTGATATATCTTGTAGAATTGGGTTATGTGGCAGCATGGATAACAATAATAATAGTTGCCCGCGAATTTGCAGTTACGGGGCTGCGGACAATCGCTGTGGGAAAGGGAGAAGTAATTGCGGCCAGCAGTCTAGGAAAGCTAAAGACAATATTTCAGGTAATTGCTGTTACGGGGTTGCTTTTACAGGATTTACCCTTCTTTTTTAGTGTTTTGGGCATACCCA
This sequence comes from Clostridia bacterium, assembly GCA_012519005.1. Classification (GTDB taxonomy): domain Bacteria; phylum Bacillota; class DTU086; order DTU086; family DTU086; genus JAAYRB01. Next base: position 3,744 of record JAAYRB010000089.1, read on the forward strand.
TAACAGAAATAATATTGTATACGGCTGTTATATTGACTGTAATATCCGGAATCGATTACTTTATTAAAGTAAGCAAGGTTTTCGAGAATCCTTAGTAATAGGGCAATGCTTCCTAAGCTTCCATAGGTTTCATAAACAGCCTTCCTCGGGGATATGTTATAATTACCTTGATTATTTAAAGGGAGCTGGGAGATTGCGACTCCAGGGTATGCGTTTTTGGTTGATTGCCATCAGTATAGCGGTGATTTTGATGCTTCTTTTTGCTGGTCACTGGTTATATAACAAATATTTTTTGGAGCAGCCGGTGGAAGAAGTATTGAATAAGCTGCTGGAGGTGGAACACAGTGATTTTAATCGGGAAACTGGCAAAATTGAATTGACACTCAGGGATGATATAAATTTACAAAAAACATATCGAAAGATAATAGACAGTTTAGAAGACATGGGGTTATCAGATAACTACAAAATTACAATTACGGACAAGAGAAATGGGAATTTAGAGGATGTTTTTTATAATGCCCAATTTTCCATCTATCAGGGGATTATGCAAGGTGATTTTATAAATATGAATTACAATATAGACAGCATTGTGGGGGAATCGGATATCGATAGATATGCGGTCTATATTGATAATGAAAATGTGTATCTGCAATTCCATAAGGACAAATATTACTTGTATGAAATCATCAAAAGAAGCATGCCATTATCGGAAAGTATCAATATAGATGCCGTATCTAACAGTGGGGGGTGATAGGCATTGATCAAGGAGATTTTACTTGGTATGGTGATGGCAGTTTTAATTTTTTTGACTGTGATAGGCTATAATGTATTGCCTATCATTTTATTGTTTATCATAGGGGGGTTATGTTACTTTACAATCGTTCAAAAAGGGCTTTTGGGCGGCATGTCCATGAACCAATACAATCCAGATAACAAGGTGCTGTTCTCGGATGTGGGAGGACAAGAGGTTGCAAAAAATGAGCTCAGGGAAGCCCTTGAGTTCATAGTTAAAGCTGATAGGATTAAAAAGATGGGTATAAGGCCGCTCAAGGGTATACTGCTTACGGGACCTCCGGGAACGGGAAAGACACTGTTGGCAAAAGCGGCTTCCACCTATACCAGCTCTGTTTTTTTAGCAACCAGCGGAAGCGAATTTATTGAGATGTACGCCGGTGTTGGAGCGCAAAGAGTAAGGAATCTCTTTAAAAAGGCTCGTGAAACGGCGTCAAAGGAGAACAAGGGAAATTCTATTATATTTATTGATGAAATCGAAGTTTTAGGCGGAAAAAGGGGTACACATGGCAGCAGCCACATGGAATATGATCAAACCTTAAATCAGCTGCTGGTGGAAATGGATGGTCTTAAAACCGACGATAAAGTAAGAACCTTGGTCATCGCAGCTACAAACCGCGTGGACCTTTTGGACCCGGCTTTGTTGAGACCCGGTCGTTTTGACAGGCAGGTAAAGGTAGATTTACCCGATAAAAAAGGCAGACTAGAGATTTTGAGGATCCATACAAAAAACAAACCCCTTGCGAAGGATGTGAATCTTGAAACCATAGCTAAGGAAACCTTTGGCTTTTCCGGTGCTCACTTGGAAAGTGCAACAAATGAGGCTGCCATCTTGGCATTCAGGGAGGGAGAAAAAGAAATAGCCCTGAATCATTTCCGAGAAGCGGTTGATAAGGTGATGCTTGGGGAAAAACTAAATAGTAAGCCCACGGATAAAGAACTGTATCGGGTGGCTGTGCATGAGTCGGGTCATGCCCTTGCCAGTGAGTTGTTGAACCCGGGGTCTGTTTCCCATGTTACAATAACATCCAGGGGCAATGCGTTGGGTTATACTCGGCACAACCCGAAAGATGACCCTTACTTGTACACCAAAGAATATATTGAAAGTCAAATAAAAATATGTTTGGCGGGTTCAATTGCGGAAGAAATCATGATAGGGAACAAAAGCACTGGTGCCACCAATGATTTCAAACAAGCCGTCAAGCTGTCTAAACAAATTATCCTGTCAGGATTGTCGGAGCTGGGTGTGGTAAGCGAGGATGATCTGCCAAAGGGATCCATGCACGAAGAAATCAGGGAAATTATTCAGGTTCAAGAAAAGGCTGCTTCTGGCCTTTTAACGAAGAATATTGATGCATTGAAAAAAATGATTGATTTACTTCAAAAGAATGAAAGTCTTTCGGCAAAAGATTTGGGGAAAATATTATATGCAAATAAATGTGCTAAAAATGCGGCTTCTTAGTAACGCCGCTTTTTTTTTAGGAGGTTTCTATAAACCAGTTTGGAGTGATTTGTATGAGAGAGACATTTAAAATCACTAAGGATATAGGCGAAATTCTTATAAAGGGTAAAAAAAGCATCGCCCTGGCTGAATCATGCACCGGCGGACTTATTGCATCATTGATTACCGATGTTCCAGGGAGTTCCAAATACTTTGGTTATGGTATTATTAGCTACAGCAATGAAGCCAAAACAAAACTTTTAGGCGTGAAAAAGGATACTCTTAGAGATTATGGTGCAGTAAGTAAGGAAACAGCCCAAGAAATGGCCCTGGGGGTAAGAAAGATATCCTCATCAGATTACGGCCTTTCGGTAACAGGCATTGCGGGCCCCGGCGGCGGGTCATCTGACAAACCCATTGGACTGGTTTACGTGGGTTTTAGCTCTAACAAGGGTGAATCCTGCCAAAGATTAGACTTGGAGGGCAATAGGCAGGAAATTAGATTAAAAACCGCGGATCTTGCGCTTAACTACCTGTTGGAGAAGATTGATGAGGTTGAATAAAAAGGGTGATCCTTGTTGGAATATAAAAACAAAATTGTTTTGGTATTATTGTTTGCCGCGGTGGGCTCACTGATCTTCATTTCCTTTTCTGCTGCAAGTTATCAAATAGAAGCCTTTCAATTTAAACTTGGCGCTGCTCTTTCCCCCTCGGGTCTAACGGAAATAAACTTCCCTCCTATTGGTAAAATCATTGCGAAAACGCATAAGACGCCTATTAAATTACTTGTTACCTTGGAAAATGTTGATATGGAAATATTAAATAACATGCTTAGAGAGGTTATACCCAAGGACAAAGCAGTTGATCTATTCACATCGGAGATTCTCCTGGTAGTCAGATCCTTTATTTTAAGAACATTGTTTTTGGCTGCCTTGGGCGGGGTTTTTGCGGTTTTATTGTTGAATAGTGACAAACTAATCAATTACCTAAGGGGCGCTTTTATAGGTGTGTTTTTGGCAAGCATTTTAATTGCAGGCACATTCCATACCTATGATGTCAATAAATTTTTATCGCCCCAGTACACAGGTATTATTAAGGCCGCCCCGTGGATAGTAGGTTTGGCTGAAGATGCACTGGTTAAGGTGGATAAACTGGGGGAGCAAATGGAGGTTGTGGCTGCCAATTTCCATGATGTATTTCAAAAAATGGGGGAGATACAGCCGCTAAACCCTGATGAGGAAACTATTAAGATTCTCCATGTTTCGGATATTCATAACAATCCAGCTTCCTATCAATTTATAAAAAGAGTTGTGCAAACATTCGGTGTCAGCCTGGTTATAGATACCGGTGATCTTACAGATTATGGCACGCCCCTGGAAATAAATCTCATTGAGGCACTGGATGATGTTGGAGTCCCCTATGTGTTCGTTCCTGGGAATCATGATTCACCTGAAATTACTGGGGCGCTCAGTAATTTAGATAATATAATAGTCTTGGATGGATCCATTATATACCCCCTCAATATCCCCATTACAGGGATTGCCCACCCCTCGTCCCACGGATATGAGCTGGACAGTCAAGGGAATCAGCTTTTTAAAGAAAGAAGGGTTTGGGCATTAAAGCAGGAACTAAATGAAGTTACTGAAAAGCCAATTTTGTTTGCATACCACGGCCCTGATATAGCCGGGGAGTTTATAGGGGAAATACCCATAATTCTACATGGACATACCCACAGCCACACCATAGAGGAAAAAGAAAACTCCATAATAATAGATGCGGGAACCAGCGGTGCGGCGGGAATAAGAAGGCTTCAAACCACCAAGGAAATCCCCTATACCTTTGTTCTCTTGCATCTAAACAAGGATCAAGATCAAGATTGGATCCTGGAAGCCGTGGATTCCCTGGAGGTAAGCGATTTAAATAGTGGATTTATATTGACCAGGAAACTTTATAATAAACGATTATAGGAGGATTTCCTATAAGAAACAACGAAATTTTTCATATCAAAGCATTGGAGACAAAATCATGAGGGTATTTTTCGCCATTGAACTTTCTCCCGAAACAAAAGAGGCTGTATACAATTATCAAAGAGGGCTAAAAAAGGTAGACGCGAACATCAGCTGGGTAAAACCAGAGAACTTTCATATAACTCTTGCTTTTTTGGGGGAGAGGCGTGGGGAGGAAGTGGAAAACTTAATAGATAAAACCAAGGACAAGCCCTTCGATATGGGGGCATTTCCTATTTTAATTTCTAATATAGGTTTTTTCCCAAACGGGAAACAGCCTAGGGTGATTTGGGTGGGATTGTCAAAAGGGAGTAAGGAAGTTTCTGTCCTGTATAATCACTTGAAAGAAATCCTGAGACCTTATGATAGTAAGATACAGGAAAACATTAAACCTCACATAACTTTAGGGAGGATAAGATCCAAAATTAGAGCCGAGGACATATATCAGGTATCGGATAGCCTCCGGCTCAACCACCAGGATATGGTTCATGGGTTTTCACTTTTGGAAAGCAAGCTTCATCCTGAGGGTGCGGTATACAGACAACTGGCATTTTTTAGGCTTAGCTAAAAATTGCTGATAGGGGAGGGCCTGTCATGAAAGAAAAAGAAAAGGCTTTAGAAATGGCGTTAAATCAAATTGAAAAGCAATTTGGGAAAGGGTCTATCATGAAACTTGGAGAGGCGGCCGCTGGGATGCATATAGAGGCCATTCCAACGGGAGCCTTAACATTGGATGTGGCGTTGGGAGTTGGCGGAGTGCCTAAAGGTAGAATTGTAGAGGTTTTTGGTCCGGAATCTTCCGGAAAAACCACCGTTGCTCTACACATAATTGCAGAAGCCCAAAAAAAGGGAGGTCTTGCCGCTTTTATTGATGCAGAGCACGCCCTAGATCCTGTTTATGCTGGAAATCTTGGGGTTGATACGGACAACCTCCTGCTTTCACAGCCTGATACCGGGGAGCAAGCATTGGAAATCACTGAGGCTTTAGTCAGGAGTGGGGCCCTTGATGTGGTTGTTATAGACTCCGTGGCTGCTCTGGTACCTAGGGCGGAAATCGAGGGGGAAATGGGGGATGCCCATGTGGGTCTTCAGGCAAGACTGATGTCCCAGGCATTACGTAAATTATCTGGGGCAATAAGCAGGTCCAAAACTGTAACAGTTTTTATAAATCAAATAAGAGAAAAAGTAGGGATTATTTTTGGAAATCCCGAGACAACCCCTGGGGGAAGGGCTTTAAAGTTTTATTCTTCTGTCCGTCTTGATGTTAGGAAAATTGAAACCTTGAAGCAAGGCACGGAAATGGTGGGGAATCGTACTAGAGTAAGGGTTGTGAAAAACAAAGTGGCCCCTCCTTTTAGAACAGCCGAGTTTGATATTATCTATGGGGAAGGCATTTCAAAGGAAAGCAATCTTTTGGATCTGGGTGTTGATATGGATATTGTAAATAAAAGCGGAACATGGTATTCTTTTGGTGAGCAAAGACTAGGTCAAGGCAAGGAAAACTCCAGAGAATTTTTGAAGAACAACCCTGCCGTATGTGAAGAAATTGAAAGCAGGATAAGAAACGCCCTAAATGAAAAATACACCAAGAGCGTCAATCAAAAAAAGGCTTCTTCAAGTGAAGAAAAACCCACTAAATAAGAGATTTACCCAGTATTGACCTGGACTTACATGCGCTTTACTGTATTTATCGTAAAATCATCGCAATAATAGTATCAGCTTGACAATTTTTTCAATAGTTAATAAAATACTAACAGAAGATGCGGTTAGGAAAACTACCAACGGGTTTTTGCAGCAAATTTACTTGATTTTTCGAGATATATTACTGTTTTGGTTTTGGTAAATTGGGTGTATAATATATATCTGGAAGCCCGCCTAGATGAGGTAGTTTTAAACCGAGTTTCGTCTCGGTTTTTATTTTTGTTTTTTTCAATACCTATGTCAATCTGCCATTTATTTAATAAATAGAGGAGGTGAAACATATTTTACAATATATTCTTGTCGCATCTATTGCTATAATTATCGGCTTAGCTGCCGGTTATACCATAAGAAGATTTATTGTAGATGCCAGAATCAGTTCGGCAAAGGAATCAGTTGAGCAAATTCTGGATAATGCATCTCGGGAAGCGGAAGCAAAGAAAAGAGAGATGCTGCTGGAAGCAAAAGAAGAAGTTCACTCCTTGAGAAACGAATTAGAAAAAGAAAGCAAGGACAGAAGAAATGAGCTTCAACGGATGGAAAAAAGAATATTGTACAAAGAAGAACAGCTGGATAGAAAAAGCGAATCTTTAGAAAAAAAGGAAGATAGTATTACCAGAAAACAATCTGAAGTGGATAAACTAAAATCCCAATTGGAGCAGCAGCACGCGAGGCAAGTGGAGGAACTTGAAAAAATATCCGGTATAACATCGGAAGAAGCGAAGAATATTTTACTGGATAATATAGAAAAGGAAGTACAGCATGATGCCGCTGTCCTCATTAAAGAAATAGAGGCCCAGGCAAAAGAAGAAGCAGACAAAAAGGCAAAGGAAATAATCACAACTTCAATACAAAGATGTGCCGCCGACCATGTAGCTGAGACAACGGTTTCCGTAGTTACCTTACCCAATGATGAAATGAAGGGCAGGATAATTGGTCGAGAAGGACGTAATATCAGGGCCATCGAAACTTTAACAGGCATTGATCTAATAATTGATGATACACCGGAAGCCGTAATATTATCTGGATTTGATCCAATCAGACGTGAAATTGCCCGTATTGCTCTGGAAAACCTGATAATTGATGGAAGGATACACCCAGCAAGAATTGAGGAAGCAGTTGAAAAAGCGAAAAAGGAAGTCAGCCAGGTGATCAAAGAAGAGGGTGAAAGGGCAGTTTTGGAGGTAGGAATCCACGGTTTACATCCGGAGCTGGTGAAGCTCTTAGGTAGACTCAAATTCCGTACCAGCTATGGCCAAAATGTCTTGAAACATTCTTTAGAGGTTGCATATTTATCTGCAACCATGGCGGCGGAATTAGGTGTGAATGTCCAATTGGCAAAAAGATCAGGACTGCTCCATGACATTGGAAAGGCAGTTGATCATGAGGTGGAGGGACCTCATGTTCAAATTGGGGCTGATATACTGAGAAAATATAACGAATCACCGGAAGTAATTAATGCCGTGGCTGCCCACCATGGGGATATTGATGCTAAAACCATTGAAGCCGCGCTGGTTTTAGCGGCTGATGCAATATCGGCTGCAAGGCCGGGTGCAAGAAGAGAAACTTTGGAAACATATATTAAGAGACTTGAAAAACTAGAGGAAATTGCGGATTCTTTTGAAGGTGTGGACAAATCCTTTGCGATTCAGGCGGGGCGGGAGATTCGTATAATCGTGAAACCTGAAAGAATCGATGATGCCTCCTCGACCAAACTTGCCAGGGATATAGTAAAAACAATAGAAAATGAGTTGGATTACCCGGGCCAGATCAAGGTAGTTGTGATCAGAGAAACAAGACATGTGGATTACGCCAAATAAAGAAGTTCCAACACTTCTTTTTTTATAATATTGTTTTGGAAACAGACACCTACTTTTAAAAACAAAAATTGGATTGGAATTTATGAAGGGAAACAGCTTAATGCCTCAGAATTAGATGTTTACAGGGAATAACAAAGATTATTTTCTTTTTGTTTTTAGGTAGGTGCCTTCCATGAATCTTGAACTAAAAAAAGGTGGATATGTTTCTGACAGTGCAGGTCTGCTGATCTCAATACTATTGAGATATCCGGAAGTAGGAATGATAAATTATGATCCGGAAATGAAAATATTGAGATTTACATTTGTCATTTCAGAAATTTCCACAGAAACAGAAATAACTGATTTTAAAATTGGTCTAAATTCCTGTTTGAGAACATATTATTTTCTAAAGAACGAAAATACAAAAGTAAATAAAATCAAATATTCTGTTTGTGAAAACTTCACTTTATTAGAAATAAAAAGAGATGTGCAAACTCTAAGCAGCCAAGAGATAGCATTGATTATCACAGTAGTAAAAGAAAATTTTCCAGATTCATTAATAATTGAAAGCAGCGAAAATATAAAAAAAGAAGATTTAGCTGACCAAGAAAAATTGATCGGTCAGATGCTGGAAAGCATGCGCAGTACTCTTCCAAAAATAAAACTGCTTGCATTCAGAGAAAAGGGAAGGGTGCTCGTATTTAACAAATAATAAGAATAATCTGCCATTTCCTTGTTAATATTATGGTTAGAAGGGTTTTTTATGAAATAGGGTGTTTCCCTAAGATATCGGGAGATAAAAACCGTTAATAGTTAAAAAAAGTTAAAAATTTTTAAAGGGTTTTTTTAGAGTAAAGAGAATAGGTTAAATCAAAGCTTATATTATTCAATCAATGAAACAATGAGGGAGGTTTTAATTGGTGGAAGTATTGAAAGTTTCAGCAAAATCAAGCCCAAATTCTGTTGCAGGTGCTTTAGCAGTAGTTTTAAGGGAAAGAGGTTCCGCTGAAATTCAGGCAATTGGTGCAGGTGCTATAAATCAAGCAGTGAAAGCAGTAGCAATTGCAAGAGGTTTTGTAGCTCCCAGTGGTATGGATTTAATCTGCATTCCAGCATTTACTGACATCCAAATTGATGGTGAAGAAAGAACGGCAATTAAATTAATCATAGAACCAAGATAAAATTAATATAGATACTACCGCGGACCTGTTTATTCGTTTTTGAATAGACAGGTCCGTATTGTTTTAAGGAGGAAATATGGCTGACACTGTTTACCAAAAATATAAAATCGTTGACGCCCACTGCGATACTATACTTAAAATTGCCGAGGGGCAGGGAAACATTAGTTTAGAAAATGTGGATGGACATTTGGATATTAGGAGAATGATTGAGAGTGGGGTAAACACTCAATTTTTTGCACTATATATAGAGCCGAGATATAAACCATGCGAGGCGTTGGAACGCACACTTGTGTTGTTAGACCACATTTACGATCAGCTGAGCAAAAACTCAGCAAATATTGAATTGGTAAGGAACTATTCCGATATTGAAAGGATTCATAAAAATAACAAGATAGCTGTACTACTATCCATTGAAGGTGGGGAAGCAATCAAAGAAAATACGGCCTTTTTAAGGATGTTTTATCACCTGGGCATTAGGAGTATGACATTAACTTGGAATCAAAGGAATTCCATAGGGAGCGGCGTCCATGAGGGAAGTAGGGGAGGGCTGAGTAAATTTGGCAAGACAGTTGTTCAGGAAATGAATCGACTGGGGATGTTGGTAGATGTATCCCACTTAAACTATGAGGGCTTTTGGGATGTGATTGAGTATAGTAAAAAACCTATTATAGCCAGCCATTCAAACGCCAAATCATTATGCGATACACCGAGAAACCTTGATGACAAACAAATAAAAGCAATGGCGGAAAAAGACGGTGTTATCTGCTGTACCTTTGTCCCTGATTTTCTTGTAAAAAACACCCAGGCAAACCTTAGTCATGTGATAGATCATATTAGTTACATGAAAAATCTAGTAGGGATCAATCATATAGGCCTGGGCTCAGATTTTGATGGTACCGACAAGATGCCCGAAGGGCTGGAGGATGTGGGGAAATACCAATCCCTGATCACTACTCTTCACGCCAGGGGGTATAAAGATGGGCAAATAGAAAAGATAATGGGGGGTAATATATTAAGGTTGCTGAAAAATGTTATTATTTGAAAGCAAGGTGTGCAAAATGAAAGCTGATCTCCATATCCACACAGTATTTTCCGATGGTTTATATACCATACCTGAAATTTGCGATTTGGCAGCTGAAATGGGTCTCGCCGGTTTAGCTTTTACGGACCATGACAGCATTGATAGTCTTATTTATTATAACCCCCAAGAACTTGAAAAGAGATACGGTATGAATTTTCTGCCCGGAGTTGAAATAGGAACCCATTGGAAAGGCCAGGATATACATATACTTGGCTATAATATTGGTTATAATATAGGTTGGTTTCGGGACTTCCTTTCCTCTGCGCAAGAGGAAAGGCAAAAAAGGTCCGAGAAAATAGTCCATCTTCTAAATCAACAAGGCTATGAATTAAATGATGATGATGTTGAAAACCTTGCCAAAATCCCAAGTGTCGGCCGACCCCATATAGCCGAAATTTTAATTGAAAAAGGTTATTTCTCTCGTATGGATCAGGTTTTCGATATACTTTTGAATCCTGGCAAACCCTGCTATGTGCCTAGAAAAACCTTCACTCCTTTTGAAGCCATCGAGGCTATTTTGAATTCAGGAGGGATTCCTGTCTTGGCCCATCCAGGCCTACTGAAGGATTTATCAATAATGGATGACCTGATAAAACACAATCTAAAGGGTATTGAAGTTTATCACCCTGTTCATCCAAAAAAAACAGTTTACTCTCTACTGAAATACACAGTTTCCAAGGATCTTTTAGCCACCGGGGGCTCAGATTTTCACGGCCACGGCAATGATGAGCTGGGAAAATGCGCAGTGGCTATGGATGTTGTTCATAAAATTAAAAACACGAAAATCAACCTAAGAGAGAGTTGTAAAACATAGATTATGGGATTATAAAACAAGGTATTTGAAATATACTATAAATATGGCGTATCTATGGCGAAAATGTTTTTAGGGGTTGATTGCTTGCCTGTAAACGAAGCCAATGAAATCACGGATCACTGTGAGATCAAAAAATTGAAATCAAGATTAAATGAGTTAAGAATCGGTAGAAGAATCCTCATGTCGCTGCTGGAAAAGGTGGGCGAGGAAAAGATTCGATTGGAGCAGGAAAATCAACGTCTTCAAAGGTGCAATACAAAGTATGCTAGGGAACTAATCAAAAAAAATACGGAAATAGCGAGACTAAAGTCTTTTGCAATTAAATGAGCTAATAATATATTAAAAACAGTAAACAATACTACAAATAGATGTACTAGGGGGGCTTCATGTGAGTGAAGATATTTCCAGGGTACCATGGGGAATGCACCCAAGCCTAAAGGACAGAACAAACGAATTGGGAATAGACTTTGATGGCTTTATTGAGGGCTTAAAAAACAATCTAGATGACTCGAGAATTGCAAGGGAACTGGGAACAACAGAGAAAGCGATAACCAGCCTAAGAAAGCATTTTGAAGAATTCGGTATTCAATCAATCGTAGGACGTGATTGAAAAAATGCCCAACAATTGGGTGTTTTTTTATTTTCTTGGTTCGTATGGGAATGAAAAGCATAATATGGGGTAATAGGCCGAACAAATATGGGGGAAGACAAATGGTCCGGATGAAACCCGTGTGGTACAAAATTTTAGAATACCCCTTACTTCAATATATACCCCTTAGTAAATCTTCCTTAGTTGTAAAAGAAAACATATCTTCCAGCTTCCAGAAGCCCCAGATCAAAGCATTGAATGACTCCCAGGATCTGCACGCCGTTCTGAAAGTACACAACTTAGATAGGGAGTTGGTAAACCAAATAATTTGGGAAAAAGAGCTCCCCATAGCTGCTCTTAATTTGTCAATAAAAGAGCTTAAATACAGAACCACTAAGGTGGTTGTTCTAGCCCAGGAGGTTCCCAAGTTCATGGAAATATTCACCGTCAACCGAAGCTATTTTTATCGCAATAATATATATTTCGTTGTATACAACAATAAGGGGGAGAGGCTGTCCACGCCCACAGGAGTTTTTTTAATCGATTAGATTCACCTGAATTCATTATGAATATATCCTTTATATTGGGTTTTGATATGTTATAATTGTTGATAAATATAAGGAGAGGATGTATGAAAATGGTCCAGGGTAAATTTTCCAAGGAAGGCCTAACTTTTGACGATGTACTCTTGGTTCCAAGTTATTCTGAAATTTTACCTAAGGATGTAAACCTTACAACCTGGGCTACTCGGAATATAAAGCTTAATATTCCTGTCCTGAGTGCGGGTATGGATACAGTAACTGAGGCCAGGCTCGCAATTTCCATGGCCCGTGAAGGTGGAATGGGCATCATCCATAAAAATATGTCCATTGAAGAACAGGTCAAGGAAGTAGACCGCGTAAAACGTTCTGAATTTGGAATAATTATTGATCCTATCTATCTTGGTCCGGACCACCTAATCAGGGATGCACTGGAGATAATGTCCAACTATCGTATATCAGGTATACCTATTACGGTTAACGGTAAACTTGTGGGGATTTTGACTAATAGGGATCTGAGATTTGAAGAGGATGTATCGAAAAAAATCAAAGATGTTATGACCAGTGAAGGGCTGATAACTGCGCCGGTAGGGACAACACAGGAAGATGCAAAAAAAATTTTACAAAAACATAAAATTGAAAAGCTGCCTATTGTGGATGATGATTTCATGCTAAAGGGGCTTATCACTATTAAGGATATTGAGAAAGCCAGAAAATACCCCAATTCCGCCAAGGACAGCAGCGGTAGGCTGCTGGTTGGGGCTGCGGTGGGTATTGGCAAGGAAAATATTGACCGTATTTACGGGCTGGTGAATGCAGGGGTGGATTGTATCGTCATTGATACTGCCCATGGTCACTCCCGGGCAGTTATACAAATGACTAAGAAAATAAGGAGACTATATCCCGATATCGACATTATCGCTGGGAATATTGCCACAGGTGAGGCTGCAAGAGCATTGATTGAAGCCGGTGTCGATTCTGTAAAAGTAGGTATAGGCCCAGGATCCATTTGTACCACCCGGGTAGTTGCTGGAATTGGTGTTCCCCAGCTCACCGCCGTGTACGAATGCAGCTTGGAAGCAAAAAAATCAGGTGTTCCCGTTATTGCCGATGGTGGTTTAAAACACTCCGGAGATATTGTAAAAGCCCTTGCTGCGGGGGCAAATACCGTGATGCTGGGGGGTTTACTTGCTGGAACCGATGAAAGCCCGGGGGAAATAGAAATGTACCAGGGCAGGAGCTACAAGGTATATATGGGTATGGGATCACTAGAGGCAATGAAGAAGGGCAGTAGTGAGCGTTATTTTCAAGAGGGTTCAAAATTTGTGCCGGAGGGCATCGAGGGTAGGGTGCCTTATAAAGGGCTTCTGGCCGAGACTCTTTATCAACTGATGGGAGGACTTAGGGCGGGGATGGGTTATTGCGGTACAAAGGATATAGACGAGCTGCAGAAAGAGGCCAAATTCATACGAATAACAAATGCAGGCTTGACCGAAAGTCACCCGCACAATATATTTATTACAAAGGAAGCACCAAATTACCATATATAGTACATCGACAAACTGTTCAAAATTCGTCCCAAAAAATGAAACCCTTAATTTTGCCATATACCCCAATTATGGTATAATCTGTTACGCAATTTAAAATAACAAAAGGGAGTTTATCTATGGGCACTTATGAAGAGAAAAGCAGAAAAATTGCTTCAGAAAGAGCCAAAGAGTTGAAGAGCAGAATCAAGGATTATTTGGATGCCTCAAAGGATATAGAGACTGGTGAAAAGCTAGAGGACCAATATCTAGATAACAAAAAAAGAATACTGGATTATTTGAATGGTACGGAGGAAGACTGGAAAAATTGGCGCTGGCAAATGGATAATAGATTTGAAGATTCAAAAACACTTTCAAATGTCATTGAGTTATCTGAAAAGGAAATGAATGAAATAGATGAGGTCAGCGAAAACTTTCGATGGGCGGTAGTTCCCTACTATGCAAGTCTTATGGATCCAAAGGATCCAAACTGCCCTATCAGAAAACAATCCATACCCTCAGCTATGGAGCTCAAGGATCCAATGGAAGTGGATGATGACCCCATGGCGGAGGAGTTCACATCTCCGGCCCCTTGTATAACAAGGAGGTACCCTGATAGGCTAATTATCAATGTAACCAACCAGTGTGCTATGTACTGCAGACATTGCCAAAGAAGGCGCAATATTGGAGGAGTGGACAAACCCAGGCCAAGAGAGGAACTGGAAGAAGCAATAAAATATATCCGTGAAAACCCAGAAATCAGGGATGTATTGATAACTGGTGGAGATGCCTTCATGTTGGAAGACGAAACCATCGAATGGATATTAGGCCTATTGGATGAAATAGAACATGTGGAAATCAAAAGATTTGGTACAAGAACTCTTGTTACCATGCCCCAGAGAATAACGGACAACCTCTGCTCCATTCTAAAGAGGCATGGGCCGGTATATGTGAACACTCAATTCAATCATCCAAAAGAGGTGAGCAGGGAAGCCGTGGAAGCGGCAAAAAAACTAACCTATGCGGGAGTCCCCTTAGGTAATCAATCGGTGTTATTAAACACAATAAACAACGATCCTCATATTATCAAAAAGCTTAACCATGAACTCCTGAAAGCATGTATAAAGCCTTATTATTTATTTCAAGCAAAGACAGTGACAGGCACGTCACATCTTATTGCCGGCATTGAAGAAGGAATAGAAATTGTGGAACATTTGAGGGGCTATACTTCCGGTTTAGCAATACCCGAGTATATAGTGAATGCCCCGGGGGGATATGGGAAAACACCCTTGCACCCGCAATATATTGTTTCTGCTGGAAAAGACTATATCACCATAAGGACCTGGGAAGGTAGAATAATTAAATATGATAATAAAGTTTATAATAAATAAAACAGAGTATATAACAATAAAGCCCTGGACCCCCAGGGCTTTATAAAATATACCATAATACTGAGGTGTTCCATTTGAAAATAGCAGATAACAAAAATTATTACACGGATATTTGGGGCTGCCAGATGAATGAAAGGGACTTAGAGATCATAGAAAACCTTTTGGATGAAATGGGTGCCTCCAAATCAACCTCTATGGATGATGCCGACATAATCATTCTAATCACCTGCAGCGTAAGAGAAAAGGCGGAGAACAAAGTTTTTACTAAGCTCGGGGAATTGGCAAAACTAAAAGAAGACAATCCAAATTTGATTATCGGTGTCTGTGGATGTATGGTGCAGCAAAAAAGGGTTTTAAAACGAATAAAACATAGATTTCCCCAGGTTGATTTAGTTTTCGGTACATATAACCTGCACCGCTTACCAGAACTTCTATCTAAAATCATTGAAAGAAAAGATAATAGAGTTATGGAAGTTTGGGATGAATGGGATGAGTTGGGAAAAGAAAGGCTTGAAAGTATCGGATTAAATCGAAAAGACTATTTGAAATCAAAGGTTATAATTTCATATGGGTGCAATAACTACTGCTCATATTGTATAGTACCCTATGTACGGGGGTGTGAAAGGAGCAGACCCCCCGAAAATCTAATAAATGAAATTAGGTTTCTAGCAGACAAGGGCTGCAAGGAAATCCTGCTGCTTGGTCAAAATGTGAATTCCTACGGTAAGGATCTGCCGGGGGAAATGACTTTTGCAGCTTTACTAGAACATGTTATAAAAGTAGAAGGTATCAAAAGAATCCGCTTCATGACATCCCATCCAAAGGATTTTTCAAATAGTTTAATCAAGGTAATATCCGAAAGTGAAAAAATTTGCAATCATATCCACCTTCCAGTCCAATCAGGTAGTAATAAGATATTGGAAATGATGAGAAGGGGATACAAAAGAGAAGAATATTTGAAACTTGTAGAGAAAATAAAGAACAGCATTCCTGATGCTTCTCTGACCACTGACGTTATTGTAGGATTCCCAGGAGAAACGGAAGATGATTTTCAAGACACTCTGGATCTTGTAAAACATGTGGAATTCGATAGTGCCTACACTTTCATATATTCCACAAGAACAGGAACTGAGGCGGAAAAGTTTGATAAACAAGTGGAAGAGAAAATTAAGAAACAAAGACTTCAGAATCTAATGCAATTACAAAACAAAATTAGCCTTCGGAAAAACAAGGAATTGGTGGGCAAAGAACTTGAAATAATGATAGATCAAAAAAGGGATGTAAAAAATGGCAAAACCAGTTATATGGGCAGGACTGACACAAACAAGATTGTAGCCATTGAGGAATTCAGTGAAAATATACTTGGGACCTTTCAAGAAGTTAAAATAATTGAGGCAAAAACATGGTCTCTCAAAGGGAGAGTAGTTTAATATCTATATAGGGGGTAGGATTTTTGGGTAAGTTGACTCCCATGTTGAGGCAGTTTCAAAAAATAAAAGAAAATTATGATGACGCGATATTATTTTTTAGACTCGGTGATTTTTATGAAATGTTTTTTGAGGATGCCTTAGAGGCCTCCGAAATTTTAGATATCACTCTGACCAGCAGAGATGGAGGGAAAAATCAAAAGGTACCCATGTGCGGCGTGCCTTATCATGCGGCTGAAACCTATATCATAAAGTTGATTAAAGCTGGAAAAAAGGTTGCAATATGTGAACAAATAGAAGACCATTATGAAACCCCTAGTTTGTTAAAACGAGAAGTTGTCAAGGTTATTACGCCAGGCACAGTTGTAGATCCTCAAATGCTTGATGCCGGAAGCAATAACTACATCGTTTCTTTGGTATATGATAATGACAAAATAGGATTATCATATGCGGATGTTTCCACCGGTCGTCTTAAAACCACTGAATTTGAAATTTCTCAGGGGGAAACATTTACCAATGAAATTTACAGATTGGACCCGGCGGAGTTTATAGTATGCAATAATTTTATTAAACTTTCCATATGGGGTGAATTAAAAGAACAATTCCCAAAGGTTTTAGTGAATGAAGCCGATTCAAATATAGGAAATTACAAAAGACATGAGCAGCTTATACTTGAACACTTTCATCTACATTCTTTAAAGGCTTTTGGATGCCAGCATTTAACCGCCGGATTAAAGGCCGCGGGAGAATTGATAAAATATTTAAAAAGTAACCAGAAGGCCAACCTTTCCCATTTTACAAAAATAGCACCATACAACACAGGGGAATATATGATCTTAGATCCTAAAACTAAAGATCATCTAGAGTTATCGTGCAAAAGCCAAAAGAAAACCCTATTGAAAATCCTTGACAAAGCATGCACAGCTATGGGTGCGAGGTTTTTAAAGGACATGATTGGACAACCCCTTATGAATATAGATAAAATCAACCAAAGGCTGGATGCGGTAGAGGAAATGAAGAACAATTTATTTTTACGAAAGAAATTGAGCAGCCAC
>JAAYRB010000011.1 GCA_012519005.1 Clostridia bacterium
GAGAAGGAATCAGGATCGTGCTCCGCCTGGGATAACATATCCGCCGCAACAAACCTGGGATCCGCCCCTTTATCGGCTATTATGAATATCTCACTTGGACCGGCAAGCATATCTATATCCACTTGGCCAAATACCAGCTTTTTAGCCGCAGTAACATATATATTACCCGGACCCGTGATTTTCGAAACCGGTCTGATGCTTTCCGTTCCATAGGCCAAAGCAGCGATACTCTGGGCACCCCCTATCTTATAAATTTCTTTGATGCCCAGTTCACAAGCCGCCGCTAAGGTATGGGGTGGCACAACCCCTTTATTATCAGGTGGGGTGACCATAACTATTTCTTCTACCCCGGCGATAATTGCTGGAATACCGTTCATCAATACCGATGAAGGATATGCTGCGGTGCCGCCGGGAACATAAATACCTATCCTTTTTAGGGGACGGATTACCCTGCCCCATATACCACCGAGACTGAGACAATCAAACCATGAGTTCCTCTTATCTCTTTCATGGTACTCCCAAATATTTTTTTTTGCTCTTCTAAATGCCTCCATAAACTCTTCATCAATCCGATTATAGGCATCTTGGATTTCCCTATCTGTTACCTGAAAACCCCCCTCCTTAAAATCTACACCATCAAACTTTTTACTGTATTTTCGGAGTGCGCCGTCTCCAAGGGTTTTAACATCTTCCATGATTGGCAGCACATTGGCAGCAACCTTATCTATTGTTGAATTGATATTTTCCTTCAAGGATTTAATATCTATATCTCGGTAGGATAATGTCTTGATCATTACTTTCCCTCCAGCAAAACTTTTTCTATTTTGTCTGTTATTTCTTTTATCCTGCTGTATTTAAGTCTGCAGCTCACCCTGTTTGCCACAAGCCTTGCGCTGACCCTAGATATTTCGTCGATAGGGGCTAAATTATTTTCTTTCAGTGTTCTTCCAGTGGAGACAATGTCCACAATTGCCTCGGCCATACCCACCAGGGGTGCCAGTTCTATATTCCCATGAAGGTGAATTATCTCCGCCTGAAGCCCGATACTTTTAAAATATGTATGTGAAATATTGGGGAATTTGGTAGCCACTCTAAGAGCCGGAAATTCAGAAAGTATTTTTTTTACATCATATTTGTTGTGCTTTTTATACTTTGGAATACTCCTTCGTGGTAAAGCCAAGACAAATTTGCATTCTCCAAAGCCCAGATCCAATAATTCAAATATATTCCTGCCGGCTTCTGTAACAATATCTTTACCCGCGATCCCTATATCCGATGCCCCATATTCCACGTAGGTGGGCACATCAGCAGATCTGCAAACTATGTATTTTATTTTTTGCTGAGGGTATTCTATAAGCATTTTTCTGCTGTCGTTTCTGATTTCCTTAACAGGTAGGCCGATATTTTTCAAAATAGATACACTTTCGTCCAGCAATTTCCCCTTAGGAATTGCAATTGTTAGTGGGGTTTCTTTCAAGTCTCAACCCCCCCGTCTGCAATTTCGACAAGTTGAAAATTCCTCTTTTTAGCATAATCTCTTAGTTCGCTTAAGGATCTGTTCGCCACATCTATTTCTACCTCATAACCTGAAGCCCTTAATTTCGCTGCCTCTTTTAACAGCCTTTGAAAACTATCGCCACCTAATAGATACTTGTTTTTTTCATTTGTCAATGCATTGCCCATATCTTTTAAACACAGCATTATTCTTTCCAGACCCAGGGCAAATCCTATGGCAGGGCATTTGAAACCGAAATTCTCTAAAAGGTTATTATAACGACCCCCTCCGCAAATAGGAAACCCCAGGGACCGGGAATATATTTCAAATACCATACCCGTATAATAGTCAAAATCCCTAGTTATTCCCAGGTCTATAAATACCTTGTTTTTGAGCCCGGCTTCCTTTAGAATTAAAAAAACTTCTTGAAGCCTTGCTGTAGTCTCCCCGGACTCCTCCACCCGCAGCTGGTTAAATATTCTTTCAAAATCTTTCATTGTATAAATTGGTGATAAGGATTTCAATAATTCGCTTTTTACCCCAATGATTCCACAACGTTTTAGAATGCCATCCGCGGACACATAGTCTTTTAGAGCTATTGCATTCCTGAGCTCTAAGGAATCTCTTGCGGATAGACCATAGGATTTAAGGATGAGGTTCATTAATTGTATCTGGCCGATCCCAATTTTAAAGTCTTTAACCCCTATGGCCTCCATTATCTGGCCGGCTAGTATCAGTATTTCAGCATCTGCGTAGGTTGTGTCTGCGCCTATAAGTTCAACACCGGTCTGGTGAAACTCTCTATATCTCCCGGCCTGTATTTTTTCATATCTGAATACATTACCTGAATAGAAAAGCCTCACAGGCAGCAGTTCATTTGTCAACTGCGCGGCTGCCATTCTAGCAATGGGTGTTGTCATATCAGGACGAAGCACATGAACGAGGCCATCTCTACCGAAGAATCTAAATAACTGCTTTTTTTCCTCTTCACCTAATCCCCTTAAAATATATTCCTCGTATTCCAAGGTCCCAGGTATAACTTCCCTGTATCCCCATTTCTTAAATTCAGATATCACTATCGATTCAATTTTCCTTTTTAAAGATGCTTTGTCAGGTAACCAATCCCTTATTCCTGAAGGGCTTGGATAGTTGGAATCAATGTTCAAGATGTCACCTCGCCATGCTTTGTCTATTTAACGCGTTAACGTTATAATAGCACCGGTCATGTCTCTTGTCAATCATAATTATAATTTATATGTTTAATTTTTAATTTGCTGTCATTTCTTTTAGATATAAAGCGCCAAAATACAAAAAACAAGCGAATTCAGGATTCGCTTGTTTTATCTGTATTCTTTATTCCGTTGATTTCTTTTCATCATAATTCCCTTTAATTCATGAATACATAATCCTGGCAGTATTGAACTTTCCCTACTTTTTCTTTCACTGTTCCTAGCTCCTTTTTACCATCTCCTTGAGGCTGCTGTTGGGAAAATATAAATTTGGTTCCAACTTTTTAATACCGTCCTTTACCAGTTTCATATCATAGACGGAGCGGCCTTTATAAAACATACTATTTACATAGGTTGATACAACAGAGACAAGCATCAGAGGCAATACCAAGTGATAGCAGTTAGCAATTTCAGCAATCATGATTATAGCTGTAATGGGTGATTGAAACACACCGGCTAATATGGAGGCCATTCCAGCAGCAATAAATGCTTCGTGTGAAACTATTTCAATATTTATGCCCCCAAAATATGAAGAAAACAACCCCCCTAACATGACCCCAAAATAAAGAGCTGGGGCAAAAAAGCCGCCGGAACCGCCGGAATTTATGGTTATGGCAGTTGCAAATATCTTTACACCTAACATTATGAATATAAATGTAAATATATGCTCTTTATTAAATACTTGCTCCATATATTCATATCCTTCACCTAGAACTTGGGGTAAATATAGCGCGAATATTCCCAGTACTGTGCCGCCCAGCAATGCGTTTAACAGATAGGGGGCATTTAAGGATTTAAAGAAAGCCTCTGTAACATTGAGCATTTTCATAAAAAGCCCAGATATTATCCCACCTGAAATCCCCACTAATATAAATAATATCAGTCCATAGGTATTACTAAAGGAAGCGCTGCTTAAATCCAATAGGGGCTCTGTGCCCATAATTAATTTTCTCAATTGCAAGGCCGTTACAGATGCCAATGCCAAATAACAAAAACTCTTTGTATGAAATTTTGCCAATATGGCCTCCATGGCAAATATTACACCGGCAACGGGAGCATT
The DNA here is from genome assembly GCA_012519005.1 of Clostridia bacterium. Classification (GTDB taxonomy): domain Bacteria; phylum Bacillota; class DTU086; order DTU086; family DTU086; genus JAAYRB01. The sequence continues at coordinate 3,785 of JAAYRB010000011.1, forward strand.
GAATATTGCGGCTAAGCCGCCGGCGGCTCCAGCGGCAGTTAGTTGTATGAGCTTTGCTGGATGAAGTTTGAATACCTGCCCGATGGTTGATCCAATTCCTGCTCCTATCTGAACCATTGGCCCTTCAGGCCCAACAGATCCACCAGCCCCTATACAAATTGATGAGGCCAGAGCCTCTATTGGAGCAATACGGGGTGAGATTTTACCCCCTCTTAAGGCTATTGTCTTGATTACCTCCTGCACACCATGATCCTCACCTTTGCGTAGGGATATCTTTATAAATGTACTCACAATCAAAAGACCCACTACAGGTATCAGGAATTTATATATATTACCCAAGCCTTTAAATGCATGTGCTCCATGATGCCAAAATATATTATTAAAAAGTCCTACTAAATATCTAAATATAACAGCCGCAAAACCTGACACTAGACCTGCCAAAATACACAGTAATGCCAGCTTTATTTCTTCAAAGGGAGTAGCATTGCATTTTATACCCGGCTCAACCATACCCATTCCCCTTAATTTAAATATTTTTCTCATAAAAAGAAATCCCTGAGCAAAAGCCCAGGGATTTCGTGCTTACTGTTTAGTTTAGTTAACAGGTGGTAGAGTTGCTTCGATACCAATTGCTTTAACTTTTGCGTTAATGAATTCCTGCATCTTTTTGATATGCTCTGGCTGCAAGTGTGCGAAACGTCCTTGTAGTTTCATATATTCGTCTACTGGTCTTAGTTTCTTAGGTGCGTGTGTGATTTTCTTTTCGCCATCAATTATTTCATATAGTTGGTACATTCCTGTTTGAACGGCTAGTTTTCCAACTTCGATAATCTTATCGCAGGGGAATACCCAGCCTTTGGGGCAAATTGCGTGGATGTGTACATATGCTGGTCCGTCTTGGTTTAGACCTTTACGCACTTTGTTCATTAAGTCTACTGGATATGCTATTGAAGCTGTTGCAACATACTTTAGCAGTGGGTGGCCGTATGCAAATAGCGCTGGGCCATCCTTGGGGAATAGTTTTTTAGCTTCTGGTACAACTGGTCCTGCCGGTGTAAAGGAAGTCCATGCACCGTAGGGAGTTGTTGGTGAAGTCTGCACACCAGTGTTTGCATAGGATTCGTTGTCGTAGCATACTACTAGGATGTCATGGCCGCGATAGAATGCTGCTGAGATTGCTTGTAGACCGATGTCGACTGCTCCACCGTCCCCAGCCATCACAATAATGTTTGGGAACTTCTCGATGTCGCATGTTCCTTTACGGATTCTTGCTTTATATGCTGCTTCGATACCTGATGCTACTGCTCCACCGTTGGTAATCTGTGCGTGTACCCATGGTACTGCCCAGGGTCCGCAGGAGTATGAAGTGTTAGCCACGTACATACAGCCTGTTGGTCCTATGAATATTGTGTTTTTGCCAGCTGCTTTTGCAACTAGACGATATTGTAGTGCCGGACCACAACCTGCACAGGTTCTGTGGCCAGGTACATAACATTCTTCTTCAGGTGCATTGGGTAAGTTTTTAATCAATGGTAATTCTTGTTTTCTATAATCTACGCTCACAGGAGTCCCTCCTTTCAATTTTAGCTAAATTAGTCCATTTCCTCTAGGTCAAACGGGCTAATCCAGCATTGACCTGCTTCAGGATGCTTACCACTCTTGGCATAGTCGTTAACCAGCTTGTATACGTAGAAGAATTCTTCGCGTGTGAAGGCTTCTCCACCTAGGCCGCCAACAAATGGTACTATTGGAGCATTTGTTGTGCCGTATAGAGCTGTTTTAACATCCAGTGCCATTGGTCCGGTTCTTGTTGCACAACCGAAGGAGAATGAGTTATCGAATACGCCCACTGCTTTTGCGTTACCTACTAGTTCTTGCAGCTGCTTAGTTGGGAATGGACGGAATGTACGTACTCTTGCTACACCAACTTTTTCTCCTAGGTTACGAAGTTTCTTAGCAACTTTCTTTGCAGTTTCCATATGTGCACCTTGGCCAACTAGAACTACGTCAGCGTCGTCACACATGTAGTTTTCGATCCATGGATCATACTTGCGTCCAAATACTTCTTCGAACTCTGCCCATCCTTTTTCTACTGTGGCTGGTACTGCGTCCCATAGATTCTTTCTCTGATACTGTAGTGGTGGTCCTTGTGCTGGTTCGATCTGTGCACCGATAATCATTGGGTCTCTTGGGTCTAAGATATGGTGGTTTTTGTATGGTGGTAGATATTCTTTTGCTTGTGCGTCTTCTGGAATATCAACGGCTGCTAGAATATGAGTTACAAAGTATCCGTCTTGGCAAGCGTATTGTGGAAGTAGAACGTCTGGATCTTCACCTATTCTGTAATATGCAATTGTGTTGTCCAGTGCTTCCTGTGGTGTTGATGCCCATCCCATGATCCAACCTTGGTCACGGCAGGATAGTGCATCCATGTGCTCTGATCCAAAGTCTCCTGGTGGGTCAAGTGTTCTGTTACCAATAGCCATTTGCAGAGGCAATCTCTCACCGGAGATGGGGGAGTATAGTTCCATTGCGTAGGTTACACCCACACCTGAACTTCCTGTATAAGCTCTTGCTCCGGCAGCTGATGCACCATATACAACACTCAGCTGTCCGTGTTCCCCTTCACCGTGTATGAATTCTGCATCCAAGTCTCCGTCAGCAACCATACGGGATAGTTCGGACATAATAGCTGTATAAGGACGAATTGGATAGGAACAAATCACATCAACATCTGCTAGACGCGCTCCGTGAGCTGCAGCAATACAACCAGAAATATTTTCTACTCTACTCATTAATATTTCACCTCCTCAAAAAGATTAGTCTTCGAAGTCAAGTTCTGGAACCATGGTAGTTGCGCCGGTGGGGCACTCATTGGCACATACTCCACAGCCTTTACAATACTTAAGGTTATACTCTGGTCCATCCTCGCCTCTGGTGATGCATGAATCTGCACAGAAGATCCAGCACTGCCAGCACTGTGTACATTTTTCAACTTCGTTCACAGGCCTTTGTACACGCCAGTTACCAGTTATTCGGTCTTCGTTTTCTACTTGTGGGGATGGAACAGTTGCGGCAAATGGTAGTTCTTCATATCTTCTTAATGAATCTTTTCTTAAACCCATGCTACTGTACACCTCCTTGTATTTTTAGGTGATTATTAAGCTACAGCTGCATCAGCAATTTGACAGTTGTCGAAACCGTTCTTGAATGCTTCTTTGTTTGCTACTTCTTCATATACTGCGTCATAGCTTACGAATTCTGTCGCCTTGACAACAGCACCTACTAACGCTGCTGAGATACCTATTCCAATACCAGACTTGTCATATGCACCTTCTGCACCGTCTAGGGTAATGATAGCTTCTGCCATTCCAAATGCATCAACTGTTACTATTTTTGCGAATTTTTCTAGCTGATCGGGTTCGATGAACTTTGCAATCTCCTGTGGGGTTCTCTTGGAGTTAACTACTAGGATCTTGTCTCCGCTTGGCCCTTCAGGGATATAGTTTCCTTTAACTAGGGTTTCTTCTGTTAGTACTACTATTTCTGGGTCTTCGTTTTCATAGATAAAGTTACTTTCGATTGGCTCATCTGATACTCTTGCATATGCACGAACTGGTACATAGATACGGTCTGGCAGGTCAACGTAGTTTTCAAATGCCTGAACGTATTTGCCTTCGCTCTTCCATGCAGCTTGGGTTAACAGCACTACAACGTCACGAGCTTCCTTGTTTTGCAGAACACCTCTTGCCCATGCAGTTACCTGTCTTAAGGTTGGCTCCTTAAATAATTCCTTTACATCGCTATTGTAAGCCATTAAATAAATCCCCCTTTCCAGTGTTGGAAAATTATTATCTTCACACCATTTCCCCTACCTTGAAAGACCACCCCCTTCAACGGGCAGGGAGTTTTTTATATATACCGTGGTTTTACTCACGGAATTTTTGACCTAGTTTCAGCTGTTGGCTTAATTCTTTCTTATAATGTCCTCCATGGCCTTCCTAAAGTGCTTCATAGTAATGAAGATTTCGTCTTTTCTCTTTTCTATGTCCTCTACCTTGTCTGTTCCTTCGATGAATTCTCTCAAAGCTGAAAGCGAGGCTTGCTGACATATCCCTTCTATATGGGACCCCGCGAATCCTTCCGTCTTTTGAATTATTTCTTCTAAATCTACATCTTCTGCTAGAGGTTGTTTTGATGTATGGATCTTCAGTATGTCTGCCCTCATACCTGCATCGGGCATGGGGAAGTCCAAGATATAATCGAATCTTCCGGGCCTCAGCAGGGCTTGATCTATAGTGTCAATTCTATTGGTAGCCGCAAGCACTATCACACCCTTGAGCTCTTCCAGACCATCTAGCTCACTAAGGAGTAGGCTCACCATATGCTCAGTGGTTCTTGTATGGCCGGCGGTACCTCTTTGTGGTGCCAGCGCATCAATTTCATCAAAAAACAGTATACATGGCGATGCCTGTTTTGCTTTGGCAAAAATCTCTTGAAGTGTCTTCTCTGATTCTCCAGTCCACTGCGAGAACAACATTGGACTGGGAACAGATATGAAGTTGATCTCACTCTCGGTAGCAACAGCCTTGGCTACCAGCGTTTTTCCGGTTCCAGAGGGGCCTGTCAACATGATTCCCCTGGGCGTATCCATCTTCACATGATCAAACAGCTCAGTATATTTAAGCGGCCATTCAATTAAGGCCGTGAGAGTCTTTTTGATTTCCTCTAGTCCACCCACATCATCCCAGCTGACATTGGGAACCTCAGAGAAAAACTCTCTGGTGGCTGAAGGCTGAACCTGCTTCAGTGCTTCCAAGAAGTCATTCATTGTTACTTCCATCTCAACGCTCTGGTCTTCCATCTTCTCACCCAGTTCGATGTCCGGCAGAATTCTTCTTAGGGCACTCATGCCTGCTTCCTTGCACAGGAATGCCAGATCCGCCCCTACAAAGCCGTGGGTGATTGCTGCCAAACCTCTTATGGACACGTCATCCGCTAGGTTCATTCCCCTGGAGTGAATTTGGAGTATATCCTCTCTTCCATATCTATTGGGAGCATTTATCACTACTTCCCTGTCGAAGCGCCCTGGTCTCCTTAGGGCTGGGTCAAGCAAATTTGGCATATTTGTTGCACCAAGTACCAGTATCTCTCCCCGTGCCTCAAGACCATCCATTAGAGCCAAAAGCTGGGCTACAACTCTTTTCTCCACATCACCATGAACATCTCCCCGCTTTGGGGCTAATGCATCTATTTCATCTAGGAAGAGAATGCTGGGTGCATTCCTTCTGGCCTCGCCGAAGAGCTCCCTCAGCTTGGCCTCACTTTCCCCATAGTATTTATTCATCACTTCAGGACCGTTTACATGGATGAAATATGCCTCGCTTTCGGAAGCCACGGCCCTTGCGATCAATGTTTTACCAGTCCCCGGCGGCCCATACAATAATACACCGCTGGGAGCCTCTATACCCAAAGTCCTAAATACATCTGGGAATTTCATGGGTAATTCTATGATTTCCCTGACCCTTTGGACTTCATTGTCCAGCCCACCTATATCCTCGTAGGTTACTCTAACCTTGCTGGTAAAGTCCTCCGGCTCTTTTATATTTAATTGGGTATGCCTTGATATCACCACTGGCCCCTTGGGATTTGCCCCAGTGACCACAAAAGATTCGTCCATACCCACAAGCATAACCACTATCTTATCCCCGGTCATAACGGGGGTGCCGATCATCATTTTCTGCAGATTAAATAGTATATTTTCGTCATCATATTTCTTTGTTGGATCATCCGGGGTCAGCACTATTGCCTTAGCCGGCTCAACATCTACCCTTCTGATCTGAACCTTTTCATCCAAACCTACTCCGGCGTTATATCTAATGGTGGCAGACACCATCACGGCTTCATTTCTGCAGTATGCGCCGAAAGATGGAACAACCTTTGCCACGGTCTTTCTCTTCCCTAAAATCTCAACATACTCGTTCAGCTTGACACCTAATTTGCTCATATCCTGGCTGTCCATTCGGACAATGCCTTTGTTGGCATCTTCAAGCATTCCTTCAATTACTCTGAGCCTAATGCTCTCTCGACCCGCCATTATTCAAACCCTCCCCAATTGACTCTACCTCGTATAAAACTTGATAGCCTAAGATCACTTGAGTTCTCTCTGAAGCACCACCTTGAGTGGTGGATAGGCTTTTCCCCTACGTTTTGTCAAATCTCAGTATATAGAAATGAGCGAACAAGCAGCTTCGTAAAATATCTTGAGAAAATATTTTTCTCCACCCATTTCCAGATGCTCCGTACACATTGTAGGATAATGGCCTTGTCAATATCATCAGATGTTTTGAGTGAGAATTCATGAGCCTTAAACCCATATCGCATTAAAAGGAAGGTTGTGGCACATCAATTCAACAGCGTCTAATGGCAGGTAGTATGACTAAAGGCTGTTAGTAGTACAGAGAAAAATCAGCTTTCTAAAAAAAGCAACTGTGCCCTTGTTCTTAATGCCATAGGACATATTCTATGCGATTCTTGAAACTCCTTCTTTTTTAAGAAAATTTTATTTCCTCCTCCAGCACCAATTTGCTTATTCTGATTTCTTTTGATTATAAATAGGTTTTTTAGCAAAAAATAAGGATGTACAAGAAAAGTTTCTTAAAAATTTCACCATTCTTGGAGGGACCGCCTTGCATTTTATGAAAACAGGAAATACTGAAAACAGTACGGCATTGAGAAATCGTCGAAAATTTTTTATGCAATATGGATTTGACATCATTGAATATGTGAGCCTGGCTGCCAGTGGAAAAACAGAAGAGGAAATAATGTCCACACTGGGGGTCCTCCCCTGCCAGTTGGAGCATTATTACAAGTCCAAAAGAAAAAGATACAAATATTAGCTTCATTATAAAGCAGCACAGCAGCAGGATTCGAGTCCCGCCAATTGCTCAAAAAAAACCAGGCCTTTATCAGCCTGGTTTCTATTATATTGGAAAACCCTCTGAGTATGTCTAAAATAACCTGATAAAACTGTAAATACTATTTACCCCCCCACGAAAGATCAGCCGCCTCCAACGAGTTTCACTATTTCAACTACATCTTTATCTCTCAAATATACATTCTTCAGTTTCTCTCTCCCAAGTATTTTCCTGTTTAGCTCAACCACAACAGCCCGGGGATCCTGCCCAAAATCCTCAAGCAGCTGATGTACGGAAATTCCCTGGGAGAGCTTCCTCCATTCCCCATTGAGTTGTATTTTCATGCCCATCCCCCTTTCGGATTTTTAGCCGGTCAAACCCTCCCCAGACATTATTTCCTGCCAATCCTTGTAGATTGGCTGGTACCCTTCGTCAACCAAGAAGTCGTGCATTTCTTGAACACTTCTCCCATCAGCAATATCGAATTGGCTTTCACTTTCATTATGAACCCTACCCCCCACGCTGGTAGAAGATCCTGCGGACATTTTCGTAACACCCAAGGGAAGCAAATTATTGCGAAAATCCTCTGTTTCCCGGGTGGAAACTGTTATTCCCACCCGAGGTAGGAATATCCTAAGGGCCAACAATATTTGTACTAAATTCCTATCCGTAACATTGCAGGCAGGTTGAAACGCCATTCCAGGATAGGGCCTCATCCTGGGCGGGGATACACTGATTTCCGTGTCTAAAAATTTTCTTTGTAAATAGGCGGCGTGAAGACCGGTGAAAAATGTTTCGTTAACCCAATTTTCATCCAGACCCAGCAAAGCCCCAATATTCACAGCGCGAATACCTGCCCGACATGCCCTCTCCGGAGTCTCCAATCTGTTGATAAAATCTTTTTTAGGGCCGGCGAGATGGACATCATTATAAGTTTTTTCATTATATGTTTCCTGGTAAATGGTTAGACCGTCAATTCCCTCGGCAATCAATTGAGCATATTCTGTTTCTTTTAAGGGATATATCTCAATGGAAATTGAGGTAAAGTATTTGCGAAGCACACGGACACAGTCACTTATATAAGAAACGGGACTGTGATATCGCGATTCGCCGGTCAAAACTAATATATGCCTGAGCCCTGTTTCCGCGATAGCCTTGGCCTCTTGTTCTACTTCCTCCAGAGTCAGCTTACTTCTCTTGATCCTGTTATCCGAGTTAAAACCGCAGTAGGCACATCTGTTTTCACAGTAGTTTGCAAGGTACAGCGGAGTGTAAAGAAAAATGATTTTTCCAAAGTTTTGTATGGTTATTCTTTGTGCTCTTTGGGCCATTTCCTCTAGATACATGCCTGCCTCATCCGACAGCAAAGTATAAAAATCCCAAGGCGTTAAAATTTCTTTATCAAGAATTTCCTTTATTTGTTTTCCTGATATCTTTTCCGCCTCCCTTTGCCACATATCCAGCTTAGGAAGATAACCCGACATTTCATTGTAAAAACCCATGACTTCCCTCCCTAATAAACTCTGTTAACTGTCCAAAAATCCTGTTAAAGGTGATGAAGCCTTGGCGTAGCTGCTTGTAGCGCCCATACCAGATAGATAGGCGTATCTGCCTGCATTTACTGCCAACTTGAAAGCCTCACCCATTTTAATAGGGTCATCTGCCGTGGCAATGGCGGTATTTACCAGGACCGCATCGGCACCCATTTCCATAGCCTCCGCCGCGTGGGAAGGCTTCCCTATCCCGGCGTCAACCACTACGGGAACCTCCATTTCAGCAATCATGATCCTGATTATTTCCTTTACCTTCAGCCCCCTATTTGTCCCAATAGGTGCACCCAAGGGCATAACCGCCGCGGCACCGGCATCAGCCATCTTTTTCCCCGCAATAAGATCCGGGTTCATATAGGGAAGTACAATGAAGCCTTCATCCGCTAAAATTTTGGTTGCTTTGAGGGTTTCCTCATTATCTGGCAGTAAATATTTGCTGTCGGGGATTACCTCGATTTTTATCCAGTCACCACAGCCCATTCCCCTTGCCAATCTTGCGATCCTCACGGCTTCGTCAGCGTTTCTGGCTCCCGATGTGTTGGGTAGAAGAATCACATTTCTAATATATTCCAGTAGGTTTTCTTCTCCCGCCTCTAAATCGACCCTCCTCAGCGCCATAGTTACCATGGAAGTCCCTGAACTTTCTATTACCCCCGGTATGAGATGATTGGAGGAAAACTTCCCGGTTCCCACAAACAATCTACTTTTTAGTTTTATGCCTTTGATTTCAAGCAGGTCCTCAGACATTATCTCTACACCCCCTATATTTTCGATGAAAATAAAAAAATCACCCTTTGGAAGTGGGTGATAACCTTAAGTAGTAGACTTTTCCTTATCATCCCCTTCCCTACGCTGGAATTAACCAGTTTGCTCAGAGGTTCTTGACCTCTGGCCAGGTTCTAAGGGTCAGTGCCAGTGCACTTTCTCAGCCATAATGGGCTCCCCTAGGAATACTTCAATATGTGATTGTGGCAGTATCTGTGAATAGTATATACCAAATGCTAGAAAAAGACCAGGGTAATTTTGAAACCGCCTTGACAATAAAAAAGAAATCCTTTTACAATTTAACCAGATGGCAGCAGTTGGAAATTATTATGAAAGGAGAGTATATTCTATGAAGATCCTTGTTACCGGGGGATGTGGTAATATTGGCAAGTATATGGTGGAAGTCTTTTCAAAAAAGGGACACAGGCAAAAAGTTGTGGACATTGACAAGGAAGGTCTGGAAAAACTAGACTTCCCCAATGTGGAAACCTTGGCAGGGGATATATCTGATAGGGAATTCATATTCGAAGCAGTGAAAGATATGGATGCCATTGTCCACCTTGCATGGAGTTTCTCTAATGACCCCATGGAGTTATTTGACGTCGATGTCAGGGGATACGTGAATTTACTTGACGCCGCATTGGAATTTGGGGTAGAGCATGTGGTAAATGCCAGCACCGCTGTGGCCTACGGAAAGCCCCAGTACAGCCCCGTTGATGAAAAGCACCCACGTATCGTGGAAGAGGCCCGAAAACCCATGTATGCCCTTGCTAAACTTGCCACCGAGAAATTAAGCCAGATATATGCATTGGAACATGATATGGCAATAAATTCTGTCATGATCTGGTATGCCTATGCCGAGGAAATAGGGGGCAAGCACTTGAGAAGTATGATCAGGGAAGCTATGGTGGAAGGAGTAATAGAGATTCCAGCAGATAGCGGCGGGAGCTTTTTACAGTTGGACGATTTTATTTCCGGTCTAGAAGGAATTTTTGAGCACAAGCCAAAAGGAAAGATGTTCAATTTTGGCACTGTTTATCTGACGTGGGAGGAACTGGCGGAAATAATTATTGCAAAGGCCAACCCAAAAGCAAAGGTAAAAGCCATCCCCAAAGACCAATGGACAGGCAGCACATTTTTAACCGATGATTGGCAGTTCACCTGTGAAAAAGCGGAGAAAATGCTGGGCTTTAAAACCCGTTTCACAAAGGGTGAGGCAGTGGAGCACCTGGGTAGGGCGCTGGAGGCATGTATAGCGGAAGTAAAACAAGATATGGCCGATTAAATTCTCATTACCTATTTCCGGCATAACAGAGGGCATCCCCGGTTTAGACCATACCATGATGCCCTTTTTGGGCTATGACTAGAAGAAGATGTTCTTCAAAGGAGAAGCCTTTTAATGCCCTCTGCCTCTCTCAAAGGTGACTCAGCCTTTAAAATGCAGGACATTACCGCCACATTGTTCACACCGCGGGATATTATTTTTGGCACGTTTTCTATTTTAATACCCCCAAGTGCCACCACGGGAATCCCCACCTCCTGGGTGATTTCCCGTAAAGATTCAGGCCCCTTGGGTTTGAGCCCAGGCTTTGACCCAGTCGGGAAAATGTGGCTGAAAATTATGTAATCCGCCCCACCCTTTTCTGCGGCTCTTGCTTCCTCCAAATTATGGGTGGAAACTCCAATAATCTTATCTTCCCCTAAAACCCTTCGCGCTGCTTCCGGAGGCAGGGATGCCTGCCCTAAATGGACTCCATGTGCCCCAACTGCTAAAGCCACATCCACCCTATCATTAATAAGAAAGATGGCTTTCGTACCATCCAATATCTTTTTTAATTCCATGGCCAGTCTGTAAATTTCATCGGCTGTCCTGCCCTTTTCCCTCAGCTGGACATAGTCAACCCCACCTTCAACAGCCTGGGCCGCTATATCCCCTAACCGTTCCTTCCCTGTAAGCCGGGAATTAGCAATCAAATAAAGCACACCCTCCATTTACTGTCACCCCAGACCCTTTTATTCCATTCGCCCTTCTCCCAGCAATCTGTTCAGAATGAGACGATAGCCATTGGCACCATAATCCAGGGCCCTTTTCACCCGGCTGATTGTGGCCGTGCTGGCGCCGGTGGCCTCCGATATAGTAAGATAGGTTTTATTTTTTGTAAGCATCTTTGCAACTTCCAGCCTTTGGGCCATGAGTTTGATTTCACTGACAGTGCATATATCCTCGAAGAAGCGATAGCACTCTTCTTCGTCTTCCAGCAATAATATGGCCTCGAATAGGTTGTCAATAAAAATATCTTTTAACTTACTTTCATAAGACAACTTAATAACCTCCTGTAGCCGGGATCCATTTTTAGTTAAGTAATTCCCTTTAAAGCCTTATAACCAATATCCCTGCGGAAGTATAGCTTATCAAAATTGATCTTTTCCGTCCAGCGATACGCCTTCGCCACAGCATCGCCTAAATCAGCCGCCCTGGTGGTAATGCCCAGCACACGACCACCGGCAGTTACGATCTCCCCGTTTTCTTTTTTTGTTCCCCCATGAAAGATCATTAAATCTTTATCCCTACACTCCTTAAGTCCCGTGATCACCTTACCTGTTTCGTATTCTCCAGGATAGCCCCCTGAGGCTAATACCACACAAACACTTGGATCTGAGCTCCATTGAATATCAGCCTCATGAAGTCTACCCTCAACCACCGATGTAATAATTTCCAGTATATCGGATTCCAGCCGAAAAAGGATGGGTTGGGTTTCCGGATCCCCAAACCTTACGTTGAATTCCAACAGCATGGGCCCCGCCCCAGTTATCATTAGACCGGCATATATTATACCCTTATAAATTATTTTCTCACCATGGAGACCTTCAATAAATGGTTTAAAAACCTCATCCATCACTTGTTCATGGATGGCTTCCGTATATACAGGTGCCGGTGAATAAGCACCCATCCCCCCGGTATTGGGCCCCGTATCACCATCGAAAGCGGCCTTATGGTCCTGGGAGGAGACCATGGGAATCAGAGTACGCCCATCCACAAATGCAAGGATGCTGACCTCCTCTCCCTCCAGAAGCTCTTCAACAACGATTTTATCACCGGAGCTGCCAAAGGATCGTTGTACCATTATCTTATCCACCGCATCCAAGGCCTCTTCCTTTGACTTGGCAACAAAAACTCCCTTGCCCGCTGCAAGGCCATCCGCCTTGACCACGCATTGATCCAAATGCTTCAGAATATAATCCTTTGCCAGCTGAGGATCATCAAAAATATTAAATCCGGCGGTGGGTATACCATATTTATCCATGAACTCCTTAGCGAAAATTTTGCTGCTTTCAAAGCGTGCCGCCTCCCTATTAGGGCCAAAAATTGCCATTCCTTCTTTTTCAAAGGAGTCCACTATACCTGCCGCCAAGGGTGCTTCAGGACCCACCACTGTGATATCAATTTGCTTGTCCTTAGCAAAATTCAGAAGCCCCTTTATATCTACAGCTTTTATCGGTACGCAGTGGGCGATTTCCTCGATGCCGGCATTACCGGGTGCACAGTAAACCCTATCCACCCCACTACTTTGGGAAATTTTCCATACCAGGGCATGCTCCCTTCCACCGCCGCCAACAACCAAGACCTTCATAAAATTTATACCCCCCGTAGGTTTTAGTGTTTAAAATGTCTCATGCCCGTGAATACCATTGCAATACCATTTTCATCCGCGGCCCGAATAGATTCCTCGTCTTTGACGGATCCCCCCGGTTGAATGATTGCCTTGATTCCAGCAGCAGCAGCTCGATCAACGGTGTCCCTAAAAGGGAAGAAAGCATCCGAAGATAGAACGGCGCCTCTTGCGCTTTCCCCCGCCTGCCCCAGGGCAATATTCGCCGACCCTACGCGGTTGGTCTGACCGGCGCCAATGCCCAGGGTTACGCCATTCTTTGCCAATACTATGGCATTGGACTTCACATGTTTTACCACTTTCCAGGCAAAGAAAAGATCCTTGATTTCTAAATCATTGGGCTTCCGGGCAGTGACTACCTTCCACTCCTCAGGGGGAACCAATCCCGTGTCTAAATCCTGAACTAGAAAACCCCCGCTTACCTTCTTGAGGTCAAAACCCCGGCAAGTTTCCCCCAAACCGCCCAGTTCGATCACTCTCAAATTGGGCTTCTTGGATAGGGCCTCTAAGGCATCCGCCTCATAGGAAGGAGCAATTATCACTTCCAGAAATATTTCCGTTAATTTTTGAGCCATTTCCATATCTACCGGCTGGTTCAAGCCCACAATTCCCCCGAATGCAGAGACGGGATCCGCCTCCAAAGCGAGCTCATAAGCCTCCAGGAGATTTTTGCCAACGGCCGCCCCACAGGGGTTAGTGTGCTTTATTATCACTGCCGCCGGTTCTTCGAACTCCTTCACGGCGGATAATGCTGCTTCCATATCCACGATATTGTTGAAAGACAATTCTTTACCCTGGAGCTGCTTTGCTCCCCCAACGGTCCCGCAACCGGCGGTATCATCCCTATAGAAAGCCGCCTTTTGATGGGGGTTTTCACCATAACGTAGGTTTTGGATTCTATTTCCCAGGAGGGAAAAAGCCTCCGCAAGATCCCCATTCCCCACAAAGCCCATAAAGTAATCAGCTATGAGGGAATCATATTCTGCTGTATGGCTGAATGCCTCCAATGCTAGGGAGAGCCGTTTTTCTTTGCCTATATCCCCCTTCTCCCTTAATTCATCCAAAATCTCCCCGTATTTGTTGGGGTCAACAACAATAATTACATGCCCGTGGTTTTTTGCCGCTGCTCTCACCATGGTGGGTCCGCCGATATCTATATTTTCCACGGCCTCATCCAAAGTAACACCCGGCTTGCAGATAGTTTGCTTAAAAGGATATAGGTTTACCACCACCATATCTATGGGAAGGATCTGATTTTCCTCTAATTCCTGTAAATGTTCCCGATTACGCCTTGCCAAAATACCCCCGTGGACCTTAGGATGAAGGGTTTTCACTCTTCCATCCAGGATCTCAGGAAAACCTGTAACCTCATCTATGTACGTAACTTCTACATCATTTTCCCGGAGCAGTTTAGCAGTACCACCGGTTGAAACCACCTCATAATCAAGTTTGGTCAGCCCCCGGCAAAACTCAACCACTCCGGCTTTATCGGACACACTGACCAATGCCCTTTTTTTAACTGTCATTCACGAACCCCCCTTATGAAAGATAACTTTTCTGCCGTTTATTTCAACCAAGCCCCTTGCAATCCCCTTGACCACCCTGGGATATAGAACATGCTCCTCCTTTAGTATACGGGAGGATAAACTCTCCACAGTGTCATTGTCATAAATGGGAACAACCCTCTGATCTATTACTGGCCCGGTATCTACTCCCTCATCAACAAAATGAACCGTGCATCCTGTATATTTCACTCCATAATCCAAGGCCTGCTTTTGGGCCTCTAAGCCCGGGAAAGAGGGTAGAAGAGAAGGGTGAATATTGATAATACTGTGGGAAAAGCAAGCAATAAACTCAGAGGACAGGATTCTCATAAATCCCGCTAAGCAAATGAGGTCAATATTTTTCCTCTTTATCAGCTGGGCCAAAGCGGAATCAAAATCCTCTCTACAGCAATAGTCTTTAGGATTTAAAAAATAGCCTTTTAGTCCATGTTTGCAAGCCCGCTTTAAAGCAAGTGAATCCTTTTTGTCGCTGATAACCGCGGACAATTTAAATGGTGCACCCTCCATCTCGCTGCTGTCTATCAACGCCTGCAAGTTAGACCCCCTACCGGATGCAAGAACAGCTACACGCACCACATCTCCCCCTTTTACACAATATCCACCTTCCCGTCGCCGGGTATAATTTCCCCAATGGCGAAGGCCTTTTGCCCGTACCGCCCCAGTGTATTTATAATTCCTTCCGTATCTCCGGCATCAACCGCTAAAATCAGCCCAATTCCATTATTAAAGGTGCGGTACATTTCCCGATCCTCTATCTTGCCTAAATCCTGAAGCCATTGAAAAACAGTGGGGATTTCCCAGGAGTTTTTGTCTACCACGGCATTGCAATTTCTTGGAAGAATCCTAGCCAGGTTATCGTATATTCCCCCACCGGTTATATGGGACATCCCTTGGATATGAAAGTCCTTCAGCCTCTCCACTGTAGACACATATATCCCCGTGGGTTTGAGCAGCTCCTCCCCCAACGGAACGGCCAATTCAGGAACATAATCTTCAACTTCGAATCCATGGATTTCAAAAAGTATTTTTCTTACCAAGGAAAAACCGTTGCTGTGAAGCCCCGTGGAGGGAAGACCTATGAGCCGGCTTCCAGGCTTGATCTCAGAACCATCAATAATCTTGGTCCTGTCAACTATCCCCACAGCAAAGCCGGCAATATCATACTCCCCTTCCTTGTACATTCCCGGCATCTCCGCTGTCTCGCCCCCTATTAGGGCACAACCCGCCCTTTCACATCCCTCGGCTATCCCCTCCACAATAGATGCTGCCTTTTCCGGTATCATTTTGCCCAGGGCAATGTAATCCAGGAAAAACATTGGGCGGGCACCGCAAACAAGAATATCATTGACACACATAGCCACCGCATCAATGCCTATGGTTTCATGCCTGTCCATTAAAAAGGCTATTTTTAGCTTTGTGCCCACCCCATCGGTGCCGGCAACTAAAACAGGCTCTTTTAGCCCTCCCATATCCGGGGCAAATAAACCGCTGAACCCCCCAAGGTCAGCTAAGACCTCTGGACCCCATGTTTTTTTCACATGCTTTTTCATCAGGTCAACAGCCCTGATTCCCGCATCTATATCCACCCCGGAGGATGCATAATCTATCTTTTTGGGCAATTTTAACACCCCTTTTCCGAAAAGGATTTATTATCACAAGCCCGGCATCCGGAAACATCAATGGGATATTTTCCAGTAAAGCAAGCCGCACATACTTTTTCTTCAGGAAGATCAAGAACCTCCAGCATGCCGCGGAGGCTGAGATAATAAAGACTATCTGCACCGATATGATGCCTTATTTCCTCCACATTTCTGCGGGAGGCAATGAGCTCATCCCGGGATGTTGTTTTGATGCCATAGTAACAGGGATGGGCAATTGGGGGGCAGCTGACAACAAAATGTACCTTTCTTGCCCCTGCTTCCCGTACCATTTTTACAATTTTTCTACTGGTGGTCCCTCTGACTATGGAATCATCCACCATTACGATGCTTTTCCCTTCCAAAATCTCCTTCACAGGGTTCAGCTTAAGCCTGACCCTCAAATCCCTTAGCTTCTGACTTGGCTGGATAAAAGTGCGGCCTACATAGCGGTTTTTAATAAGTCCCTCCATGAAGGGCAAGCCCCTTTCCTGCGCATATCCTAAAGCGGCAGTAGTACCAGAGTAGGGCACCCCAACAACCACATCAGCATCCACCTTGTTTTCCTGGGCCAACTGTTTTCCAAAGCCAAATCTGGCTATATTCACATTGATATCATCAATTGTACTATCGGGGCGGGCGAGATACACATATTCAAATACGCAGGGGGCCTGTCTGTTGTTGTTTGTTAAAGAAGTAGATTTCAATCCCCCTCCATCGATGGCAACCATTTCCCCGGGGGATATATTTCTAATAAATTCCGCCCCCACAGTATTCAAGGCGCAGCTCTCCGAGGCCAGGACGAAGGATCCGTCTAAATCCCCAAGGCAAAGGGGTCTGATACCAAAAGGATCCCTTAAACCAATCAATTTATTTTGAGTCATCACCACTAAGGAGTATGCACCCTGAATCTCACAGGTCACCTTCCTCAGGGCTTCCTCAATATCCCCCTCATAATGTCTTGCCAACAGGTTAGCCATGATCTCCGTATTACTTATGGATTGAAAGATAACACCCTTCCTGCTTAAATCCTCCATGAGATCAGTGGAATTTGTTAAGTTGCCATTATAGGCCAATGCAACCATACCCCAGGGATATCTAAAAACCTGGGGCTGTGCATTAATAACGGAATTGGATTTCATGGAATAACGAACATGGCCGATACCAATATCACCTTGGAGTCTGTTTAAAATGTCGTCGTCAAAGACCTCCGTCACCAATCCCATTCCCTTATGAACCTCTATTTTGCCCCCGGCCACAGCTACACCTGAACTTTCTTCCCCTCTGTGCTGCAGTGCGTGAAGACCAAAATAGGTGATACGAGAAACATTTTTACCCGGACCATAGATGCCAAAGACCCCACATTCATCTTTAGCCTTGTCACATTCTAAACAGGCTAATTCATCAGACACTGGATCGCCCCCCGCCATGTCTCCTCCATTTTTTCAACCTCTATGTCCAGCACATTTTCATGATCCTCTATGGATAACTGCAGCTTCCCGCCGCCCACAGAGCCAATGATGGCAGCGGGAACTTCCGCGGTTTTGGCCAAATCCATCAGTGTATCCACATCAGCACTGTTCACGGTAACAATAATCCTTGATTGGCTTTCACTAAAAAGTAACTCCGGT
This sequence comes from Clostridia bacterium, assembly GCA_012519005.1. Classification (GTDB taxonomy): domain Bacteria; phylum Bacillota; class DTU086; order DTU086; family DTU086; genus JAAYRB01. The sequence continues at coordinate 21,521 of JAAYRB010000011.1, forward strand.
ATGCCCAGTTCGCACCGGGGCAGTTCCATATTAGCCCCAATTCCCCCGCTGATACAGCATTCCGCCAAGGCAGCCGCTAGGCCCCCATCTGAACAATCATGGGCGCTTTTAATCAGCCCTTCCTTGATACCCTTTAGGCATAACTCCTGGACCGCTTTTTCCTTTTCAAGGTTTAGCGTAGGTGTTCTACCGGTTTCCACCCCATGAACCACCTCTAGATAGGTACTGGCCCCCAATTCTCCCCTGGTTTCTCCCAGGAGAATGACCCTATCCCCTTCCTCTACAAAACCCTGGGATCTTATGTGAGAGAGATCCTCAATGAGGCCCACCATACCCACCACAGGAGTCGGATAAATGGGTTCGTTTTCATATTCATTATAAAGGCTTACATTGCCGCTGACCACCGGGGTGTTGAGCACCCGGGCCGCCTCACTCATGCCCTGCACTGCCTGCTCAAACTGCCAGTACACCTGAGGTTTTTCCGGAGACCCAAAGTTAAGGCAATCCGTCAGGGCCAAGGGTAAGGCCCCGGAACAAACAAGATTTCTCGAAGCCTCCGCCACAGTGATGGCGCCACCAGTATAAGGGTCCAGATGGCAGTATTTACCATTGCCATCTATACATGTGGCCAGAGCCTTGTTCGTGCCCTTTATCCGTAAAACCCCGGCATCCGAACCTGGGGGTACAACGGTATTGACACCCACCATGTGATCATACTGGCTGTATACCCATTCCTTGGAAGCAATGGAGGGGGAAGCTAAAATATCTAACAAAACTTGGGACATATCCTTTGGTACTGGAAGCTGATCCCAATTGAATTCCCATGCTTTTGATAGATACTCCGGTTTCTCGCTTTGGGGATGATAAACTGGACACATATGGGTAAGTGCCCGGGCCGGAATCTCTGCCTCAATCTTATCTCCGTTTTTCACCCTCAAAATCCCATCCCCAGTGACATGACCAATTACTGCCCAATCCAATTCCCATTTTTCGCATATTTCTTTTACTTTGTCACCCTTATCCTTGGATGGAATAATCAGCATCCTTTCCTGACTTTCGGAAAGCATTATTTCGTAGGGTGTCATGTCCTCATCCCTCTGGGGGATCTTGCTCACATCCACCTCCATTCCATTGCCGCCCCTGGCCGCC
>JAAYRB010000090.1 GCA_012519005.1 Clostridia bacterium
GCCATTGATGAGCAGTCCACAGATATTGCCATGGGAGTGAATAAGTCCCTGGAAACAAAGAAATCCTGCGGTACAAGCAAGGTGGATATGGGTGCAGGGGATCAAGGGATGATGTTCGGCTATGCGGTGGATGAGACCCCGGAGTATATGCCTTTGCCAATTTCACTTGCACATGAAATTACCAGAAAGTTGGCGCAGGTAAGAAAAAATGAGAAAATTCCCTATCTTCTACCCGATGGCAAATCCCAGGTAACTGTCGAGTATAAAGATGGAAAACCTATTCGGGTTGACACCGTGGTAGTATCCGCGCAGCACAGCCCCGATGTTGAATATGAAACCCTCAGGGGGGACATTATTGATAAGGTAATCAGGGATGTTGTTCCTGACAAATATCTTGATAGAGAAACCAAATATTTTGTCAACCCCACCGGGAGATTTGTAATAGGTGGGCCCTTGGGAGATACCGGCCTAACAGGTCGTAAAATTATTGTTGACACCTATGGGGGTATGGCCAGAAATGGGGGCGGTGCTTTTTCAGGGAAAGACCCGACTAAGGTAGACCGCTCAGCGGCCTATGCTGCTAGACATATTGCAAAAAATATTGTGGCTGGGGGTCTTGCCAGGAAATGCGAAATTCAAATTTCATATGCCATTGGTGTCGCACAACCCCTTGCAATACATATAGATACCTTTGGAACGGGAAAAATAGATGATTACAAACTGGAAAAATTAGTTATGGACAGTGTTGATCTCAGACCCAGTGCGATTATTGACAATTTAGGGCTTCAAAGGCCCATTTACACGCCTCTTTCCGCCTATGGTCACTTTGGACGCAGGGATTTGGATTTACCTTGGGAAAAAACAGATCTTGTAGACATATTCCTAAAAAAAGCTAAAGGTATCTGAGTATATCTAATGGACATTTCATAATATTATTGTTAAAATAAGAAGGATGCTGATGTAGCTCAATGGCAGAGCAATGCATTCGTAATGCATAGGCTGGGGGTTCAACTCCCCCCATCAGCTCCATCAATTTCCCGCCGCATTTTTATGCGGCATTTTGTTTTATGGAATTTATGTTCTGGAGGTTTTTAATGCCAAAAATTGCTGAGGTGGCCGTTGGAATTGGTAAAAACAAGTTCCTTATATTCGATTATCAGGTACCAGATAACAAATATGATAGACTATGTCCTGGTTGGCGTGTTTTGGTTCCCGTTAGGGATCAACTGTGCGAGGGGCTTGTTTTGAATGTAGGGAATTCTGGTTCAAAGCATAACCTGAGACATATAAACAGTTTAGTTGGAGATGGACCATATATTGATACCCATATGATCGGGATCGCCAATTGGATTTCAGAATACTATCTCATACCCATTGAGGAAACCCTTGACCTGATATTCCCATCCTATGTTCGAGGGAAATGGACCCGCCGCTATGAACGATTGGTAGAGCCGGCTGGTATGAGATCACAGGCAGCTTTGAATCCGGATTTTTCTATGTTAATAGAATATATCTCAAACAAAAAAAGTTTTTCTGAAAACACATTGATCAATAAATTTGGAAAAAGAATAAAGCTGGGGGGTTACCTGAACGACCTTGTTAATCGCGGCTATCTAAAACAAAAGGATGATTTCAAAACATCAACCTCCTATCAAAGGCAGAATGATTTTGTTATTCTGCTGCTGGACGAAAAGGAAGTAGATGAATTTATTATGTGTAACAGACGTGCTCACAAACAAATAGAAACCCTGGAATTGCTAAAACACCGGGAAAGGCCCCCCAGGGTAAAGGATCTGCTCACAGAAGCGAAAACTTCCATGGGGGTCATAAGAGAACTGGAAAAAAAGAATGCTATTGGTATAACTGACCAACACATCTATATGAGTTCTGCTAATATAAAAACCAACAGTATCAGACTGTCCACAGAACAGGAAAACAGCTTAAATGCCATCAAAAAAGCTGTTAAGGATGATGCTTTTAAGGCTTTTTTACTTCATGGCGTCACTGGAAGCGGGAAAACAGAAGTATATATGAGGGCGGTCAGATATGCCATGGAGTTGGGAAAACAAAGCATAGTTATTGTGCCGGAGATAGCACTTGCATCACAGGTTGTGAAATTATTTTACCGGCATTTTGGTTATAAGGCTGCTCTAATGCACAGTAAATTATCCGATGGGAAAAGATACCGCCACTGGGAAGGAATAAGAAAGGGAGAAATTAAGGTTGTTATAGGTACCCGCTCCTCTGTCTTTGCCCCTATCCCAAACTTAGGCTTGATTATCTTGGATGAGGAACAGGAGGGAAGCCTTAAGCAGGAGAACAACCCTCGTTATCATGCAAGAAAAATTGCTGAGATGCGCTGTAGGATGGAAGATGCGGTTTTGCTTTTGGGGAGTGCTACCCCCTCCCTGGAAACCTATTATAGAAGTAAAAAAGGAGAAATACAGAAATTAAGATTACGGGAGAGAGTTGGTGGCGGCACGCTGCCGATAATAGAGACTGTAGACATGAGGGAGGAGTTAAGAAAGGGTAATTCCTCAATCCTGAGTACTACCCTGCAGGATAATATTGAGAAAACCCTCGTCAAGGGAGAACAAATTATTCTGTTTTTAAACCGGAGGGGTTATGCCGCTTTTATCCAGTGTAGGGATTGTGGGTTTGTGGTGCATTGCAAACATTGTGATGTCACATTAACTTACCATTCCTATAATGAAACCCTCAGATGTCATTACTGTGGATTCACCACAGCTGTTCCAGTAAAATGTCCCAACTGCACCAGCCGCAGGGTTAAATCATTTGGCATTGGAACCCAAAAAGTAGAGGAAGTTATCAAAGAAAGGTATGGAAGGGCAAGGGTTGTAAGGATGGACGCAGACACTACATCCCGACGTGACGCCCACCGAAAAATATTAGATTCTTTTTCCCAGGGTAAAAAGGATATTATGATCGGCACACAGATGGTGGCCAAGGGCTTTGATTTTCCCAATGTAACTTTAGTATGTGCTGTAGCTGCAGATATGGGTTTAAATCTTCCTGATTTTAGATCCGGAGAAAGAACCTATCAGCTGCTTTCCCAGGTGGCCGGACGTGCGGGCCGTGGACACAAACAAGGAAAGGTAATTATCCAAACTTACAATCCCGAAAACCTCAGCTTTGTATATCTAAGGCACCATGATTTGAAATCATATTATGAGCAAGAGCTGGCAAGAAGAAAGTCCCTTGACTACCCCCCTTTTTCCGGATTCATAAGGGTAATCCTATCAGGCCCAAAGGAGGCATCAGTAATTCAGTGCGCTAATGAAATCTGCGATGAACTTTTGTCCTATGGGATTAAATCATTGGGCCCCGCCCCGGCACCCATTGATAAAATAAAAGGGCTTCATAGATGGCATGTTATTTTGCGTTCTAACGAAAAAAAAACAAAAAAAATATTATATGATACTGTGAAAAATAAAAAAGTAGGGACATCCTTGGGGACCAGTATTTCAATTGATGTAGATCCCCAAAGTTTAATCTAAAGGAAGTGAAACAATATGGCCGTATATTCAATAGTCAAGATAGGTGATCCTCTGTTGAAGGAAAAATCAAAACCGGTGGGGAAGATAAACTCCAGTATTACTAAGTTATTAAAAAATATGGCAGACACCATGTACGATGCCCAGGGGGTGGGCTTAGCTGCCCCCCAGATTGGTGTTCCAAAAAGGGTTATAATTGTTGATACAGGAGAAAACTTGATTGAAATTGTAAACCCAGAAATTGTGCATAGATCTGAAGAAACAGAAATAGATGTGGAAGGCTGCCTCAGCGTCCCTGGAGTCAGGGGTGAAGTGGAAAGATCAATAGAAGTTATAGTTAGGGGATTGGATGGAAAAGGAGATAATATAGAAATACATGGGGAGGACCTTCTTGCAAGGGCTTTGCAGCATGAGATAGATCATCTTGATGGAATCTTGTTTGTGGATAAGGTAATTAAATTCCTGGAATGATTTCATATCCGGAGGTGCTGAGTATTGAAAGTAGTATTTATGGGGACCCCCGAATTTGCACTCCCCAGCTTACAAGCTATTAGTGATGATGAAGGTTTTAACATTGTAGGGGTTGTCACTCAACCGGATAGGCCCAGGGGAAGGGGTAAGAAACTGGCCTACCCTCCCGTAAAGAAATTGGCCATTGATTTGGACATCGACTACATCCAGCCGGAATCCGTTAACAGCAAAGGGGCATTGGAGATAATTGCCCGGTGGGATCCGGAAGTTGTAGTAGTTACAGCCTACGGCCAAATATTAGGTGTGGAACTCCTTGGGCTTCCCCCCTTAGGATGTATAAATCTCCATGCTTCTTTGCTTCCAAAATATAGAGGTGCTGCCCCCATTCATTGGGCCGTAATAAATGGAGAAAAGAAAACCGGGGTTACAACCATGTATATGGATGAGGGTATGGATACCGGGGATATTATTTTACAGGAGGATATATCCATTGAACCTACCTCCACCGCAGGGGATTTGCATGATGAGCTGGCCGAGAGGGGGAGCAAGGTATTATTAAAGACCCTGCATCAGTTATCTGAGGGTAAGATTACAAGAACGGAACAGGACCATGATCTTGCTACCTATGCACCACCACTAAAAAATGAAGATGCCGCAATAGACTGGAACAAGAAAGCGGGGGAAATCGTGAATCATATCAGGGGTATGAATCCCTGGCCCGGTGCTTACACTATTTTTAACGATATGATATTGAAAGTATGGGGTGCAAAGGTGCGGGATAATATAATAGATGGCAAACCAGGAGAAATAATAAAAACAAACCATGAGGAAGGATTTATTGTGCAAGCACGAGACGGACAGGTACTTGTTAGCCATGTTCAGCCCCAGAGCAAAAGAAGGATGTTAGCTGTGGAATTTATGAGGGGTTATGATATTTGCGAGGGTCAGTTTCTGCACACATCTTCCCCAAAAAACGAAATCCACCGCGGTGATGGAAGTGAAGACTAGAAAGAGGATATTTTTTGCCCTCGCCTTGGGTGGTCTTTTGTTGGTGCTGTCTTTAGCAGTTTTTATCTGGTTCCTATCTAAAAACCCCAATGATTTAGCGGCCAGAATTTTTTTTAACTTCTTCACGGCATTTATTCTAGTGGTTGTTTTCGTGAGTCTGCTTGGTATAGCCTTACTTGCATTTACCTTGTTCAGCAATAAGCCCATGGGCGGCTTGAACAATATAATGACCAAATCCTTGAATTCTGTGTACCCCCTAGCATTTTTTTCCGCAAAATTGTTAAATATAAATAAGGATCTGATCAGGAAATCCTATATTGAAACAAGCAACCAACTGGCCAAATTCAGATTGGGGGAAATGAATCTTAAGAAAATACTGCTCCTAGCCCCTCATTGTTTGCAGGATAGAGACTGCCCATACAAGATAACCGTGGATATAGAAAACTGTAGACGCTGCGGTAAATGCCCCATAGCCGGTTTATATGAGCTGACAATCAAGTATAAAGCAAAAATGGTTGTTGCCACGGGAGGTACATTGGCAAGGGATTTTATTAAACAATACCTTCCGGAGGTAATTCTCGCCATTGCTTGTGAGAGGGATTTGGCCAGCGGTATTCATGATGTTACTTCTATTCCGGTCATTGGTGTGCTGAATCGAAGACCCAATGGCCCTTGCTGCAATACGGTGGTTGATTGCAAAGAAGTGGAGAATGTTCTAAAATACCTATGTGGTGATATATGTCAATTGAATTAGGGCATTTATGTTTCAATATTTTTGAAACCATATCTGAAGTTATGTGGTATACTCAATTTCCATGAGGGCTTTGGAGGGAGGTTATATCCTTGTCACCGATGTTTTTTGACCCCACTTTTATAATTTTAATTCCGGCTGTGATATTTTCTTTGTATGCCCAGATGAAGGTTAAAATGACCTTTGAAAGGTATTCCAGAGTGTCATCAAGATCTGGATTTACCGGGGCACAAATAGCGGAGAAATTGCTGCTGGAGAACGGCATAAATGATGTAAGGGTAGAACGCACAAATACGCGCCTTGGAGATCATTATGACCCTAGAAAAAAGGTTCTTCGTCTCTCCCCCGAAGTATATGGGGGCTCATCTATAGCTGCCGTGGGTGTTGCTGCTCATGAAACCGGACACGCAATACAACATGATACAGGGTATTTTCCTTTGGAATTGAGAGCAAGCCTTGTACCCGTCGCTCAGTTTGGCTCTACGGCGGCATTTCCCATATTATTTGTTGGACTTTTGCTCGGCAGCCCATTGCTGGCACAAATAGGGGTTTATGCTTTTTTAGGTGTAGTTTTGTTTCAGTTGGTTACTCTACCCGTTGAATACAATGCCAGTGCTAGAGCCGTTGCTCTTCTTCAGAGTACAGGTTTTGTTCATGGCGAGGAAGCAGAGCATACAAAAAAAGTATTGAACGCCGCTGCTCTGACCTATCTCGCCGGTGCTTTGGCTGCTGTGCTCAGTTTATTGAGACTAGTTATTTTATCCCGGATGTTTGGAGGGGATGACTAAATCGATTCCGCTGGGGTTGCCGGGCAATGGCAACCCACTTTTTATATATTAGGGGGAATACTTAATTGAGACGTAAAGAGCCCAGGGAGCTGTCCCTTTACATAGTAGGAAGGGTTTTAGATGAAGGGGCATTTTCCAATATTGAAACAACAAAAGTTTTAAAAAGGTACGAATACAGTGATCTTGACAAAAGATTCATTTTAGAGATCGCCTATGGAACAATTAAACATCTGAATACACTGGATTGGGTTTTATCCAATTTTGTATCACGCCCCTTAGAAAAACTAGATAGGCTGTGCAGGAATATTTTAAGGATAGGTGCCTTTCAGCTTCTCTACATGGATAGGGTACCTCCCTCCGCCGCGTGCAATGAATCGGTTAATTTGGCTGCCAAGCACAGACATGGGGGCATCGTTAAATTTGTAAATGCTGTTTTGCGTAACATTGCAAGAAATTACAACAGCATTGAAGATGTGGAATTTCCCGATAAAGATAAGGACCCCATTGAGCATATAAGTATAAAATACTCCCACCCTCCCTGGCTTGTAAGCCGCTGGGTGGGCAGATATGGGGTTAAGGAAACTATCAGGCTTTGCAAGTTTAACAATAAGCCATCAAAAAACACCATTCGAGTGAATACAAACAAAACATCTGTTGAAGATTTCCAGCATCTTTTGGAATCCAGAGGAATAACAAGCAACTTAAGTAAGGTTGTTCCAGGATGTCTGATTGTCAAAAATTATGGGCTTTTAGAATCCCAGAAGGATTTGCGAAAACTTTTTATACCCCAAAGCGAACCTTCAATATTAGTTGGACATATAGCTGACCCCAAAAGGAATGCAAAAGTCCTGGATGCATGTGCGGCACCAGGGTTAAAAGCGACTCACCTTGCCCAGCTGGTGGGGAGAAGGGGCAGGGTAGCTGCCTTGGACATTCACGAACACAGGATCCGGCTCATAAATGAAAACAGCAAACGCTTGTCTTTGGATAATATTGAAACATATTTATTGGATGCCCGGGATGCATGCAAAGAGATTAAGGAAAGCTTTGACCTGGTTTTGGTGGATGCCCCATGTTCGGGCACGGGGGTTTTGAACAGAAGGGCGGATGCCAGATGGCGTAAAAAGGAAAAGGAAATAGCTGCCCTCAGTAAACTGCAAAAAGAAATCTTAAAATCAGTGATACCGCTTACGAGGCCCGGTGGAAATGTAGTTTATTCAACTTGCTCTCTTGAGCCGGAGGAAAACCAAGAGGTAATCGATCAAATCATCGGAGAAAACAGAGATTTGGAACCGGTCCCCTTGGATAAATATTTTAGTCCCTGTGAATACCCAATTAAAACAGGGGATGGTGTCCAATTTTTGCCCCAAAATAACTGCACCGAGGGTTTTTACATTGCCAAACTAGTGAAAATCAAGGGGACCCAGAACAACAGAAACAAAAATGTAAAGGCTGTAGAATCTAAATAACCTTTGCGGCAAAAAAAGACTATGATGTTAGGATGATTTTAATTGCTAAAGGATCTGCGGGGTTTGAGTAGACAAAATATGAACAATATATTCAATGAATTAGGGGAACCAGGCTTCAGAGCAGAACAACTGTTTCTATGGGTTCATAAACATGGGGCGGGCTCCATTGATGAAATGACAAACCTGTCATTGAATCTAAGAGAAAAACTTAAAGGCAGGACCAAAATTTACAAACCCAGGCTCCTTAAAAAGCAAATCTCAAAACGGGACAAAACCACTAAGCTCCTGATACAATTAGAAGATGGGCACCCAGTGGAAACCGTGATCATGCCCCATGAGATAAAAAAAACTAAATGTACCGTTTGCATTTCCTCCCAAGTTGGCTGTCCAGTGGGCTGCCCCTTCTGTGCCAGTGGGGCCGCCTTTGAAAGAAATCTAACTACCGGGGAAATTATTTCCCAGGTTATCCTTGCAAATAATATAGCAAATGACGAAGGCAGATTGGTAACAAATATTGTATTTATGGGGATGGGGGAACCCTTGCTAAATCTTGATGCGGTTTTAAAGGCCGTTGAGATTTTCAATGATCCCCTTGGACTATGTATCAGCCAAAGAAGAATAGTAATTTCCACCTCGGGATATGTTCCTGGGATAATAAGGTTAGCCGGAGAAAAGCTGCAAATTGTGCTGGCCGTGTCCCTACATTCGGCGGTGGATATAATTAGAGACACATTAGTACCTCTTAATAAAAAATATCCAATAGAACAATTAAAAGAGGCCTGTAGGTACTACAATAACATGACAGGAAGAAGAATTACCATCGAGTATGCACTTATTAATAATACCAATGACTCGGAGATGCATGCAAAAAAACTTATAGAATTCGCTGACCAACTGTTGGCTAATGTGAACATCATTCCATTAAACCCCACTAACGGCCCTTACAAGAGCAGCAGTGAAAAACAAATTGAAAGCTTTGTATCTACACTTAAATCGAGAGGTGTTGAAACTTCTATTAGGAAGGAAAGAGGACAGGATATACACGGTGCCTGTGGCCAATTGAGATCCACCTATATAGGGTTGCCGGGGGAATAAATCGATGAACATACTTTCCCCAATGATCATGGGGGTGATAAATTATGCGGGCTAAAGGAATGTCGATTGTGGGGCAAAGGGACAACAATGAGGATTCATTCATTGTGGATCAACAGGAAAATATTTTTGCTGTGGCTGATGGAATGGGCGGTCACAACGCCGGAGAAGTAGCCAGCCGCTTAGCCGTTAATACGGTTGGCGAATATCTTCGTGGAAAAGCATGTGCGGCCAATCCTTTTAAGAAAATGGAGCAGGCGATACGGGATGCCAACCTAAAAGTATATAACCAGGCCCAATCAAATGTAAATCAGAGGGGAATGGGGACCACACTCACAATCCTTTGGGTCATTGACAATACAGCCTATATTGCCAATGTGGGAGACAGCAGGGCATATCTTTTAAGGAAAAACAAACTGGTGCTTCTTACATCGGACCATTCTTTGGTTCAAGAACTGCTAAATAATGGCAATATAACAGAAAACGAGGCGAGCAGGCATCCTAAGAGAAATATATTGACAAGGGCTGTTGGCACGCAGGATCACATTGAGGCGGATTTCATTGATTTAAGACTTAAAAAAGGAGATTTTCTACTTTTATGTACCGATGGGCTTTCAAATACTGTTCCCATGGGGGAAATGGAAAAAATATTAAGTGATTCCGGATCTGTAGAAAAAGGATGTCTAAATCTGATAAAAACCGCCGAGAGTATGGGCAGCGAGGACAATGTCACTGCTGTTTTGGTATACAATGATTAACCTCCAACGCCACAAGAGTAAATATTTTTCCAATATAAATGGATACGCCCTGGGGAAGACCCATCTCTCTCAACCCGAAGGACAAGGGTGAAAAACAATTTTGCCGCATTTCTTTACAACAATAAGAACCACTTCTTAGGGCCTGCTGTAGACCCCGAAGCCTGAGGGGATATTAAATATGCCTTTAGAAAACAGGAATGTGAAAATGAGGAAATTGAAAGCTAAAAAACTGAGCCCCATTGGATGGGTAGTGTTGGCAGTTATTCTATTGTTTTTGACAATTATGAGCTATTATATCCTTGGGTTCTATTTTAAAGTGAAAGACGTGAGGGTACCGGATGTTTCAAATAAAACCACTTCTGATGCTGCGGTACTGCTGAAGGAATCCGGTTTAAAAGCCGAAATTGATTTTGAGAGCCATCACATGGAAATACCTATGGGATTGGTCATAGACCAAAATCCTTCAGGTGGATCCATAGTTAAAAAAAACAGGACCGTAAAACTAAATGTCAGCCTCGGTCCAGAGAAGAATAAGATCCCGGATTTGCTGGGATTACCCCTAAGGGATGCAAAAATTGAAATAGAAAATAGTGGTTTTATTTTATATCCGGAGGTGGAGTTTGTCTTCAACTCTAAAGTACCTAAGGGATGCATATTTCAGCAAAGCCCCCGTCCTGATACAATAATGGAAGTGGGCAAAGAGGTAAGGGTTGTGGCGAGTAAGGGGTCAAAGCCGGTCCAAAAACCAAAACCATAGTAAATTTGTGGAGGCTCATATAAATTTGCAGCATAATGGGCCATTTTCTTCCCCCCTACACAGATTTAAGTGGGTATCTGAAACTGCCCTTAAACTGCCATGGTTTGTAAATTTATACGAGGAAGTTAAAATATGATTTAAGTTTAAAGGAGGTTGTTATGGAAAAAGGTACACTTTTAAAAAGATACGGTGGTTTTTATTATGTTCTATCTCAAAATAATGAGATATATGAGAGTACATATAGGGGTAGACATCGGTTGACACAGGAAGACATCTATCCAGGGGATTATGTGGAATTCAAGATTAATGACGAAGGAAAAGGCATAATCGAAGGGGTGCTGCCCAGGAAAAATCTAATCACTAAGCCATCTGTTGCAAACATAACGCAATTGGTCTGCGTAGCGGCATTTAAAAACCCTAACCCAAATTTATATCTGCTAGATAGGCTTCTGGCTATCGGGGAAATGAACCGACTTAAGATTATTATCTGTTTTAACAAGAGGGATTTGGTTTCCCATGACCAGGCAGAACGTATATTAGAAGCATATAGGGGTCTGGGATATGGAATTATTGTAACAAGTGCAAAGCAGAATATAGGGATTGTGGAATTAGAAACAGAGTTAAGCAATAATATATCAGTCCTTGCCGGCCAATCAGGGGTGGGAAAATCCTCCCTTTTAAATGGGATCCAACCGGGGTTGAATTTGAAAGTTGCAGATATCAGTGAGAAGCTGAAAAGCGGCCGTCATACCACCAGAAGTGTAGAATTAATAAAGCTATCCAAGGGTGGACTTGTTGCGGATACTCCGGGTTTTAGCAGACTTGACATTTCTGGCATATCAGCTGAAAAAATTGGGTTCCTATTTCCCGAGTTTCTTCCCCATAGGGAGAATTGCAGATTCTCCACCTGCACCCACAGCAGCGAGCCCAGCTGTGCTGTTATTGATGCGTTGAACAGAGGGGAAATAAACAAAGATAGATACACCAGTTACTTAGCAATTTTAGAGGAAGTGAAAAATGAGGAGGGGGGATATTAGATCAATGATTCTGGCTCCTTCAATTTTATCTGCCGATTTCGGAAAATTAGAAGAAAAAGTCCGTGAGATCGAAATTGCTGGTGCGGATTATTTACATCTGGATATAATGGACGGGCATTTTGTACCTAATATTTCATTTGGACCCCAGGTGGTAAAGACTTTAAGAAGGTACTCCGACCTGACTTTTGATGTTCATCTGATGGTGGAACGCCCTGACGATTATATTGACACTTTTGCTGAGGCCGGCGCTGACATAATCACGGTACATATAGAAACATGCACCCATTTACACCGAACAATACAAACAATAAAAGGTAGAGGCTGTAAATGCGGTGTTGCTTTAAACCCTTCCACACCGGTGGGGCTCCTGGAATGCATTTTATCTGAGTTGGATATGATCCTGATCATGTCTGTAAACCCGGGGTTTGGAGGTCAGTCATTTATTCCTTATACTTATACTAAACTGGAAAACCTTGGGGAGTTATTGAAGGGAAAAAAGCATAAACCATTGATCGAGGTAGATGGGGGTATCAATCTTGAAACAGCACCAGAGCTTGCCGCCGCGGGTGTGGATATTCTCGTTGCCGGAACAGCTGTTTTCGGAGCGGAGGACCCTGGGGCCGCAGTAAAAAAATTTAAACAAATAAAAACCGGTGGGGATTGATCCGCACCGGTTTATTCTTTAAAGTTCCATAGTTATTATAAAAAAGGATTTGGTTACACCAAATCCCTTTACATTACAGTGCTTTTTCTACTCTGCCTGAACGCAGACATCTTGTACAAACTAGGGTTCTACGGGTTGTTCCATCAACCACTATCCTCATTTTCTGTAAATTTGGTGACCAGGTACGCCTGGTCTTACGGTTAGAGTGACTGATTCTGTTGCCCGTGGAAGGCCCCTTTCCACAAACAGCACATTTTCTACCCAAGATATTGCACCTCCTCAAGTTTACATCACTTATTTCATGAATTACAGCAAGCCTATTATATCAACTTGGGGGAAGATTGGCAATAATTTTACAAAGTGGTTGCAGGATAAGGGGGACTTTTATGAGAAATTACTTTGTAACCAAGGATTACCCTTCATCATTGAATATTCCAATCCAAAGAATTGAAGGTATAGGCAAAAAAAGAAGCATCCAGCTCAAAAGACTGGGAGTAAATGTTCTCGGCGATATGTTGTTTTATTTTCCTAGAAAATATGAAGATAGAAGAAAAATATCCAAGATTTCTGAGGTTTGCGAAAATGAGAATCAAATTATTAAGGGAAGGATTCTTGGAAAAGAAACTATAAAAAGGGGAAAACATAGAATAACACGGTTGAAAATTAGTGATGGGACGGAACCCATATATGGTATCTGGTTTAACCAACCTTATATAGCAAATATACTTGAAGTTGGCAAAGAAATAACTGTACTGGGGAGGGTTCAACATAGGTTCAACACTCTACAAATACTGGTAAAAGAATTCACGGTAAAAGATACAGACCCTTTATTTGCAGGAAGGATTATGCCAATATACCCCAGCACATCTGGTTTACCGCAAAAACTTTTAAGGCGGATGTCGCTGCAGGCGGTAATGAGTTACAAAAATCAAATCAAAGATAAATTACCGAAAATTCTGAGGGAAAAATACTCCTTAATCAGTATGGGAGAAGCACTAAGACATATCCATTTTCCTCCAACATTCCATGACCTAAGCCTGGCAAGGCAGCGCTTGTCCTTTGAGGAGTTATTCATGTTTTATTATTGTTTGAGTGAAATGGGTAAAAATAAACATAACACAGGTGAGGGAATCGCCCATACGGAACCAAATACCCTAAAGAGACAATTAGCAAACTCCCTGGGATTTGATTTAACATCCTGCCAAAATAAGGCGATCAAAGAAATAGAGAATGACATGGAAAAATCCGCTCCCATGAGAAGGCTGCTTCAAGGTGATGTAGGATCAGGTAAGACCCTAGTTGCTGTATTTGCAATATTGAAAGCAGTCTCAAACAACTACCAGTGTGCCTTCATGGTTCCAACAGAAGTTTTAGCTGAGCAGCATTATTTGAATTTATCTAAAATACTTCCCCCACTGGGTATTAAACTTGAGATATTAACGGGATCAACACCTATGAAAAAAAGAACCGAAATTCTTACCTGCACCGAGGAAGGGAAAGTAGATGTGCTGGTGGGCACCCATGCTTTGATTCAAGAGGATGTAGTATTTTCCCGCCTGGGCCTGGCAGTAATCGATGAACAGCATCGTTTCGGTGTTCGGCAGAGAACGGATCTAGGGTCCATCCACCCTTCCCCCGATGTTTTGGTCATGACCGCAACTCCCATTCCCAGAAGTCTTGCCCTGACACTATATGGTGACCTTAAGATATCAATGATTGAAACTATGCCCCCGGGGAGACAAAATATTTCTACTTTCTACGTACCTGAAAATAAAAGGGAAGGCATGTATGATTTTATTAGGGAATTAATAAAGGAAGGCAGGCAGGCCTACTTTGTTTGCCCCTTGATAGAGGAATCAGAATCCCTAAATGTTATCGCCTTAAACGAGATGGCTGTTCTGTTAAAAGAAAGGTATTTTAATGAATTTACTGTGGAAATTTTACATGGGAGATTAAATAAAGAAGAAAAAAACGACATCATGAATGATTTTAGAGATGGGAAAATTGATGTATTAGCTGCAACAACTGTCATTGAAGTGGGTATTGACGTTCCCAATGCCGCCGTGATTGTTATTGAAGGGGTAGAGAGGTATGGGCTTGCTCAGCTCCACCAGCTGAGAGGAAGGGTGGGAAGAGGAAGACATAAATCCTATTGTTTTTTATTGGGAAACCCACGGACACCGGAATCGAAAAAGAGAATTGAGACAATGATAAAATTTAATGATGGCTTCAATATTGCGGAGGCCGATTTCCATATCAGGGGGCCGGGCGAACTCATGGGTACCCAACAGCATGGGATGCCGCGTTTTAAAATCGCGGATCTCGAAGGTGATAAAGGGCTTATAAAGAGCATAATTGATGAATGCGGCAATCTACCTTTTACAACTTCGCCCGAGGAAAGGGAAGTTCTATTATCTCTATATAGAGATATTGTCACAGACCATGATGTGAACTAATGGGCAATTTATAAAAAACCATGTCTTAATTAACACCAACGCCCCCGGAACAACAATAAATAATTTATTGAAGGTACATATGGCCTTCACCGCTCTCTATCATGGGGTGAAGACTTTGATTTAGAGCAGATGCAATGCATTTGGATGTATTATCTATCAATGTATCTATTTCTTTTGGTGTTACAGTGAGATCACCCCCGAAAGGTTTCAAAAGTTCATTGCTGATTTGATGTAAGGTTGGTTCTTGAATTTGTCTTGAAAACCCCGGAATCGCATGCTTTAATTTTTCGAAAGCCTCAAAAAGTATTATGGCCGCATTTACAACTGTAGGTACTCCTACGGCAATAACAGGTATCCCTAATGAGTTGTGATCAAGGCTTTGTCTCGTATTACCTACACCAGAACCGGGATTTATACCCGTATCTGCTATTTGTATGGTGCTGCATATTCTCTCAACATTGGTGGCGGCCAGTGCATCAATTGCTATCACGCATGCCGGCCTTACTTTCTCCACCGTCCCCTTTATTATTTCGGCGGTTTCTATTCCTGTTACCCCCATCACTCCGGGGGAAAGCGCGCTCACAGGGCGAGTGCCCGTTCCTATTTTATCAGGGATATACTCATGCAAATGCCTGGTAACCAGAACCTGTGATATCACCTTGGGTCCCAAAGCATCCGGCGTTGCGGCCCAATTGCCCAAGCCCACCAGCAAGATTTGTGCTTCTTGGGGTATACCTAAATTGTTGATGAGCTTTTCCAGTTCCTTGGAAAGAATATTGCTTATATTATCATGAAGGGGAGGGTTGTTTTCCCTCAACCCCGGAGAATCTATGGTTATATAGGACCCCGGTGCTTTTCCCATCAAACGTGCCGCAGACAGGTTTTCTATTATTACAGTGGTTACTGAAGCGTCTTCATACTCTTCCTTAGATTCAACAACCCCGGGTATCTCTTTTCCAGTGTCACCTCTGATCAGGCTGTGGGCCTCCATGGCAAGGTCAATCTGTATGTTGAAACTTTTTATAAAATCACTTCTATCCATTTATTCCCCTCCAGTTTAAATACTTGTACAAGGGTTAAAATAACCATGAAAACAAAAACTATACTGTCTATAAGTATAATTTTTGGTGGATATAAAATGAATTATTTAAAAAATAACTTCCTATACTAAAAATAATATTAAACCCGGGAGTGAAATAAATGGTGAAAAGAATACGAGCAGGGAAAAAGAGTTTTGCCAGTACTCAAAAAAGCAGACAAAGTAGAAGTAAAGACGTTGAAACACTTAAAGAATTTGGTCAGTTAAATATGCCAGAGCATCAGAGCGATATTCACTGTATACCTATAATAGGACAGGTGGAAGGTCATGTCCTTATGGACCCTAAAAACAAGACTACAAAATATGAGCATTTAATTCCCCAGTTGATAGCCCTTGAAGAAAACCCTAAAGTCAAAGGTGTAATTTTTGTTTTAAACACCCTTGGTGGAGATGTAGAGGCGGGTTTAGCTATTTCGGAAATGATTGCGAGCATGTCTAAGCCAACTGTTTCGCTGGTTTTGGGTGGAGGGCATTCCATAGGAGTTTCTGTGGCCGTATCAGCTGATTATTCATTTATTGCCGAAACAGCTACCATGACCGTACATCCCATAAGATTGACAGGATTGGTTTTGGGAGTGCCGCAAACATATGAACATTTGGATAAAATGCAGGAGAGGGTAATACAGTTTGTTGTTGCCCACTCCAATGTGGACTCGGATAAATTTCGTAAGATGATGTTTAAAACAGGAGAGTTGGCACAGGATATCGGCACAGTACTAGTGGGTAAAGATGCCGTAAATGTGGGCCTAATCAACGAAATTGGTGGGATCACATCAGCCATAAAATACCTAAGAGAACAATTTTAAAATAACAAATGGAGGTTACTATAAATGGTTCTAT
This sequence comes from Clostridia bacterium, assembly GCA_012519005.1. Classification (GTDB taxonomy): domain Bacteria; phylum Bacillota; class DTU086; order DTU086; family DTU086; genus JAAYRB01. The sequence continues at coordinate 16,706 of JAAYRB010000090.1, forward strand.
ACACATCTGTACCACCATACCAAAAGGAAGAAACCCCAACTCGTCAATTTAGGGAGGAAAAGATTCAAAATGTAACATTGATATTGGAATTATCACAAAATGGTTCAGGACAAGTTGTACAGGTTATAAGCAGTGACCCCCAGGACTACCTCAACCCTCAATTCCAGCCGGGGGCGGCAATAAAATACAGCGCCACCCAGAGAACCAGAAGCTGAAAAGGCTCTGGTTTTTTTTGGTGTCTTTATTTCCCCCTATGTTATAATTATTTTGGCCTATAAATTGGGATCCAGATTCCCGCAGGAAAAGTAATCAATGTCCTTTAGGTGCGAGATGTTTTTCCCTCGGCCTGGAAATCAGAAATATACTTCCTCCGGTGGATGAAAGCGGATCCTTTTACCATTTATTGTTGGATACCTGGAGCGATTGTGCTATTGTTTAAAGCAAGAGTAGTTTACCATCTGATCAGTTATTTTACTGGGGTGAAGAGCAGTTGTCCGATCACCAAACAAAAAAAGAGTTTAAATATGAATATTTGGGACTTTTAATAATTGCCATTTCTGTATTTAGCTTTCTAGGTTTGGTCACTACTGAGTTATATGGTCAGTTGTTTTCAAGTCAGGCTATTGGTGCCGTAGGCTCTTTTTTGATTCGCAGTCTAGCGGGTCTTTTCGGAAATGGAAAATATATTTTCCCATTCTATCTTGGTTTTATAGGCTTTATGGTAATACGGAAATCGTCATATGATATACATAAACCTCTTCTTTTAGGCATGGGGTTGATCTATGGAATAATTCTCTCCATCTTCCATCTGCAATTTTTTAAAGATAGCGGGCAATTTCTTGAGGTTTTTTTACAAGCTATGGAAGGTAGAGGGGGAGGATTGATAGGTGCCGCCACGGCCGTGGTCTTGGGGGTATTATTTGGCCCTGTGGGCAGCTATGTAATTCTTGGCACCCTAACAATCATTGCATTGTTATTGATCACAAATATTTCTCTGAAAGATATGATCAGCAGATTTAAAAAGTATTCAGGAAAAGCCTTTGAATTGCTAAAAACAAAGTTTTCGGATTTTCTTTTCTATGAAATAGAAGAAGAAAACGAAGAGATACCCGTGTCGGAAGATGAACAGGAACCTATTCCGATAATTGTTGATCAGAGTGACGACTCAATCTTTGTAGACATGGATACAGAGGACGGGGAAAAGGATCAGGGGCCGTTGGACTATGAGGAGAGGGATATGGACGATGCACATGACGATTATGAAAGTTACAATCTCCCCCCCATGGATATATTAAAACGCCCAATAAGATTAAAAAAATCACGTATCAACAAGGATCTGGCAGAAAACATCAGGCTTTTAGAACAAACTCTTACCAGCTTTGGCGTGCAGGCAAAGGTAAGCCAGGTGGGCTGCGGGCCGGCTATAACTAGATACGAATTACAACCGGCAAAGGGGGTAAAAGTTAATAGGATTGTAAGCCTATCCGACGATATAGCCCTGAGCCTGGCGGCACCGGATATAAGAATTGTAGCCCCCATACCAGGAAAACCAGCAGTAGGGATTGAAGTTCCAAATAAAGAA
>JAAYRB010000091.1 GCA_012519005.1 Clostridia bacterium
CCCTGCCCCCCCGCCAGGATCAATGCAATGGCTTCTTTTCCTACCTGCCCCTGTGATTTCACTGCATAATGATCTATGAAATCGTAGTAGTTAATCACTTTTTTTTCCACGGTTTTTGCCCCCTTCATCGGAAATTGCCGCAAGATAAATGGTGGACAGAGGAGGCAGATTGATCTCTACGGAATAAGGCCTGCCATGCCATTCGATTTTTTGCGGAATAATGCTGCCTATATTTACCCTGTCTTTACCACCAAATTTCTCATTGTCACTGTTTATTATTTCTTTATATTTGACAGGAATCGGGGATCCGATTCTATATTTTTCATAGTTTACTTGAGAAAAATTGCATATTACTACCAGGATGTTTTTTTCTGCTTTGCCTCTTCTATAAAAAACCAGCACATTTTGATCCCTATTATTTACATCGATCCATTCAAAGCCCTTCTCATCATGATCAAGTTCCCATAGAGCGGGCTGGCTTTCATACAGCATATTAAGTGTTTTAACATATTCCAGCGTCCTGCAGTGAAGGTCATAATCCAATAGAAACCAATCTAGCTCTTCTTTGTAGTCCCATTCTTTGAATTGACCAAATTCACTTCCCATGAAGAGCAGCTTTTTCCCAGGATGCGACATTGTGTAACCTAAAAACATTCTTAGGGATGCAAATTTTTCTTCATAGCTCCCCTGCATTTTGTCTATCAGGGATTTTTTGCCGTGCACTATTTCATCATGGGATATGGGCAGTATAAAATTTTCGGAATAGGCGTACATGATGGAAAATGTAAGCAGGTTATGATGATGTTTTTTTTGATCGAATCCCGTTTTCATATATTTTAGACAATCATTCATCCATCCCATATTCCATTTATAGTTAAAACCAAGGCCGCCCATATATACTGGGGCAGTTACCTTTGGCCAGGTGGTAGATTCCTCTGCCGCCACAATTGCTTCTGGATATTCTTTGAAGATTTCTGTATTAAGCTGCTGTAAAAAATTCACGGCTTGTAGATTTCCATCTTCCCCATATACATTTGGAGTCCAGGTACCCTCTTCTTTAAAATAGTTCAAATAAAGCATGCTGGCCACAGCGTCAAGCCTGATACCATCTATATGGTATTCCCTGAACCAATAAAGGGCATTGGATATTAAGAAGCTAATAATTTCTTTTTTGCCCAAGTCAAAATAGGCAGTACCCCAAATATGATTATATGCCTTTTTTGGATCCTCATATTCGTATAGGGCGGTGCCGTCGAATCTATAAAGGCCGTGTCCATCCTTACAAAAATGTCCCGGTACCCAGTCAAGGATTACCCCCACATTTTTCTCGTGGCATCTGTTGATAAAATACATGAAGTCCTGAGGCGTTCCATGTCTGCTTGTGGGTGCAAAATATCCTGTAATTTGATAACCCCAAGAACCGTCGAAGGGGTGTTCCATTACCGGCATCAGCTCAACATGGGTGTAACCCATCTCGGACACATAGTCAGGCAGTATATCTCCCAGCTCTCGATAGGAGAGGAATCCATTATCCTTGCTTCTTTTCCATGAACCCAAATGCACCTCATATATATTCATGGGTCTGTCATAGATGGGTCTTTTGTTTTCCCACCATAACCTTTCCTTGTCATCCCAAGGGTAACCCGCTAATGCCGCAACCTTTGAGGCGGTTTTTGGCCGTGTTTCGCAGTGAAAGGCAAAGGGATCTGTCTTTAATTCCATCTGACCTACCTTGTCTGTGATCGCATATTTATAGCTGCTCCAGTAGGGCAAATCAGGGACAAATGTAATCCAAATCCCAGGGCAGATGTGTTTTTCCATGGGGTTTAGATCTGTATTCCAATCATTAAAATCTCCAACTAAAGAAACCTCTTTTGCGTTGGGTGCCCACAAAGTAAACAGTACCCCTGTTCTGCCGTTGATTTTTTTAAAATGTGCACCCAGAACATCGTAACTCTTGAAATTTTTACCCCTGAGAAACATATTCAACTGTTTACAGTTTAATTTTCTTATATCTGTATTCAATGTCTGTCCTCCTGTTTAGCATAGGCGGTTGCAGCATTTTAAGGTTTTGTATCTGGCTCGACTCTCACCCCTCCAGTTTGGATAGGGGCAGCTAATGGAATTGCAGGTCTTTTATATATATTCAATAAATTCTAATTTTAGCTTCCGTTCCATTAAATCTTGTTCGAGATTTTTTTGTTTTAGAGAATTTATGTGGAAATTTTCTTCCCCGGAAAAAAACTAAATATTTTTTCTTCCGCCCAACAGGTCAATGCCGCCAACTCCCTCTTGCTTTCATTCAACTTGTCTCCTTTGACCCCACTATATATTTTAAGTTTCGGTTCTGTACCGGAGGGTCTTAGGCATACCCAATGCCCTTTTTCTAGAATAAATTTAACAACATCTGCTCTGGGCAATTCAATTTTTTCTGAATGGTTTGGGGTGCTCAGGTATGTTCTTATTTGTGAATCATAATCTTCAATGCATAATATCTTTTTGTCTCCTATGGTTTTCATTTTGCTTTTTCTAAAATTCTTCATAATCATGCTTATTAAATTCATGCCTTCCTTGCCTTCCAATGTGATGGATTTCAAATCCTCTAAATAATATCCGTACTTGTTGTACAAATTAGTCACAGCATCATAGAGATTCATTCCTCTGAGATGGTAGTATGCTGCCATTTCACTGATAAGCATGGCAGATACCACGGCATCCTTGTCCCTAGCATAGGTACCCACCAAATAGCCGCAGCTTTCCTCATATCCAAGCAAAAAGGTTTTTTCCCCCATTTGTTCAAATTCATTAATTTTCTCTCCTATGTATTTGAAACCGGTCAATGTATTTATAGTCTTTATTCCGTACCCCTTTGCAATATCCGCACCCATTTCACTTGTCACGATGGTTTTTATTATTACACCGTTTTCGGGAAGCAGATCCTTTTCGTTTAGTGTTTTGAGGATATATTCAACCAGGAGTGCACCTATTTGATTGCCTGACAGAAGGGTGTATCCACCGGCATCTTCTTTTACTAAGACCCCTATCCTGTCACAATCAGGGTCTGTGCCGATAATTAGATTTGCATTTTCTTTTTTTGCCAGCTCTATGGCCAGCCTAAAGGCTTTTTTATTCTCGGGGTTGGGGTATTTTACAGTGGGGAATCTATGGTCAGGCATTTCCTGTTCCCGGACAACCATCACTTTTTTAAACCCAACTTCATTTAGAATCCTTCTTATAGGGGCGTTTCCCGTGCCATACAGGGGAGTGTAAACGATTTTGAAGTCATGGGCCGCTTTTTCAATGATGTCAGCCCTAAGGAGCTGTTTTTTGACCTCCCCTAAATATACATCATCAAGATTATTTCCGATGTATGTCAACAGGCCCCGGGCTTCCGCTTTTTCCTTTGTCAATGTTCTTATATTTTTGAGGTTTGCTGCCATGGATATCTCGTCAATAATTCCCCTTGCTCTCGCCCCAGCTATCTGTGCACCGTCTTCCCAGTATATTTTTAAACCATTATATTCTGCGGGATTATGGCTTGCTGTAATCACAATCCCAGAGATACAACCTAAATGTCTGATGGCAAAGGAGAGTTCCGGGGTAGGTTTTAGTTCATCAAAAAGATATACCTTGACTCCATTGCCCGCCAGCACATAGGAGGACTCCTGTGCAAATTCCTTGGACATTTTCCTGGAATCATAGGCAATAGCCACTCCTCTTGCCTTTGCCCCGTCACCTTTAGAGATAATATAGTTTGCTAAACCCTGGGCGCTTTTTCTAACCACATACTTATTCATTCTATTTGTTCCAGCCGCCATAATGCCCCTAAGTCCAGCGGTCCCAAATTCCAAATCCATAAAAAACCTATCTTCTATTTCTTGTGGGTTATCTTTAATTGATTCCAGTTCTACTTTTGTATCCTCATCAATAGAAGGGTCATGGAGCCATGATTTGTAATTCATAAGGGCCTTTGAATCCATATGGTTTTCTCCCCCCGTAGAAATCTATAAACAATGTTCTGTAGTGCGCCATGCTAGAAAATTTATTCAACCATTGTTTCTATTTGTCTGCAGTACATTATCAGCATCCAAACCTCCGATGGGTTTAATTTCCAATATCTATTATAATTTGTATTTGAAGCCTTGACAACAGATTAGCCCGGGAATGCACTAAAATGACAATTTACTTCATGTTTAGCTATCACCCTTTGTTGGCCAAGGCCCTAGGCCCCGTAGGTTTATCTTATGAAATGAAAGATGTGTACTATGAATAAGATTAAAAATCAATAACTTTAGGAATGAATAAATAATTTATATCCCTTAGGTGATCTGCATTTTGTCTAGAAAGTTACAATTCGTCAGCACACTGATTTTATTAATTCCTTGGTCTATGGGGCCTTGTAAATCCGCATTTTCACTTTTTAATATGCCTATATAATCAATAATCTCCTGGGAAATTATTTCCCCGGGACAAAGAAGAGGTATCCCTGGTGGATAGACCATTATCGGTTCCGCACTGATTTCACCGACAGAATTTTCTAAATTTATTACCTTGGTGGGGCTGTAGAAAGCCTCCCTTGGCGACATGATCATTTTCGGAATTTTCGGGAGGGGTGGAAAGGGCCTAGGGGTTCCATTATATGTTTTCTGGAGAGCGATTTTTTTCATACTGCCTACTAAATGAAAAGCATTTTCCCATGTGTCACCTATAGAAACCAGAAAAATTACATTGTATAGGTCGGATAATTCCACCTGTATCCTGTATTTCTCACGAAGGATGCTTTCCACTTCATAACCTGAGAAGCCCAGCCCCTGCACATTTAGAGTAACTTTAGTGGGATCATAGTCATGGCAGCCTGGATTACCAACAATACCCTCGCCAAATATTTTACAGCCCTCGATAACCATTAGCTGTGAACGTATCCAGTGGGATATTTCTATCGCCCTTTCAACCAATTTTTCGCCATATATGGCCATTTGTTTTCTTGCAAGGTCCAAGGAAGACAGGAGTATATAGGAAGGACTGGTAGTTTGGGTGAGATTGAGAACCTTTTTTACTTTTTGTGGGCTGATACGGTCTTTTTGTAAAAACAACATTGAACTTTGGGTCAAGGAGCCAGTCAACTTATGGGTGCTGCTGGCGGTAAGATCCGCCCCTGCTTCTAAGGATGAGATGGGCAAGTCCTTGTTGAACTTTAGATGGGCGCCATGGGCTTCGTCCACCAGGACGGGCACATCAAAGGAATGGGAGATTTCAACAATTTCCGATATATGAGAAGCCGTGCCATAGTAATTGGGGTATATTAAAAAAACACCTTTGGTATCAGGGTGATGCTCAAGGGTTTCACGAACCTTTTTCGGTGTTATGCCCATAGAAATTCCGAATTCCTCGTTAATTTCCGGATTTATATATAGAGGAAGTGCACCACTCAAGATTAACCCCCCAAGAGCTGATTTATGGGCATTCCTGGGTAATATGATCTTATCTCCTTCCGCACAAACCGACATAATCATGGCCTGTATGCCCTGTGTGGTGCCGTTTGTCAGAAAAAAGGCATGATCAGCACCATAAAGATTGGCCGCTAATTTTTCCGCCTCGTGGATTACTCCCTTTGGACTACATATATTGTCCAGATCCGGCATGCAGGTAAGGTCAATTGCTATTAGATGTTCCCCTATATAGTCCCTCAACTCAGGAAGCCCCCCACCACCTTTGTGCCCGGGTACGTGGAAAGGTATGATTTTGTTGTTTGAATGTTTCTTAACAGCCTCAAAAATAGGGGCCCTTGTCTGCTTCATACAATATCCCCCTACCAAACGAACGAAGCATTATAAGCCCATATTATTGTTGGGTTGTTAATTTTGTGAATTAAGAATAATCGGTGTTTAAACCAATGAGTACAACCCCGGCTACTATAAGTAGGGCCCCGATTATTTTTGGGAGGGAAATATTTTCGTTCAATATCATATAACCCAGCCACAATGTTATTAATGGCGATGCGGCAAGTATCAAGGCCGTTTCACCCATATATCCATATTTTATAGCAGCATAATAGGCAAGATCACCCACAAAGGTTGCAAAAAAGGCCTCAATGCCCAATAAAATCCAGGCGCGAAGGGATATGGTGGTTATACTTTTGAGATTACCGCTGGCTAAAAACCACCCCCAGACAAAAAAAACAGTTATAACTGTTCGAGCAGCCAGCCCATTCATGGGGTATATTCCCTTTAATCCCAATTTGCCAAATAGAGGTGCCACACCCCAGCAGATTGCCGCGAAAAGGGCTAAAAAAAATGGGTACATCTGAAATCACTTCCGTTGCCGAGAAGCATTAATAAATGTCTATTCCAAAAAGACGCAAAAATGAAAAAAGATAGGGGGGTGACCCTATCTTTTGATAATAACTGTTGTGCCTATACCAATAAAATCATAAATTTCTTCCACATCTTCGTTGCTCAAACCGATACAACCCCAAGTCCAGTTTTCTCCAAATTCAGGTATGCCCCCGCCATGAATTCCGATTCCACCTCCAAGGGCAGTGCGCTGGGGCGGTGTTTTTTTCTCTTTAATTGCAGTGACAATATTTTTGTAGGATTCTTCATCTATAAGATCACTTGCAAGACCGCGCTCGGCATCCTCCTTCCCGGGGTAGCTCAGCCTGAGCCAGCGGGAACCTAAATAGTAATCAGTGGGCGTGAGTATAGATTTTTCACAGACATAGAAGACCCCCTCAGGGGTTTTATGATCACCGGAGACTCTTTTTTTATCCAATCCGCCCTCCCCAAATTCAACATGAAAGGTTTTAATAGCTTGCCCGTCAAGCAAAATATTCAAGGCGTGCTTGGATTTAATTATTGATATACTGAGTCTGGCATCCGGGCCATTTACTCCTTTATCGGCCAGAAGGGCACCTAATGTTTTCTCAGCCGGGAACCCCGTAGAATTCCCGGTATTATCTTTATTTATATTGTTTGTGTTAGTTCCAACCGGTGTAGAAGCATGATTTAGTGGGGGGTTTTCATCCATTGTTGATAGGGTATCAATGTAAAAGGCCGTGGTAATTTGTTTGGGGTAATATAAACCAAGGAACAAACCAAGAATCAATAACAATGCAAACAACGGTAAATATTTTTTTCCCTTCATTTGTCTCCTTCCCCTATAATTATTATAATTATAAATACACAAGTACATTGAATATGTTAACATGGAATTTGTAAAGCAGTTGTGGGTAATGTTTGGCTTATTTGGAAGGACATCTTGAGGGGGTGAGAAGATGTCCATAAGGAAAACCAGAAGTACACTTTATAAAGTTGCAAGAATCTTGGGGGATGTTGAGGCTGTTACCAGTGGGGATCCAAAAAAAATTACCAGAAGAATGGGGAGGAAAACTGCCGGTAGGGCGACGGGTAGGATCATGAGGAGGCTGTTCAAATAATTGGGGCAGCTGACTCGGGAATGGGAAGGCAGCTGTGGTGACAGACACAAAAGGATAAGGCGGCGCGGTGTTTTGTGCTGCTGAACCTGTCTAATCAAATATGGAATGATGATATGAAGCATTAATGACGGAGGTATTCAGGATGTCTATTGAAAAAGTTAGAAGTTATTTTAGGAGTAGGGGTATTGAGGACAGGATACAGGAATTTGACGTTTCCAGTGCCACAGTGGAGCTAGCTGCTGAAGCATTGAATTGCGAGCCTTGCCGAATAGCCAAAACTCTATCTTTTCATATGGGAGATGGGGCGGTCCTGGTGGTTTTGGCAGGAGATGCGAAGGTTGATAATGGAAAATACAAATCAAGATTTGGGACAAAGGCTGCAATGCTTGCCCCAGATAAAACTGAATCTATGGTGGGATTTGCCGTGGGAGGTATTTGCCCCTTTGGAGTAAATGAGGGTGTTAGGGTTTTTCTAGATGAGTCATTAAAAAGATTTGAGACTGTGTTTCCCTCGTGTGGAAGTGCAAACAGTGCCATCGAACTTACCATCCCCGAATTGGAGAAATACTCCAAGGCCGAAGGGTGGGTAGATGTGGGCAGGCTTGATTGACAACTTAACAGGGCTAGGGAATATTGACTAATAAGGGGAGAAAAAGAGCTGTGCAAATGCCCATCGCCGCTTCCCTGCCCAATTGGTTTTGGGCCATATATTACATATTTTTGATAATTACTTTAGGTTTTTCTGTTTTCGCTGTTGTATCTGATAAAAATCGAACAATGTCCACAGTTAATACTATATTTATAATATCAGTCCCGGTTGTAAGTTTTATTA
>JAAYRB010000092.1 GCA_012519005.1 Clostridia bacterium
GTGCTGGATGCTAAGGAAAAGGAAGTCGAGGCTGAGATAGCCCTGGAAAAGGCCAAATGGGATCACTATGCCTCAACATTTAAGATGCAGTTTGGCACCGAGGCACCCATTATGAAAGATATTATTGACTCCGATGTGGAGCAGAAAAAGGGCAATCTTATAATTGCACAGCACAATCTTAATAAGGCTTACACAGATTTGAATATCTTGGTGGGTATCACTCCGGATGCAAGACCTGTACTAACAACAGAAGTGGTATATGAACCCTTGGAAATAACAGGTATAAACTCCGAGGTGGGTAGAGCCATATCCAGTAATGTGAATGTATGGGCTGCCCTACAAAATGTAATCATCGAAAAGGAAGACCTCAGGATGACTTTGAAACCCTATGAAATTGAAAAAATGGAAATAGAAGTAGCGGAGCTTACAGCGGACGGGGCGAAGGAGGAGCTGGAAAAGGGGCTCCGGGGCCTGTATCATGATATTCTATCCCTAGAAGAAGCCATCAATGCCTCAAAGGGAGGCGTTAAAGCCGCTGAAACTGGGTTGAAAGCCGCCGAGGTTCGTTATGATGTGGGCATGGCCACGGAGGGGGATCTGCTGGAGTCCAAAGCTACCCTTGCCATTGCTAAAAAAACCCAGGCCCAGCTCAAATATCAACATGCCACAGCCACAGCCGCATACCGGAATCTTACCGGCCGTGAAGTACTTCCCACAAACTAACGCCAACCACCGGGACGGACTCTTTGGTTGGTAATCTACGATAGAAAAAGCCCATTTCGGGCTTATTTTTTTTTGTCCTTTATTAGGGCCAACACCGGGGCCGCCTCCCTGGCTGAAAACGCCAACCACCGAATCCGCCCCCCCTTTTTAGAACTTTTTTTTGTCACCCCCTTCACATTTGTGAAAATAATGGTATAATGCATAATGACTGGGCGGTCATTCATAGAATATTGTTGTAGACAGAAAATTTGCTGGGGGGCTTAATTTTATGAACATGGATTATTTTCAAAAGATCAACATCAAGAAAACAGGATTTCTGGTATTTTTGTTGGTGATCGCTGCTGCTTCATTATTTATTTTTAACCAGTATTTTTACAAAAACCAACAGGTGATTGCCAGTGAGAGGGAGGAGCTGGCGGTCACCGGTACCATAGAGGCAAAGTCTGTGACGGCGGCTTTTAAAGTCCCGGGCAAGATACAGGAACTCCATGTAAATGAAGGGGATAGGGTGGAGCTGGGGGGCAGCCTGGCCCTGTTGGAAAGCAAGGAACTCCAGGCCAAGCTCACCCAAGCCCAGGCGGCTAGGGAAGCTGCTGATGCGGTAGCGAACCAAGCCCAAAAGGGTGTGGGTGCCGCCACGGAGGAGGTGGAGGCAGCGATCCAATATGCCGAAAGCAAGGTGGCCCAGGCAGAGGTGGGGCTGAAGAACGCAAAGCAGCTCTATGACCGGGTGGTGCCTTTGCACGAAAATGGTGTTGCATCGGATAAGGAACTGGATGAGGCCGCAAATAATTATGAGCTGGCCCAAAAAACCTTGGAGGAAGCCGAGGCCGGGCTGGCCCAGGCGGAGTCCGCCCGCAAAAAGGTGGAAGTGGCGGAGGCGGCCCACGGGGCGGCTCTGGGACAGTGCAAACAGGCGGACGGGGCTATCTCGGAGGCCCAGGCTTATCTGGACAATATTCTTTTGACGGCACCGATCTGCGGGTATATTACCCAGAAGTTTTTGGAGGCGGGGGAGATGGTCAATGCCGGGACGCCGGTGTTTGAGATCACCGATTTGGCCAATACCCATGTGAAGGTATTTATCAGTGAGAAAAAAATTGGCCGGGTGCATCTGGGGCAGGAAGCGGAGATCAGGGTGGATGCTTTTCCCGATAAGGTATTTAAGGGAAAGGTGGTATGGATAAATAATGCCGGGGAATTTGCCGTCAAAAAGGCCGTGGATGATCAGCATGAGCGGGATATCCGCAGCTTCCAGGTGAAGATAGAGATCCCCAACCCCGATCTGGTATTGAAAACAGGCATGACGGCCAGGGTGAAGATACTGGAGGGGGGAGAGTAAGATGTCCGTGGTGGTGAGTGTGGAAGATTTGGAGCAGAGGATTGGCAGCAAGGTGGTCTTGGATAGGGTATCTTTTGAGGTTTCAGAGGGTGAGTGCTTCGGCGTCTTCGGCCCCAAGGGCTGTGGGAAATCCACTCTCCTGCATATTTTGGCGGGGATAGATCGGTTCAAGAAGGGGAAGGTGCGGATCTGTGATCTAGATATAGGGAAAACAGAAAAATATAGGGCCAGTCTTGGTCTGGTCACCCAGCGGCCCAGTCTTTTCCGTGATCTAAGGGTGGGGGAGAATTTGGATTTTATCGCCGCTCTGAAAGATGTGGGCAGGGAAAATGTCCTTGCCGTGGTGGATAGATTCTGCCTGGAGGATTTTTTGGATAAGCCCCTTACGGCCTTGTATGCCGGGGAATTTCAGCGTTTGTCCATGGCCTGTGCCATGCTCAATGATCCCAAGGTATTGATCTTGGATGAACCCATCAGCCGTCTAGATCTGGAATCATCTAGGGTCATCCTTCGGGAGATCAAGGATTTCCTTTCCGGCGGCGGTGCCTGTGTCTGGGCTTTCAGCGGCGGCGTAGGGCTTTTCCAACATATGGATCGGGTGGCTTGGCTGGAGGGGGGCGGGATCACCATTTACAGTCCCCAGGAGGCCGGGCGGGAATGGGATCGTCAGGTGGAGGCCCTATCCCTTGAAAGTGGTGTTGGGGATGTTTAGGCAGCTGCGGAGGATCATGGGACGGGAGTTTCTCTATCTTTGGCGGGATAGTGGATTGAGAAGGATTCTGCTGCTGGCCTCTCTCCTAGGGCTTTTCCTTTTTTTCGGTATTTACAGCACCCAGGTTTTGAAGGATATACCCACCGCCGTGGTGGATTTGGATGGTAGTGCTGCCAGCGGGGAGCTGGTGCGAAGCCTTGGGGCGGCGGAAAATTTAAAAATCACTTCTTACCCAGATAATTATGATGACCTACAGGAAATGGTCAAGAGGGGCGAGACTGTGGTGGGGGTGGTGATTCCTGAGAATTTTGGGAAAAACACCGCTTTGGGGCGGCAGACAAATATATTGGTGGCGGTGGATACCAGCAATATGGTCTATGCCACCAACGCCGGTGGTGCTGTGCTCACCACCGCCCGTACCATGGGAGCCAAGGCGGGGGTGAAGACCTTAATTGCCAAGGGAGTTCATCCTTTAGAGGCAGCGGAAGCATTCCAGGGGGTGAATTTTCATGAACAGGCATGGTTCAATCCCACCCTCAATTATGCTCATTTCATGGTGTTGGGGCTGGCTCTGAATATTTGGCAGCAGTGCTGTACCCTGACCGCCGCCGCCAATGTGGTGGGGGAAAGGAAGATGAGCAGTTGGCATCAGGTGAAGGCTTCCGGTGTATCCAAGTTGAGGTTTTTCTTGGGCAAGTCGGCGGTACATATCTTTGTTTTCATGGCATTGGTGCTGCCCATCTTTGCCCTGGCATTTGGCCCCATGGGTCTGCCGCTGAAAAGCGATCCCATGATGCTGCTGGCTTTTACTCTGGTATTTGCCCTATCCCTCCACGGCTTGGGCACTATGATGTCCAGTATAGCCAAGGATGCGGTGGATGCTGCCAGATTTGGGATGATTATTGCCCTGCCTTCCTTTGTCATATCGGGATATACCTGGCCCTTGGAGGCCATGCCCGGTATTTTACAAAAGCTGGCTTGGCTGCTTCCCCAGACATGGTTTTTCCAGGGGATAAATTATTTGACATTTAAAAATCCCGGCTGGGGATATATGTCTCAATATTTCTATGCACTGCTGATCATTGCCCTCATTTGCTATGGGGTGTCAACGGCGGTGGTTTCACGGTATTAGGGGGTGATGAATGTGGGACAAATATTTAATCTCGCTTATTATGAGATGCGGCATATTTTGAGGAATAAGATATTGTTTTTGATGGTTTTCATAGTGCCCTTGGGCTATGCTTTTCTTTTTGGGACGGTGTATATGGCCGGGGTGCTGACGGATATACCTTTGGGAATGGTGGATCTGGATCAGACGCCCCTGAGTCGGGAGGTGGTGGATGCCTTTGCCAGCAGCCCTAATTTTGAGATTGTGGAGGGTGTGGATACCTACGCCGGACTGGAGAAGGGGATGAGGGAAGGTGTGATAAGGGCCGGGGTGGTGATCCCGGAGAATTTTCAAAGGGATACAGTGAAGCAAAAGGGGACTCAAGTCCTAACGGTATATGATGGATCCAATTTAATCTGGGGTTTGAATACTCGGAAATATGCCCTGGAGGCGGTGAATGAATTTACCATTGGTCATGCTTCCGCATTTATGGCGGGGATGGGTATGGGGGAGAAGGAGATCAGGAATACTCTGGATATGGTTTCTGTGAATCTGGAATACTGGTACAATCCCACTTTCAACTATACTACCTTTTTATTCATGGGGATCATCCTCATGGTGATCCATCAAATTGGTCTTTTGAGTGTCAGTCTGACGGTGGCTCGGGAGAAGGAGCAGAACAGTTGGATCCAGTATGTAGGGAGTGTGATCCCCCGGTGGAAAATATTTGTGGGGAAGTGCTTGCCCTATTTTGCGGCTAGTTTTTTCAATTATGCTTTGCTGCTTTGGTTTTCTGCCCGTTATGTGAATGTGAAGATGGAGGGGTCGATGCCGCTGATTCTTTTGATGGGGCTGCTTTTTGTTACTATTATCACGGCTCTTGGGTTTTTTATTTCCGTCCATTCTTCCAGTTCGCTGCAAATAACCCGATATATAATGCTGCTGTCCATTCCCATGTTCATGATTTCCGGGTTTGTGTGGCCGCCCAGTCATATTCCTAAGGTGCTGAATAAATTTGCCAAGCTGCTGCCCTATACATGGATGGCCAATGCCTTTAGGATGGTGACGGTGAAAGGTCTAGGGTTGGAGTACCTCCATGTCCACCTTACGGTACTGGCGGCCATGGCGATCCTCTCCATCGCCCTGGCCCTCTCCTTCAACAAACGCCGTTCCAACCAGGGGGACGGACTCTTTGGTTGACTAGGCGGTCATTGGGGGCTTCCCAACCAGGGGGACGGACTCTTTGGTTGGTGTTTTAGA
>JAAYRB010000093.1 GCA_012519005.1 Clostridia bacterium
CGAGGACAACGGGCAGCCCCTGCATGCAAACATCATGAATCACCTGGTCAAAGGCCCTTTGCAAAAACGTTGAATATACAGCCACCACGGGCTTGAGTCCCCCCGCGGCCATACCTGCGGCCATTGTAACAGCATTTTGCTCCGCTATACCAACATCATAGTATCTATCAGGAAAATGTTTGGCAAACAAATCCAAACCAGTTCCCCCGGGCATGGCCGCAGTTATGGCCACCAAATCCGTCCTATCTCTGGCAATATCCACCAAGGTGCGGCCAAAAACGGATGTATAAGAAGGGGGGGCATCTTTTTTAGGCGTACTTCCAGTACCCACATCGAAGGGACCTATGCCATGAAAGGTATCCGGCTTGTCCTCCGCCGGCTCATATCCCTTCCCCTTTTGGGTGATCACATGAACTAGAACAGGCCCTTTAAGATTCTTTGTCTTGGAAAAAACTGATTTCATTCCACCTATATCATGGCCATCTATGGGGCCCAGATAGGTAAAACCCAATTCCTCGAAAAGCATCCCCGGGACCACCAGGTATTTCAGGCTGTCCTTCAGCCGATCCGCCAATTTTAAAACCCTGGGACCGTGGGGAAGCCTTTTTAGTAAATCCCCCACCTCGGATTTCCCTTTGTAATACATGGGATCCGTGCGCAGACGGCTTAAATAGGACGACAAAGCCCCCACATTTTTATCAATAGACATTTTGTTGTCATTGAGCACAACTATCAAATCATTGCCCACATCACCGGCGTAATTTAAGGCCTCAAATGCCATTCCCCCAGTCAAAGCACCATCACCGATAACGGCTATGACATGGAATTTTTCTCCCCGCTGCTCCCTAGCCAAGGTCAAGCCGAGAGCCGCAGAGATAGATGTGCTGGCATGGCCGGCATTGAAAGCATCATAGATGCTTTCATCCCTTTTTGGAAAACCACTAAGACCCCCGCGGGTTCTGATAGTATCAAATTTTTCCTTTCTCCCGGTCACAATCTTATGGGCATAACATTGATGGCCCACATCCCAAACTATCTTGTCAAAGGGAGTGTTAAAAGTTGAATGAAGTGCCAAAGTAATCTCGATCACACCCAAATTGGGAGCCAAATGTCCTCCGGTTGAGGAAACAGTGCTGATAATTTTGAGCCTTAATTCACCAGCTAGCTTCTCCAATTCCCCCAATGTCAACTTCTTTAGCTGCTCGGGATTCTCGATCCTTTTCAAAATATTATTCATCATTTCCTCCCCTTCTTAACTGAGTCCCCCACAATTCTTATCCCCAGCGTATTTTCTACAACCGCCAGTATTTTTCCTACCCTAAAAATTATCTCATCGGCATGTTGGATTGCTATGTTTTTGCCTATGGCTTTTCCCCCCACCGTCAAACCGGCAATAAAAGCCGTCATTACTGTTCCAGCAATCAATATATGTGAATCAAGTGGGCCGGTAACAATCTCAAAAATAATGGCCGTTCCCATGGCGCCGCTTAGAGTTCCGCTGATATCCCCCACCACATCATTGGAAAAGCTGGCCACCTGATCTGCTTTCCTGGCCATCCTCACCGCCTGTTCTGCTCCGAACATCCTCCTGGCAGATTTGGCATGGAAAGTGCTTTCACTGGCCACCGCCGCCGCCACACCTATTATGTCAAAAACTATACCGGTGAAAATGATTATAAGTAAGATAACAAATTTTAGCACTATTGGACCCAAATTGGCCAAAAGAACCTGCGAACCAAGAGCAGCAGCTATAGCCAAAAGAAATGTGCCCATGCCTATGATAACCGCCTGTTTTACGGGGTAATCATGGTTGCCAATTTTCAATATTTTCACCTCTAGTTAGACTAAAGTAGGAGATACTAAGAAAGACGAGGCCTCCCCCTCGTCTTCTGTACACCCCGTAGGTGGTGGTTTTTTAAGTAAACTTTGCGGCTTAGGTCCAGCAGGTTTTCCCAACAATCCACCGGCCGTCACCGTACCGGCGGTTTCCCTTTAAGGATTGTTCTACAAATACATTTGTAGGGCTGGATTACCACTTAGCACACACTTTAATCCCTAAAAAACCTTAATAAAGATAAACAGTCTAGGAATTTTCTTCCACAGACTCTACCAATCCCTAGCCTCTTTTGCAGCGAAGGTTTCAACAGGATATTTCAGCTGTTGGGCCCAACGGCGGAAATACCCTTGGCCGTCTCCACCACCGCCACTCAAGGCAGGCTACTCTGCACCCAACACCTCAGCATCGAATGCAGGTTTAATCCCAGGCCGTAGCATTCCCCATACAGCCACGCACATGGGTCTCCACGGGGCTAGGGTCAACGCCTGCATGCCTTTGCAGATCGCCCCACCCCCTTAACTCCCAGCAGCAGCCCCCGACTGGGCGTCAGCGGCCACCACCAAGAACTTCATCGATGTGCCCTTTTACGTATTTTTAGGCCCGTCTTCAGAATTGGAAGCCTGACTAGAATACTGCACCACCTACGGTCAGGTGTCTGAAATTATAACATAAATGCATAATTACATCAAATACTCTTGTTATGTCTAATAATCCCTTGTTCCTACATAGTTTACGATTTTTCTTAGAGGGTCTGCCTCCGGCCCCAGCGAGCTGATACTCCCCAGTGCCTGCTCTATTTCCTCTGACACTCGAGCCCTGGATTCCTCGATACTGTATAGTGAAGGATATGTTGCTTTCATGTTTTTTATATCACCGCCGGGTTCTTTTCCAAGCCTGTGGGCTTCCCCGGTAACATCCAGTACATCATCCACTATCTGGAAAGCCAAGCCCAGGTGCAATGCGTAATTGGACAGACTGTCAATTTCCCATTGTTCGGCATGGGATAAAATTGCCCCCATGCGTAGGGCTGCTCCAAAAAGAGCCGCTGTTTTATGCCTATGTATATATTCCAAATCCTTCCCGGTTATCCTCTTACCTTCGGATAAAATATCTGCCACCTGTCCCCCAACCATGCCCATACTCCCCGCCGCCCTTGCCAGCTCGACAACGGCTAGATTTACCTTTAAAGGATCGATACCCTTCGTATGGTCTACCAAAACCTCAAAGGCAAGAGTCAACAGTGCATCCCCCGCCAGGATGGCCATGGCTTCCCCATAAACTTTATGGCTGGTGAGCTTGCCTCTCCTATAATCATCATTGTCCATGGAGGGGAGATCATCATGGATCAACGAATAAGTATGAACCATTTCCAAAGCACAGGCAGCAGGCAGCACCTTATTGGGATCTCCTCCCACCGCCTGGGCGGAAGCAAGAACAAGTATGGGTCTGAGCCTTTTCCCCCCCGCAAAAACACTGTAGCGCATGGCATCATGGATCACGGCCGGGGTTTCCTGGGCTCCGGGCAAAAATTCATCCAGGGAACTATCTATCAAATTCTTATTGGCCTCAAGATATTTTTCAAGATTCAAGCCCATTCACCACCTTGGAGGATATGGGGCTGATGCCCCCCTCCTCGTCTTCGATCAACTCCTCAATAACCAACTCCGCATCTTTTAGTCTTTTATTGCAAATCTGTACCATCCTGATACCTTCCTCGAAAGATTTCAGGGCATCCTCCAAAGGCAAATCTCCCTTTTCCAGCAGCTCCACTTTTTCCTCAAGCCTTGCCAAAGCATCCTCAAAAGGTAATTCCTCTGTTTCCGTATCCATATCTACTCTCTCCTCTTTTCTATTACCTGACAATCCAACCCCCCCCTGCTTAAAATAATTTCCACCCTATCCCCCTCATCAACCTCTTTGCTGTCCCTGATTATCCTGGATTCCTTAAGGCAAAGGGAATACCCCCGGCCTAGAATACCCAGAGGGCTTAGGGTGTTGAGCTTTCCCGACAACAGTGCCAGACTTTGGTGGGCACTCTTTAAGATGAGATCCATATTTGTTTTCAGCCCCTTCCCCAGCAGATCAAGGGACTGCCAACCGCTGCTCAGCAGAAGATCAGGTCTCGCCAATACCCGGGATCTGGCAGCCGTATCCAATTTATTCTTTTTATCTCTGATATGGCCGTTGACTCTGTTCAAAAGCACTTCATTTAGTCTTTTTAAGTAGATAAGGAGTTCGTCTCTAACAGGTACCGCCAGTTCTGCCGCAGCGGAGGGAGTGGGTGCCCGTTTGTCGGCGGCAAAATCAGCAATGGTGAAATCCAGCTCATGTCCTATGCCGGTGAGCACTGGTATGAGGGATTTTGATAATGATCTTGCAACTTCCTCAGTATTGAATGCCCATAATTCCTCTATGGACCCTCCACCTCGAACCAATAAAATCAATTCCGCTTCTCCATGGATATTGGCCATCTCCAGAGATTTTGAAATGCTTGCCGGTGCATCCCTGCCCTGGACCAAGGTTGGCAGAAGCAGGATTTTAACCCCCGGAAAGCGCCTATTTATAACATTCAAAACATCTCTTAACGCCGCACCAGTGGGAGAGGTAATTACGGCAATGGTCTTAGGCATGGCAGGAAGGGGCTTTTTATTTTTATCGTCAAATAAGCCCTCTTTCTCCAGCCTGTCCTTAAGCTGTTGATATGCCAGATGAAGACTCCCCGCCCCCGAGGGATCCATCTCTTCAACATAGAGTTGGTACTGGCCGGAGGGGGGATAGAGGGAAATATATCCCCTGGCAATCACTTCCATTCCATTCTCCGGTTCGAATACAAGCCCCGAGGCCCTGGAACGAAACATTACGCATCTTAATGAAGCACTGCTGTCCTTCAATGTAAAATAAAGATGCCCCGATGTGTGCCTCACAAAATTTGAGACCTCACCCCTCACCCATAGATTTGCCAGTGTCAAATCTTCTTCCAATATGTTTTTTACATAGCCGGTTATTTCCCCAACACTTAAAATCTTTTGATCTAGCACAATTTTTCAGCCGCCTCCACCGTATTACTCAAGAGCATGGTGATGGTCATGGGCCCAACCCCGCCGGGCACCGGGGTAATCCAACCCGCGGTTGAGGAAGCAGATTGATAGTGGACATCCCCCACCAATTTCCCGCTCTCCAGTCTGTTTATTCCCACATCCAGTACCACCGCTCCCGGTTTGATCATATCCCCCTTAATCATTTCTGGTTTCCCAACAGCAGTCACCAGTATATCCGCCTCCCGGATTTCCTTTGCGATGTTATCTGTCCTTGAATGACAGATGGTCACGGTGGCATCTCTGTGCAGCAGCATCAGTGCCGCGGGCTTGCCAACAATATTGCTCCTACCCAGTATAACCGCCTTTTTACCGCGTATATCAATACCGTATTTATCCAGCATTTTTATACAGCCATAGGGTGTACAGGGTTTAAATCCCCCCTGGCCGGTGAGCAATAGACCCATATTTATGGGATGAAAGCCATCCACATCCTTGTCTGCGGATATGGCCCTGAGGATTACTTCCTCATCCATATGCTTGGGAATTGGAAGCTGTACCAATATCCCATGAACACCGGGGTCATCATTCAGTTTGCTGATAAGCCCCAGCAGTTCATTCTGGGGGGTGTCCTCAGGCATTCTGTGGGTGGTGGAATTTATCCCAATTTCCTCACATGCCTTTTCCTTGTTGCGTACATAAATTTGTGATGCTGGATCCTCCCCTACAAAAATCACGGCCAACCCCGGGGTGACGCCCCCTTCTTTTAGCCTTTGGATTTTTTCCGCTAATCCCCTTCTGATTTCGGAGGCAACCTCCTTACCATCAATTACCTTTGCCACCGCTGTTTCCTCCCTTCCATGGCATCATAGTGCAGCCATACCTCACAATTCAGCAGTTAACGCATTTTTCTTTGTGGTAGGCATCCATTGCAAGTCTTTCCTCTTCTTTAAATGCATTCAATCTGGTCAGGAATTCATCCCATTTAACCTCATGGGCATCAAATTCCGGGCCGTCTACACAGGCAAATTTAATCTCTTGGCCCACAGTAACTCTACAGGCGCCACACATACCCGTACCATCCACCATTATTGGGTTTAGGCTCGCCACCGTGGGTATTCCAAAGGGACGGCTCACCTCCGCTACGGCCTTCATCATGATCCCCGGCCCCACGGTTACAATTCTATCAATTTTTCTTTTACCCAGTAGTTCCTTCAGTGGATCGGTGATGAATCCCTTAGAGCCAAAGGAACCATCCTCCGTGGCGGCATAGAATTCGCTGCTGATTCTCTGCAGCTCCTCCCTGAAAATCAAATGCCCTTCACTCCTGGCACCCAGAAGGGAAATTACCTGATTATCGGCTTTCTCTAGGGCCTTGGCTATGGGATAAACAGCGGCGATTCCCACTCCCCCACCTACACAGGCCACGGTTCCAAAGTTCTCCACCCTGCTGGGCTTCCCCAAAGGGCCTACCGCATCTTTTATATATTCCCCTGCTTCCAAGACAGACAGTTTTTCTGTTGTCAGCCCGGTTATTTGAAAGACCATGGTTATAGATTCCGAGAATGAATTGACATCTGCAATGGTCAAAGGGATTCTTTCGCCCCCGTCATCAATTCTCAGAATAGCAAACTGCCCCGCCCGGGCTTTAGCGGCTATTTCCGGTGCCTTAAAGACCATTTTATATATCATAGGTGCCAAATTTCTTTTTTCCAATATTTCAAACACCTTATCACCCCTAGAATGCTGCTAAATAATTAGTTTCTATTTAAAATTTTTACTTCCTTTATTAAACACATGAAGTATGCAAAGGATTGAAATTCACGGCAGGAGATTCAAATAAAAAACACCCTTTGGAAGATTCTATCCAAGGGTGAAATAATTCCCGGAAGCTGCCGCCATAGATGGATCCCTTGCCCAAAAAAAAGATGGAGACAGGAAAAAAGGCCCTCCCGGCATCCCTGGTCCAAGGAAGTGTTTATTTCCCTTCCCCCCCGGCCGGAAAATCCTTTTTTACACTATCAAGTATCCCATTTATAAAAGTTGAAGCCCTATGGGAGCTGTACTTTTTCGCAACCTCTATGGCCTCGTTTATGGAAACATCTAAGGGAATTTCGTCTTCATGCAGCATTTCATAGATAGCCAGCCGCAGAATATTCCGATCCACTGTTGTCAATCGCTCGACCTCCCAACGGCTGGCATATTTTTGAATATATTGATCTATGGCTTCCTGGCATTCCCATGCACCTCGGACAATTTTTTCAGTATATCCCTGGGCCTGGGGGCTGAGCCTTGCCATCACAAAGGTGTTTTCCAAAGCCTTTTCCACGGGGTTTTCTGCAATTTCCAATTGGTACATTGCTTGCAATGCCCTTTCCCTAGCTCTACGCCTGCTCACAGGCCTTGACCCCCTAATCAGAATTTAGTGAAGTATTTTATCAATCCAATTTTTAAAATCCTCATCATCATCCACTCTTCTTCCCAGTATATATCCAATTGATATACATATTGCCACAAGGAATGTCTTGAAAAAACCGAGGACCACAGTAAACAATCCCAAAATCAGCCCCAGCAGTATACCTATTGCTTTGCCGCGATGGTTTTTCATGATTTCCTGAAACAAATCGTTCCAGCCCATCTATATCACCTTCCAGACCTGACTTCTTGTGCAATATTCTCAACAAATACCCTGATTTCTATGGCCTCAATTCCTGCAAATTCCCTTACTCTTTCTTTGACCGCATTTTGCAACTCCTCTGAAATCAAGGGTATACTGACGGATGGGATTACTAAGGCCTTTATAAAAATGGCTGCCCCCTGGGGTGTATTTTTAATTTCCGAAGTGACCTCCCTGACCCCTTCCACCTGCCGGGCCGCTTTCGTGATTACATTTTCCAAAGCATCTGCACTGATACTTACCTGGCCCATTTTACTTTCCTTTACAAAGATATCGGTGGGTTCCCTTTTTTCGCCGGCCGCGTCCCTGCTTCCAAAGCTTTTAACCAGCGTAAATACACTCAATACAAGCACAAGCAATGCAATTATGCCCGTTGTCCATCTCATACTGGCATTTTGCAAGGAATAGTTTACAAGTTGGGCCGCAGGTCCCTTAAAACCTAAAATGTAGAGAACTAATAATAAAGAAATAAATGCCGTAAGAATTGAATATAGAGCTAGTACAAATCTTAGTGGCCATTTCATCGCCCTGCCTCCCTTTTATACTCCTTCCACTTCCTTTACCTCATCCTTTTCTAAAAACACACCCTCCACATGAACATTGGCCTCGATGACATTTAGACCAGTCATGTCTTCCACGGCATTTTTTACACTTTCCTGGACATTATAAGCCACTTCGGGAATCCTTACCCCAAAATCCACAATGAGAAAAAGATCAATGAGTGCTTCCTTTTCCGTGACTTCAACCTTTACACCTTTAGCTAGGTTTTTCCTTCCCAGCAGCTCGGCTATGCCCCCGGCAATGCCGCCACTCATCCCCGCAACACCAGTAACATCTGTAGCCGCAAGGCCGGCAATGGCCGATACCACATCCTCTGAAATCTTAATGACGCCTTTTTGGTCTTCCTGTTGATTTTCCATAAGAGACCTCCAATTTTCTATTTACTATATTGTACCAGCTAAATAAAATTTAAACAATTACATCTTTCGTTTTGATCGGCGGGTTGTTGCTTCAGCAATCAGTCA
>JAAYRB010000094.1 GCA_012519005.1 Clostridia bacterium
ATCAGCCGGAACGGGGCGACCAAATAACTGTGGTGAGCCGAACCTTTGACAGAAGCCATCTCGCCGATGCGGAAAGGGAAATGGAAGCAGCCCGGGAGGAACTGGCCAGGAAAGAGAGGCTCAAAACATATATGACTCTTGGTGCGGCGGGTCTCGGCCTGCTGCTGATAATAATTCTGATTTTCATATATCTCAGAAGGAGAAGGGCCGAGAGGGAGGAGGAGATCTTCCCCATGCCGGTTTCCGAAATTGCCGTTACCGAGGAAGAAGAGGAGGAGGAAGAACCCTATGTGCCCACCGAGGAGGAAAAACGGCGTATACGCAGGTTTGATAATGTTAAAGAGATCACCGGCGATAACCCAGAGGAAGCGGCTAAGCTGGTAAGGGCTTGGTTGTCGGAGGATTGAGGTGGAATAATTGACGAGAAAAAAACTAACTGGCAAACAAAAAGCAGCTGTGCTGTTCATAAGTCTTGGGCCAGAGCTGTCCTCATCAATTATGAAACAGCTTTCCGATGAGGATATAGAGAGTGTTTCCTATGAAATCGCAAATATGGATGTGGTGGATGCTGCCGTTCAAGAAGAAGTGGTGGCGGAGTTCTTGGAGATGTTTGAGGTGCAGCATTATTTGCTCAAGGGTGGGGTCCAGTATGCCAAGCAGATCTTGGAGAAGACCCTGGGAGTAAATAAAGCCAATGAATATATCCGCAAGCTCACGGCGGCGGCGAAGCAGCATCCATTTTCAGGGCTTCGGAAGACTGATCCCAAGTATCTGCTCAACTTCATAGAAAATGAACATCCCCAGGCCATTGCCCTGATCCTTTCCTATCTGGATCCGGATCAGTCGGCGGCGGTTTTGGGGGCACTGCCCCAGGAAAAGCAGGCCAATGTAGCCAAGAGGATCGCCACCACGGATACAATTTCACCGGAAGTGGTGAAGGAAGTGGAGTCTGTTTTGGAAAAAAAGCTCTCCACAATTTCCAGTGAGAAATTCTCCTTCGCCGGGGGCATCCAGTCAGTGGTGGATATATTGAACCGGGTGGATAGGGGTACGGAGAGGACTATTATAGAGACCCTGGAGCAGGAGGACCCGGAATTGGCCGACGATATCAGAGACCGGATGTTTGTATTTGAAGACATCAATACTCTGGACGATGTGGCCATCAGAAGAACTCTGAGAGAAGTGGATATGAAGGATCTATCCAAGGGTTTGAAGGGTGCCAGTGAAACGCTGCTTAACAGAATTCTACAGAATATGTCCGCCAGGGCGGGGGAAATGCTTCAGGAGGAAATGGACTTCCTCGGGCCCATTCGTTTGAGGGAAGTGGAGGAAGCCCAGCAGAGTATTGTGCAGGTTATTAGAAGATTGGATGAAGCGGGTGAAATTATTATTTCCCGCGGTGGGGAGGATGAGGTAGTTGTCTAATGTCTTTCGATCCATGGAAGTAATGGATGAATATATTTTGCTCGAGGGGCATTATCATCCCCCAATGGAAGAGGAGAGGGAAACCGCCTTAGACCGTTCCGAAGAGGCGGAGAAAACGGCGGAGATCATACTGCAGGAGAGCAGATATAAGGCCGAGGAAATAACAGTCAAGGCCCAGGAGGAAGCCAAGAGGATTTTGGAAAAGGCAAAGGCCGAAGAAGAGGCCATCAGGCGGGCGGCGGAGGAAAGGGGCTACAGGGAAGGGTATGAGCAGGCCTATGGGGAGGCACAGGAGGAATTGGATGCCATCAGGGGGCAGCTCTACAAAACCCTCCACGAAGCCCAAGATGAGAGGGCCAAAATGATTCTTCAGGCGGAGGGGGAAGTGGTGGATCTCTCCCTGGCCATTGCCGGAAAGGTGGTGCGCCACCATGTGGATGCCCAGAGGGATACGGTGCTTCGCCTGGCCAAGGAAGGCTTGGAGGGTTTGGCCCATGTGAATCAATATACTATTCTGGTGAATCCCGATGATGTGGGTCTATTGGAACAGTATGTAGATGAGCTCCAAAAACATACTGCCTCCAGTGGGGCTCATATCCATGTTTTTGCCGATGAACAGGTGAGCCGCGGCGGGTGCAAGATAGAGACGGAGAAGGGCTTTTTGGACGCCACGCTGGAATCCCAGCTGGATATCATCCGAAGGGCCATCAGTGAGGAATATCTCAAATGAGTATTGCGAGATTGGATGCAGCCAAATACATACATAAGGTGAAGGATATTTCCACATATAGATATCTAGGGAAAGTGGCCCGGGTGGTGGGCTTGACCATTGAAGCCAGCGGGATAAATGCCTCCATCGGTGAGATCTGCATCATCCAGGTGGAAAAAAGGGAAGAAGAGGATATTGTGGCGGAGGTGGTGGGCTTCAGGGATGGGTACGCCCTTCTCATGCCCTTGGGCGACCTCAAGGGTATTGCCCCCGGCTGCCGGGTGCTTCCTTTGGGCAAGAGCCATCAGGTGATGATGGGAGAGGAGCTTCTGGGCCAGGTGCTGGATGGCCTGGGTCGGCCGCTGGATGGTGTGGAGGGGATACCGGAGAGGAGATTTACCGTTCATAATGATCCTCCAAATCCCATGGAGAGGAAGACCATCGATGAAAAGCTGGAAACTGGGATCAAGGCCATTGATATGTTTACCACCTGCGGCCGGGGCCAGAGGGTGGGTATCTTTGCCGGCAGCGGGGTGGGAAAGAGCACCTTGCTGGGGATGATAGCCCGCTGCTGTGTGGCGGATGTCAATGTGGTGGCCCTGATCGGTGAAAGGGGTAGGGAGATCAAGGATTTTCTTCACAGGGATTTGGGTGAGGAGGGGCTTAAAAAGTCTGTGGTGGTCACCGCCACATCGGATCAGCCCCCCTTAGTGCGAATAAAAGGGGCCTTTGTGGCCACGGCCATTGCGGAGTATTTCCGGGACCAGGGTAAGGATGTCATGCTTATGATGGACTCCGTCACCAGATTTGCTGCCGCCCAGAGGGAAGTAGGTTTGGCTGTGGGGGAGCCCCCGGCCACCCGGGGATATACTCCCTCGGTCTTTGCTTTACTCCCAAAGCTCTTGGAAAGGGCGGGGAGATCCAACAAAGGCTCCATCACCGGTCTATATACTGTACTGGTGGAGGCCGATGATATGAATGAGCCCATAGCCGATGCAGTGAGGGGGATATTGGATGGTCATATAGTCCTGTCCCGGCGGTTGGCGGCCCAGAATCATTTCCCGGCGGTGGATATTCTTCAGAGCATCAGCCGTCTGATGCCGGATATTATTGACAAAAGGCAGAGCAAATTGGTCCAAATCGCCCGGGAAGCCTTGGCCACCTACGAGGAAGCCAAGGATCTGGTGAATATCGGCGCCTATGAGAAAGGCTCCAATCCTGAAATTGACAATTCCATCAAGCTCCATTCCGGGATCATGGAATTTTTGAAGCAGGGTGTGGACGACCATATTCCCATGGATGAAGCCTTGGATGAATTTGAGGCCGTGATCAAAGCTGTGGTGGATGTGGGAGGTCCGGGGGTTAATTGAAGGGATTCAAGTTCGGCCTTGAGAGGGTTTTGAGATATAAGGATTTGATTGTGGGGCAGCGGGAAGCGGAGCTGCGGGAGGCTGCAGAAAAACATAATTCCCACCGGAGGCAGCTGGCAAGGCTGGAGGAATTGATGGAACAGCGAAGGAAGGAATTTTTTGCCGGTAGGCTGGAACCCCACAGGCTTATCCACCGCAGTGCCGCCATTCAGTTTCTACAGCAGCAGATTATAGAGCAGAAGAAACTGTTGGTACAGGCTTCAAAAAAGGTGAGGGAAAGCCGGGGAAGGCTGGTGGAGGCAAAACAGGAACATCAGGTTTTGGAAAAGCTCAAGGAAAGGCATCTCCTGGAGTATGGATATGAGATGGCCAAAAGGGAACAGAAGGAACTAGATGAGATAGCCACATCCGCCTATATTCGGCGGAGTATATAGGCTGATATCAATGAAAGGAGGTGAGAAAAATGCCGCAGATATTTTTACAGGGTTTTCCAAGCAATATACCTTCCGGCAGTAAAGCAGTTTTTGGGAATAAGGACAGAAGAGATACCCCATCCTTCCATGATTTTTTTGCCAAGGCGGAGAGCGGCAGGAATGATTACAGCAGAGATGTGTCCCGAGATAGGGGTTCAAATAAAAGAGATGGTGTGACCATTGGCAGAGATAGAAAAGAGCTTGGTGGGGAAGGGAAGGATCACAGGAAGGCTGATCTGAGAGATGTTGAAAAACTGGATCATAATCCTGAAGGGCTGCATAAGCCCAAGGAAAAAACTTCATCCGGGGATTATCATTGGTTGAGTTATTTTCATCAGCTGATGCCCCAAATGGGTGAAGATGAAGCCCAAAGCCTGCTGGCTAGGCTGCAGATCGTCAATGGATTCCGTGGGGACAACCCTTCCATGGAAGAGCTCATCAGTCTATTAAAAGGTAAGGGTATTGAAACCTTTGCAGCTCTCGGGGAGGATGTCGGGAGTACCATGTCCCAGGAATTGGCTGAAATGGCTGAATGGTTGAATGATGCCCCCGGTGAGGATGGGGAAATCAACCTGCTCAGGACATCCTTGGGCAGAATTGAAAACCAAGGGGACGGGACCATGGTCTTTTCCTCAGAAGATGGACAAGCCGCTGTAGATAAGGCAGGCCTAGAATCTCTTAAAAACCTAGGGCAAGATCTTGAGACGGCCCAGGCTGCCTTACAACCCCAGGGTGAAGGAGATGAAGCGTTGGCTCAAAATGTTTCCCAGGAGGGGGATGAGGCCAAGGCAGCTCTTGGTGATATCCGGGGGGAAATGATCAATGCCGCGGAGCAGGGAAGCAGGGATGGGTATCAGATGCAGCAGGACATGGGGCAGCATACTGCAGCATTAGAAGAAGCAGATATTCAGATTATGAATATGGAAAAATCCCAGGAAGGATTTTTGGAGCGTCTGTCTCAGACTCTGAAAGAGCAGATGGTGGAAAAAAGCCAGATGCTCAACCAAAGGGGAAGGGCTGAGATCAGGCTTCAGCTGGAACCGGAATACCTAGGAAGACTTCTACTTCAACTTACTCTGGAAAAAGGTGTGCTCCATGGAAGGTTCATGGTGGAGAACAACCAGGTGCGTACTTTGATAGAGAACAATTTGACGGATCTCAAGCAATCCCTAGAGGAACAGGGGGTCACCTGGGAGCAGTTCAGCGTGGATTTAAACAGCGGTGAGGACAGAAGCTTTGAAGGGATGGCCGGCGGAAA
>JAAYRB010000095.1 GCA_012519005.1 Clostridia bacterium
CCTGAATGAATTTTTTCTATCCTTTGGGCCTCCAGGGTAATCCCCGTGCCCTTCTTCTTTTCTATAAATATGTCGGCAAAATCCCCTCCCCGACGTAAGGCAATACTCAATATTTTCTCTATTTCAGGTGCATCCATCATGGACAATTCACCTCTACTTGTAAAATTGTATCCTCTTATTCTAAAGCAAGAGATATCAATAATATTCCCATCAATAGAATTTCATATCTGCTGTTATAAATTTTACCTCCGCTTGGTCACCAATACCCGCTTCCATGCATTCCACATGGAATGTAAGCCTCCGAACCCCATCAATGGGCAAATCCAAGGGGATTGGGGGTGCCGCCGGTTTCAAAAGGGGGCTCTTGTAAATAAGATCATCTTCCCCAGTGATGGTTAAAATAATGCCGGACCCAGAATTTCTGGTAATATCATCTATACCGATAAAACCTTTCATATGGGTGTATTTGCCCCACAGCTCCAGAATAAATTCGGCCTTGCCGCCAGGTTTTAATGTCACGGCAACAGCATTTTCAAAGGGCTCCCTGGATATTCTAATATCCCTTGGACCGACAGGAAAGAAGGGGCCCACATTCCTTAAAACCGTCTGATTTTTGAGGAGGTTTTCTTCACCTTTTTTCACAATCCCATTGTGGAACTGATAGCCCCCCGGTTGGTGGGCCTCCTTATTTTTCTTGTAATCCTCTTCCCGATTATTATCCCAAGCCGTGGGGGATCTCTCCGCAGCTGCCACGGGTTTTGGGTATTCGGGAGGTTGGATGTCAGGGGACTCCGAATCGGAGGGCTCTAAATCCATCACCGGTTCAAAGGGATCTGATTTCGTTTCATAATCACTTTCTATAGATGGGTTTTCCATATCCCCATTGTCTCCAAGCCTATATAGGTACAGCTGCAGCTGGGCTTGAAGGTTATCGCTGCCCCCATCCCCTTTTTCTTTAGAGTTTATTATTATTTCATTCAAGATTATATGCCGCCGGGAATTCTCAATTTCTCCAATACCTCTAAGAATATCATCAAAAGAGCCCCGTAAAACAAGTCTTAGAGGAAGGATAATATATTCCTCCCGTTCTACGACTTCCCCCCTTTGAATCGAGATGAGATCACCATACTCACCCAGTAATTTTACTGCTTCCATGATAGTCCCATCTTGGTGACCCCCAGGGAAGAATTGTTCCTGTAGATGTAAGAGCCGCATTTTTAACTGGGGAATTTCCGCCTCCAGCTCTTCCAGCCCCAGGGCCGCCCTCTCACCTTCCCCAATTTCTTTCCTGATATTGTCCTCCTTTGAAGTCAAATCCCTATATTGAAGAAATTGGCCTTTCCAAACCCACTGGTATGTCAGGGCCATTACCAGGAGGAGGATAATATATACTAAATTACTCTTCTTTTTCATCAGGGTTTTCATCATTTTCCCTCACCCCAAGGTCACAAGAAATTTCAAATTCATACAGATGGGTTTCTTTTTCCTGTATATTTTTTAAAATCACCGTTCTTACCTGGGGTATGGACTGAAGTGAATCTAGAAATGTTCCGATGGACTCATAGTCCCCACTATTACCGGAAATGAACAGCTGTCCCCGGCTTTGCCCTTTGATTTCCTCAAGCCCCACCTGTTCCGGTGTCCCATCTCTGATCCCCTCTAGAAGGTTTCTCCAACTAAAATCCACGGGATCCAAATATAAATTACCTATCTTTTTTTCTAGATCCTGCTTTTCTGTTTGCGCGCGGGATTCTTCCCCTATGATTGCTTTTGCCCGGCGGTGTTCCACCTCAAGGCCATCAATGTTTTTTTCAAGATAAGAAATTATGAAAGCCAATGAGAAAGTAATGACCAGTATCAAAGCAAAGATGCCAACTGAGATAATTTTTATATGGGCGGGGAGGGGAGTCTTAGTCTTTTTTGGCCGGACCTCTTCCGGGAGGAGGTTGATTTTCTGTGTTTTCATGGGAATCCCGAGGCTAATCCGGCGGCTATGCTGAACTGGGGGGCCAAGAGGATTTTTTCCTCTGCGGTATCGAGATGTATTTCCCCTTTAATCAGTGGAAGGTTGAGATCTGTCTGTGCGGCTTCCATTAACCCCGGTTCGTTTGCCCCTACACCGGTTAAAATGCCCATACCAATATCCAGGCCCTGATCTTTTCTATAATGATCCAAAATGGGTATGATCTGGCTCATTAGGGAATCAAGCCAAAAGGAGACCCCTTCCCCTGTGTGATTCCTTGGGCCCCCAATTTTACCCAGTTGGAAGGATTGGGCGTACAGTAATTGGGCACCCCTCAGGAGGGCAAAATTTATATAATCCCTATCTAGATCAATCAACGCCTGGGTTTCCTTGGGGGTCTTTCGGGATTCCATTAGGGATAGTGCCCGGGCTAAGGCAATGGGTTCTATTTCAAGGGAGATGGGCTTGAGCCCACAGTGTACAAGAACATCATAATACTGCCATGCAAGATCCCTGGGTACTGCCGCCAGCATAATATTCATTTGATCATCCGATTTTTCCGCGGCATCTCCCATCACCAGATAATCCAGCACCAGCTGATTGGAATCCTGGCCAAAAAGATTTTCTGCTTCCCATAGGAGGGCGGATTCCAACTGGGCCGCTTTCATGGCAGGAAGGGTGAGGTGAAGGATGGTGAGCATATCACCCCGGATGGTTGCCGATATATACTCTCCCTGGAATTGGTGGGTGGTTTCTTCCAATGCATAAACAATATCCCGGGGTGCCAGGACACTGCCATCTTCACCTATGCATTCAAAAGGTAGGGGTATTTCCCCCGCGGCTCTTAATATATATCCTGGGCCCGTCCGCCGGGATAGGCCCACTATACGGGCGGTTTCTCCGCATATATTTACACCCAAGGTGGTATTTCTCTTTCTCTGAAAAAGGCCGGTGAGCCTTTTCATTCAAAATACACCCCCATTCC
>JAAYRB010000096.1 GCA_012519005.1 Clostridia bacterium
ACGGTTTTTCATTCAAAAATATTTGAATATCGTCCCTATGGGGGCCCACAGAGGTTATACCCCTCATCATTTCAAAATCCCTCTTATTCTTTAATATCTCGATAAATACATCATAAATTTTTTCATTACCTTCATTGTGATCTATTTTTCCCAGGGAGGACTTATACTCCACCGCCAAGGGCCCCTTCAAACCCGAAACTTTTTTAAATATATTTTCCACCATGGGTGCAATCTTAGAAAGAGCCTTCAATCTGATCCCAATTATCAAGGCTCCCAGTGTGCACAGCTGTTGATCCCAAACAAAAAGATCATCCCCGGCTGATCGTTTCTTTAAAAGAGCATTTCTGTGGGAAAGTACATCCCTGTAACGGGAAAAATAATAGCAGTACTTGGGCATCACTTGTGCAATGAGAGTGTCTATATATTTCCTTCTCAACGAAGGCGGCCCCTTAGCAAGGGAAAGGTGTTCCGGGGAGAATATAACAGCCCTCAACCTTCCCACCATCTGGGATATATTGCTGCATCTCACACCATTGATATAGGTTTCCTTTTTCCTATTTTTATTATAATAATTATGATTTAATATAAATACATTGCCCCGGGAGACAACCTCCCCCTCCAATTTAAAATAATCTTTCTCGAAATTGGTTAAATCCCTTATTTTTGAGGTTCTAAAGGATTGCGAAAGGGCTAGATAATATATGGCCTCAAGGAGGTTTGTCTTCCCTTGGGCGTTTTTGCCAATAAAAACATTGCCCGAGGAGTTAAAGTAAAGCTCCCTGAGTCCATCGTAATTCCTAAAATTATGAATTTTTATTTTTTTCAGATACAAGGGCTACACCTCTTGCCCCGCCTGCTTCACAATCATAACAGAGCCCTGATACTCTATTATATCTCCTTCTTTTATTGTCCTGCTTCTCCTTTTTTCTACTTTTCCATTGACCATTACTTGACCCAGCTGGGCAGCCATTTTAGCCTGCCCCCCAGTTTCCACTAAGCCGGACCATTTCAAAAAATTATCCAATGTAATGGTTTCTGTATCAATCTCCATCTCTATCAAATCACAGCCCCCTCATTATTGAATACGTATGGGCAGGACCAAGTACAAATAACTATTACTCTCTGAGGGTTTAACCAATGCAGGACTCAGAGAACCGGAAAATTCAATTTTTGCCTTCTCAGAGTTCAAAACCTTAAATACATCAAGCATATACTTTACATTGAAGGCAATTTCCATATCTTCTCCATCTTTATCCGAGGTTATTGTCTCATTTACCTCACCGATTTCACTGGAAAATGAGTGTATATGTATATTATTTCCTTCCAGCTTGATTTTTATAATGCTTCCTCTACCCTTGAATTCCCCCCGGGACATGAGAGAAGCCCTACCTAGAGATTCATAGAGCAAATCTGTGGATATCAGCAGCTGGGTTTTAATTTCCTCGGGTATAACATCTTTGTAGTTGGGGAAAACACCATCTATCAGACGTGAGTATATAAATGTGTCTTTACCTTTAAAAAAAACATGGCTTTCCGAAAAACCGATATGCAAATCTTCTTTTATATCGCCCCAAATTCTTCCCACCTCACCCAGCACTTTTGATGGGATTATTATTTCCAGTGAGGAAATATCTTCTTCTAAAAGGGTGGGTTGTATTTTTTTTACCGCCAGACGATGACTATCCGTGGCCACCATTGTGATGGATCCATCATCTTCAAGATTAAACAGTGTCCCTGTAAATACCGGCCTTGATTCGTCCCTTGAAGTGGCAATGGATACTTGTCTAATACTCTCAGACAGAAGTTCCGAATCCATGGACAGTAATGGTTTGGTCAATTCTTCATTTATTTCAGGAAATTCATCTATTTCGTAGCTGAGCAGTTTTACTTGTGATTTTTCATATTTAATATAAATACTCGTATCGTCCTCCAAGGTACCAATTTCTATAGTGGTGCCGGGCAATTTTTTCACAAGGTCCGTAAAGTGTTTTGCCGGGATCACCACTTTTCCTTCTTCTAGAACCTGCACAGAGAAACGATGTCGAATACGTATTTCCATATCCGTTGCCTCAAGAGTCAAACTTGAATCCTCCGCGGTTATAAAGATCCCAGTTAAAATAGGTATCGGGGTGCTGGTGGCAACAGCCCGGCTGACTATGTTTACCGCCTTCAGCAGTTCCTCTTGATGACATTTTATTAGCATTAAAAAACCCTCCCTTTAATATATATAGATATATTGATTCTATTTATAAAACAATAGTAGTAATAGTAGTAAGGCTGTTGATATTGTTTATAGAGGACGGATTATATGAGGGGCAAGCAATACAGCATTTCGTAAGTTGATTATAACTAGGGTGAAAAAAGTCAGTTATTGGTGATAATTTGGTTTTTTAAAAAGACTATTTCTTCTTTTAAAATAGGGTTTTCTTCAATTTCCTTGGAGATTTTATCACAGGCATGGATGACAGTACTGTGATCCCTTCCACCAAATTCCTCTCCTATGACGGGAAGCGAGGATTCTGTTAGCTCCCGGGATAAATACATGGCAATTTGTCTTGGAAAGGTAATAGTACGTGTTCTTCTTCTGGATTTCAGATCTTTTGTTTGCAATTTATAGTATTTTGCCACCTTATTTTGGATAAGATCGATAGTCACGGGCACGGGCCTGCTGTCTGGTATGATGTCTTTTAAAACGGAAGCAGCAAAGTCCGCATTTATTTCTTTTTCAGTAACAGAAGAATATGCCGCAATTCTCAACAATGCGCCCTCAAGTTTGCGTATATTCGTGTGGATCTTTGTGGCTATATAGTTGATTACTTCTTCAGGGAGGGAAATACCCTCCTGGACAGCCTTTTTTTGAAGGATTGCAATCCTGGTTTCATAATCCGGCGGCTGTATATCAGTGATCAGCCCCCATTCAAAACGGGATTGAAGTCTGTCTTCTAAAGTAGGGATTTCCTTCGGCGGCCGGTCACTGGATATGATTATCTGTTTATCTGCTTCATGTAGAGCATTAAATGTATGGAAAAACTCCTCCTGGGTTCTCTCCTTTCCTGCAAGAAATTGGATATCATCAATGAGCAAAACATCGATATTACGGAAGCTGTTGCGGAATTCCACGGTTCTATCGTCTCTTATGGAACTAATAAGCTCATTGGTGAATTTTTCTGAGGAAACATAGACAACCCTGTAATTGGTTTCCTTCGCCAAAACCCAATGGCCTATGGCATGCATCAAATGGGTTTTGCCCAGCCCAACCCCTCCATATATAAATAAAGGGTTATATGATTTGGCAGGGGCCTCGGCCACGGCCAAACAGGCAGCGTGGGCGAAACGATTACTGTTTCCTATTACAAATGTTTCGAAAGTATACTTGGGGTTAAGTTTTGAGGAAACGGAGCTGTTGGTTTTTATTGCCTGTGGAAAACTCTGTTTTTGCAAAATATCCTGCTCCGCAATAACAAAGGAAAGATATACATCCTTGTCCAACAGTGATTTAAGGGTCCTATGAATGAGAGAGTGGTAATGAGCTTCCAACCATTCTTTCGCAAACTCATTTGGAACTGCTATGACCGCGATATCTTTTTCCAGCTTCATGAGGTATGTAGATTTCAGCCAAGTGTCAAAACTGGTCTGGTTTAACTCCTCCCTAAAGACGTTCAAAGCCTTATTCCACAACGTATTGAGATTTATAATCATCTTTATTATACCCCCTGATATGTGAAAACTTTAAGGAAAGATCGTTGCAGTTGTGGAATTAAAAACAGAAAAAAAAAGATTCCCAAACTAGGTAATCGGCAGCGGAAAAATTCAAAACTAGTAAAACTTGTCGAATTTCCTAGACTAATGATATCAAAAAATATCCACAGTTTCAACGATACTTATCAATAGCTAAGTGATGGATGTTGATAATTCCAAGGGATTTTAAAACTTATTGTGGATATCTGTTTATTTGGATTTTTGTTCCCTTGACATTTATTTTTATAATGAATATAATTTTAATGTATTTTTTGGATATAATGGCTATAATGGTGCATAGAGGAGGTAAGACTCATGAAAAGAACCTACCAACCTAAGAGAAGGAAACATAAAAGGGTACATGGTTTTAGAAAAAGGATGAAAAACAATGCCGGTAGAAGAATTCTCAGCAGAAGAAGGGCCAAAGGCAGAAAAAGAATCAGTGCTTAGTCATAGTTGAAGTTATATGGGAAATTTATGGGTATTATCTTAATAAAACCCTGGGAGTTGTTCTTGTGCTTAAAAGGCAGCAAAGAATCTGCAAAAACACCGAGTTCAGGAGGGTTTACAGGACGGGTAAGGTTATCCCCGGTAAGTTTATGGTCTTATTCAATAAAAAAAATGGGGGTAATACCACCCGTTTTGGTTTTTCTGTCTCCAAAAAGGTCGGCAACTCGGTGGTGAGAAATAGAATAAGGCGTTTGATGCGGGAAATTTGCCGGAAACATAATGATAACATTGGGGATGGATATGATATTGTTTTGGTAGCAAGGGCTGCTGCAAAGGGTCGCAATTTTTGGCAAATGGAGAAAGATTTTATCAAGATTACTAAAAGGGCTGGTTTATACAGGGAAATTGAGATAGGATGATACTGGAATGGGTCCCTTCATTATTTTTCTTATACGAATTTATCAAAGATTTATATCTCCCTTATCCTTCGGCTGCTGCCGATTCTACCCCAGTTGTTCCAATTTTGCCATTGATGCCCTCAGTAAACATGGTTCTATCCTGGGATTATACTGCATTGTGAGAAGAATTATTAAATGCCATCCTTTTTGCCCCGGTGGAATGGATCCTGTGGAGAAATATGAAAGCGGAAGAGGATTCATGGCTCTAAAAAAAGTAGTCAGATATGTACAAGTTTTTTTTAGGAGGTGGATCCTGCATCGGGTTTAGCAGATTGTTATTTGGCCTTGAATGCGGGGAAATAGTATGTTTTCAGCGGTGATAAATGTTTTTGGTCATATACTACAGATCTTATATGGTATAACTGAAAAATTGGGGGTTCCCAACTACGGACTTGCCATTATAATGATGACTGTATTTATAAAGATTGTTCTGTTCCCTCTTACCAGGAAACAGACTGTTGCCATGGCGAAGATGCAGGAGATCCAGCCGGAAGTACAGAGAATACAAAAAAGATATAAAGATAACCCTCAAAAATCCCAGGAAGAAATGATGAAGGTTTATAAAGAGCATAATGTTAATCCCGCGTCGGGGTGTCTACCCCTGCTGATCCAACTGCCCATACTTATTGCGCTGTTTAGGACTCTTCAGAGTTTTTTTGATCCAGTCAGGCATCCACCCTTTGTTGATCTTGACAAGGCCAGCTTTCTGTGGGTTCCCAATTTAGGAAGCCCTGACCCCGGTTTTACCTTACCGATAGATATATTCCATATTCCAAGTATCCATATACCCTATATTTTGCCTATTCTAGTGGCTTTGGGTACATTTTTCCAACAATATGTGGCCATGAGGGCCAGTAAATCCAGTGGGGCACCGGGCTCTGCCCAACAAACACAAAAAGTTATGCTTTACTTTATGCCCCTATTTATTGGGTATATAAGCAGAACATTTCCTGCGGGGCTGGCATTGTACTGGGTGTTTTACAGCATATTAGGTATCATAGAACAATTAGCAATCAGGAGTCATTCTAGGGTAGTAAAGGAGGAAGCTGGTACAAAATGACTAGCATTGAAACCACGGGCCGAACTGTGGAAGAAGCCATAGAGGCTGGGCTGGATAAGCTGGGAGTGGAAAAGGAAAATGTAAATATTGAGGTACTAGAGGAAGCCAGCAGGGGATTCCTGGGTATACTGGGAACACGAGAGGCGAAGGTCAGGCTCGAGGTTATTTTCACACCGGAGGAGTTAGCGCAGGAATTCATTTTAAAAATCTGTGAATGTATGAATTTAAAGGTAGATATATCTCATAATAAAAAGGGTGAATACCATCATTTCTATCTCACCGGAGAGGATATGGGTATACTCATCGGTAGAAGGGGTGATACCCTAAATGCACTGCAGTATCTGGTAAACCTTGCTGTAAATAAAAAACTTTCTAAAATCGGGGCACGGGCTAGAATTATTGTGGACATAGAAGGATACAGGAAAAAACGAGAAAAAACCCTTGAAAGATTGGCCATGAGAATCTCTGAAAAGGTCAAAAAGACGGGTACCAAGGTTGTTCTGGAGCCCA
The DNA here is from genome assembly GCA_012519005.1 of Clostridia bacterium. Lineage (GTDB taxonomy): Bacteria > Bacillota > DTU086 > DTU086 > DTU086 > JAAYRB01. The sequence goes on from JAAYRB010000096.1 coordinate 6,217, forward strand.
TGAATGCACAGGAAAGAAGAATTATACACTATACGCTCCAGGGCAGTAAGGATGTGGAAACCTACAGTGAGGGAGATGATCCCTACCGCAAGGTAGTGATAGCACCAAAATAAAAAGTATAGAAAAGGTACCCATTAGCCCAGTAAATAAATACTGGGTCTTTTTATCTAAAAAACCGTAATTAACAGCTGACCGTATTTACCGTGGATGAGGTGGTTCCTGATGTATATAGATGATACCATTGCGGCTTTGGCCACCCCTTTAGGTGAGGGGGGGATAGGGATTGTAAGAATCAGCGGGCCCCAAGCAGTGGACGCGCTGGAGGCGATTTTTAGACCTAAAACTGAAAAAAGAATCAGGGATTTTGAGAGCCACACATTATATTTGGGTAATATTATATCACCCAGGGATGGTGGGGTGATTGATGAAGCCCTGGTTGCGATCATGTACGCACCGCGAACTTTTACCCGGGAGGATGTGGTGGAAATCAACTGCCACGGTGGGAGTATGCCCCTTAGAAAAACATTGGAGGCTGTGCTGGCCCAAGGAGTTAGGTTGGCACAACCGGGGGAATTTACAAAAAGAGCCTTTTTAAATGGGAGGATTGATCTGGTACAGGCGGAATCCATTCTAGATATTATCCGCTCCAGAACCCATGAAGGCTTGAGAGCGGCGGTGGATAATTTAGAGGGTTCCATTTCGCGGGAAATTGAAGGAATCAGGAAACAACTAAGCAATATTCTGGCTCTTGTGGAGGTAAATATAGATTTTCCCGAAGAAGATGAAGAAGCTGCCATGGGGCCCGGGGAATTAGAGGATGAATTGAACAAGGCTGCCCACGAAATAACCAGGCTGCTGGAAGGAGCAGGCAAGGGGAAAATATTGAGGGATGGCATCAAGGTTGTAATCGTCGGTAAACCCAATGTGGGCAAATCCAGTCTTCTGAATACTCTTCTAAGAGAAAAGAGGGCCATAGTTACAGATATACCTGGGACAACCAGGGACATTATAGAGGAAAATTTGAATCTTGCCGGCATACCCATAAGAATAATTGACACCGCGGGTATACGTGAGACAGGGGATGAAGTGGAAATGATTGGGGTAGAGAGGTCAAGAAAATCCCTAAAAAACGCCGATCTGGCCCTGATAATTTTCGATATCACCACAGGTATCCAGGATGAGGATGGGATGATAATGGATCTTGTTGGGGATATACCTCATCTGAAACTGCTGAATAAAATAGACCTTATGGACAGAGCTGAAGAATTATATGATGAAGAATTCATACCTATATCGGCAAAAACCGGGGCGGGAATGGACCTTCTTGAAAAAAATATAGGAAAAATAATTGAGATGGACAATATAATCGGTGACCAGCCGCTTATCAATAGAATTCGTCATGAACAGGCATTACAAAGGGCCTTGGAAAGTATAGAAAATGCAAAAAAATCATCGGAGGTAGGACACCCCCTGGATATTATTGCTATCGACATCAAGGAGGCCTGGAGTCATTTAGGGGAGATAGTGGGAGATACGGTCACAGAAGAAATACTGGATATTATTTTCCAGGAGTTCTGTATTGGAAAGTGAAATGAGGTGATTTTTTGACATTTTCCGCAGGCAAATATGATGTCATTGTTATAGGTGCTGGACATGCCGGTTCCGAGGCTGCCCTTGCCTCATCACGGCTTGGGTGCAGGACTCTTTGTTTGACAATCAGTATGGATGCCATTGCCTTGATGCCCTGCAACCCGGCGGTGGGGGGCCCGGGCAAATCCCATCTTGTCAGAGAAGTTGATGCCCTGGGTGGTGAAATTGCCCTCAACGCCGATAAGACTTTTATCCAGATGAGGATGATCAATACAGGTAAGGGGCCCGCCGTCAGGGCTTTACGCTGTCAGTCGGATAAAAGGCTGTACCAATACGAGATGAGCGGGGTACTGCAAAGGGAGAAAAATCTCCATATGAAACAGGATTTGGTGGAGGAAATAATTATTAAAAATGGTCAGGTGAAAGGGGTTATCACCCTGGCCGGGGCGGTCTATTGGTCCCCCACTGTAATTTTAGCGGGGGGAACATATTTAAGAGGCCGTATAATTATGGGGGATTTGAACTACAGCAGCGGCCCAGCCGGGTATTTCCCTGCCAATAAATTATCTGATAACCTTCGAAGCCATGGATTTGAATTAGTGAGATTCAATACCAGCACGCCGGCCAGAATAGATGGGGATACAGTGGATTATTCCTCATTGACAGAGCAGGTGGGGGATGAGGAGGAATATTATTTTTCCTATATGAGTCATGGACAGAAACGACCTCGTCTCCCCTGCTGGCTGACATATACCAATACTAAGACCCATGAAATAATCCTGGAAAATCTGGACAAATCACCCTTAGCCCGGGGGGAATACTCAGCAAAAGCCCCTAGATATTGTCCTTCCATTGAGGACAAGGTTGTGCGCTTCACCAATAAGGAAAGCCACCAGGTGTTTCTCGAGCCCGAGGGGTGGGATACAAAGGAGATATATGTTCAGGGGATGTCCACGAGTCTCCCCCTAGATATACAGCTGGAAATGCTGAGATCTATCAAAGGGTTGGGGAAAGTAGAGATCATGAGGCCGGGATATGCCATCGAGTATGACTGTATCCAGCCTAAGCAATTGGAATTAAATCTAGGGGTAAGAGGTGTGGAAGGCCTATATAGTGCGGGCCAGATGAATGGTACTTCTGGATACGAAGAAGCCGCCGCCCAGGGTATTTTAGCGGGAATAAATGCGGCCATGTATGTAAAGGGTAGGGCGCCGGTGACTTTTTCCCGATCCGAGGCCTATATTGGGGTATTGGTTGATGATCTTGTTACCAAGGGAACTGAGGAACCCTACAGAATCCTTACATCCCGGGCTGAGTACCGATTGCTGCTTCGCCAGGACAATGCTGATTTAAGATTGACAGAGAAGGGGAGAAAAATCGGTCTAGTGGACGATCAAAGGTATGAAAAATTCATTGAGCGTAAAAATCAGATTGAGGAGCTGACCGAAATATTAGAGGATTCTGTGATCAACCCGGGGGATGAGCATGGAGAAAAACTATTGGAAGAATTGAGTTCCTCTCCCCTGAAAAAAAGCATGAGCATAGGGGAAATTTTAAAAAGACCAGAATTGGATTCAAGTCATATAGAGAGGTTTCTACCGGGATCTGAGAAGTATCCAAGGGATGTACAGGAACAAGTTTGGATAGAGTTCAAATACGAAGGATACATAAAAAAACAAATAAAACAGGTGGAGAATTTTAAAAAACTTGAAAACAGGAAAATACCTCCGGGCATAGAGTTCCAGGGAATAAGGGGTATGAGGATGGAGGCTAGGGAAAAGCTCCAGGAATCCAAGCCTATGTCTGTGGGTCAGGCATCCCGTATTCCCGGGGTTTCACCGGCGGATATAAATATGCTGCTCATATATCTAGAACAGAGGAGGAGGGAGACCGGGGGGAATGAAGATGAAGGAGGATGAGATATACAGGCTGTTTCACGAAGGGGGCATCCAAATAGGGGTGGGCTTAGAGGATCAACAGGTGGGGAAATTTATGGATTATATGAGCCTGCTAAAAAAATGGAACAAAAAAACCAATCTTACTTCCATCGTCGGTGATAAAAATTTAATAATCAAACATTTTTTCGATTCATTATCGGGGTGCAGCTTGATCAGGGGTGAGGGTAGCTTGGTAGACATAGGATCAGGCGCTGGATTTCCCGGGATGGTCATCGGAATTTATTATCCCCATATGGAAATAACCCTTGTGGAGAGCATTGGGAAGAAGGTCTTATTCTTAGAAAACACCAGGGATAAATTGGGACTCCACAATGTCTTTGTTGTTAAAAAAAGAGCCGAAGAAATGGGGAGGGATGTGAAATATAGAGGGAAATTTGATTATGCCGCAGCCAGGGCTGTGAGTAAATTGAATACCCTTTCGGAATACTGCCTTCCACTTGTAAAAAGAGGGGGTTGTTTTTTGGCATATAAGGGAGCATCCGTGGAAAAGGAAATAGAAGAATCTGAAAATGCCATAAACATTCTGGGGGGTAAATTGAAGGATATTATGAGCTTCCAACTGCCTTTCTTGCAAGAAAAAAGGAATATAGTAAAAATAATCAAAACAGCTGAATCCCCGGATAAATACCCCCGCAGGGTGGGAATACCGAAAAAAAGACCCCTGTAAGGATAAAAATATAACCAGATATTGTTATGACCTTCTTTTTTTGGGAGGAAGTTATTTTTCCTATGTTGAATATAGAAAACATAGAGATGAAGCAATCATCCCAATGGTGGTGAAAAGTATGGGCGAAATATTTGCGGTGGTAAATCAGAAGGGGGGAGTTGCCAAAACCACAACGGCGGTCAATTTGGGTGCCTGTCTAGCAATTAAAAATAAGAAGATACTGGTTGTGGATATAGACCCCCAGGGAAATGCCAGCAGCGGTCTTGGGGTGGATCGCTTCATGTTAAAGAATTGTATCTACGATGTGATAATCAACGGTGTACCTATGGAACAACTGGTCCATCCCACGGAGATTGAAAATCTATTTGTAGTTCCTGCAACCATCCAGTTGGCCGGTGCGGAAATAGAATTGGTTACCGCTATTTCCAGGGAAGTAAAGCTAAAAAAGGCCGTTGCCCCTATAAAAGACGACTATGATTATATTTTAATTGACTGCCCCCCTTCCTTAGGACTTCTCACATTAAATGCCTTGACTGCCGCAGATAAAATTTTAATTCCCATCCAATGCGAATATTATGCATTGGAGGGTTTGGGGCAGCTGATGAATACAATAAAATTGGTTAAAAAACATCTCAATCCCGGTTTAGAATTGGAAGGCGTTGTCCTGACGATGTTTGACGCCCGCACCAACCTGTCAATACAGGTGGTGGACGAGGTAAAAAATCATTTCAAGGATAAGGTTTTTAGATCAATTATCCCTAGAAATGTGCGTTTAAGCGAGGCTCCAAGCCACGGCAAACCGGTAATTACCTATGATCCTAAATCAAAAGGAGCAGAAATGTACACTGAATTGGCAGGTGAGATAATAGAAAATGTCTAGTCGAAGGGCATTAGGAAAGGGACTTGGTGCCTTGATACCCCCCACCACTGTTATAGAGGAAGACAAACCTCTGGAGGGAGGGACAAGGGACCGGATCTTAGAAATCCCCTTGAACAAACTCAAACCCAACGCGTATCAGCCGCGAAAACATTTCGATAAGGACAGACTTCAGGAATTAGCCCAGTCAATAGAGGAACATGGGGTGGTGCAGCCCATAGTGGTAAGGGCTGTTGAAGATGGGGCATATGAAATTGTGGCGGGGGAGAGGCGCTGGAGGGCTTGCCAGCTGCTTGATAGGGAGACCATACCTGCGGTTGTAAAGGAATATACAAAACAGGAATTGACGGAAATTGCACTGATTGAAAATATTCAAAGGGAGGATTTAAACCCCTTGGAAGAGGCCTATGCCTATAATACTTTGATTGAAGATTTCTCTTATTCCCAGGAGGAGCTGGCAAAAAAAGTTGGGAAAAGCAGGCCCTTTGTAACAAATATGCTGAGGCTTCTAAAGCTCTCAGATGGAGTAAGGGAAATGCTCAAGGAAGGAGAAATAAGCATCGGACATGCCAGGGCTTTGCTGGGCCTAGAAGGTGAGGAACAACAGGCACTGGCGGAAAAAATTTTGGCAGAGGGGCTCACCGTCCGGCAAACAGAGGAAATCGTAAAAAAAATCAAAAACCCAGCAAAAAAGAAAAGTGATAAAAATGAGAAGCCTAGGGATTATGAATTCTATAGACTAGAAACCACCCTGGAGGAAATTCTGGGCACAAAGGTACAGATAAGAGGCAGGAAGAAAGGAAGAATAGTAATAGAATATTTTGGTGAAGAAGATTTGGGCAGGATTATTGAGACAATCCTGGGGCAGCAATAAAACTTAAAACGTTTCACGTGAAACATTTTAAAAATGGGGTAATGACCCCCTAATTTTTTTGTTTTTTAAGCTTCGCAAGCAGAATCTGATCAATATTTTGTTATACTGGCGACATTTACTGATGGTCAATCAGTATGATTGCCGATTTCCTTATGTAAGTATTCTATTATTTTATAGGCGTATTTTATGTCCGTCCAGTCATGGTTTGAGCCCACGGCTTCCATGAAGCCTATTTCCCAGGGCTGGCGGGCGGAGGGTTTTTTAATTGTAACAATTTTTTCAAGCAATCTACATAAAATTCTGTCCTTTAACGATAAAGTATCTTCATTCCAGGCTCCCCTACAATAAAAGCAGGGAATATGCTTTAGCTCTTCCCCTATATTGTTTAACTTTAATTCTTCCACTGCCTTCCTATTGTACTGAAAAGCCCCAACGGCAAATATAATTATTGTTTTGTTCTTGAGATGTTCAATGTGTTTTTTGAGAAAGGAAATGCCGGCAATTTTAGAGGAGTAGATTCCTCCACCGAAAATAACGGTATGGTATTTTTTGATCTGTTCAATTTTTGCCTTTTTGATTTCCATGACATCGCATGACAGACTTTCCGCTAACCATCCGGCGTATTTCTTTGTGGCACCATATTTTGAATGGTAAAGAATCAATGTATTTTTCATGTATTCTTGCTCCTGTTTTATTCGCTTTTCTATAATGATACCACAAACTTTCATCAGTCAAAATATACGGAGATTGTGGTTATTTAGGGGAATCTCTGTTTTTGATGCACATTGTTTCCGGGAGAGACACAGGATAAATAAAGTGTTTTTCTGGGGTGTGGGAAATGGATCGTATAGCTGCTTGGTTGTTTTTGTCATTCGTTGTTCAGGAGGTTGTGGAGATAACCCTACAGGTTTTTCCCAAGGCGAAGGGTATAAAGCTGTATGAGGTAAATTTTGCTTGTTTTTTATCTCTTGTAATTTCTTTAGTGGTCTCTTTTGGCGCTGATTTAGATTTCTTTGAAATGTTTGAAATAGCCTTTAAGGCGAAGTATGTGGGAGTGGGGTTCTCAGCGGTGCTGATGGCGGGAGGTTCCAAGGTTGTCCATGATGTTTTATCCTGGGCCAATGCCAGCAAGGATAATGCAAAGAGAAGGATCAATGATATATAGAAGCCGCCCAACCACCGGGACGGACTCTTTGGTTAGTGTTTTTGACCGGCGTTGTCCCGTTTAGCTCAATTACAGGAGCTTCGGGGTAGGGCCTAAAAGGCTCGTTTTGGGCCGCATCAAAACTCGCTTTGCTTCTAGTAGTTAATGAGGCTGATTACTGACATCGCCTATGGGCCCTAAGTCCTTTTGTTAGTCGATTTTTGTGATATCGGAACAACGGGGCATTTTATGGTGTAAATGCTGTGTAAGTAATGTTAAATTATTTATTGCTTTTGTTTATCCCGTAGAAGGCAAAAACATAAAGGCCATAAAAAATCAGAATGGCAATTCCTATTGGCACTTCACTTACGGCTTGTCTGTATTGCGCTGCCTCCTGTAAATCATATAAATTTTTGGCAATATACCTATTGCGCTGCTGCCAGACATCTTTTGCCTAGAGAAAAGCCGCCCAAAGTAAATAATAAACCCCAGGTGGTGGCAATGGATGAAATAAACCCCATATCCCTTATGGCTACTGCTATGTACATGTAAATAAGCAGAAGCGTGATTGCGGGCAAATAACATATTATTGTTTTGATTTTCGGATAGTGCAGTTTACTGGCAGGGTATCTATTCCTTCGATTTTTCATCTAAATAAATATCTAGGGCCTGGATACCTTTGTTAGCAAGTTTTATAAATAAAATCAGGCTGTAGACACTTATTCCCAATACGCCCAACACC
>JAAYRB010000097.1 GCA_012519005.1 Clostridia bacterium
GGCGTTCTTTACAGCCCTTTTATACGGGATAGTAATTTTGGCCGGTGGATCGGGAATCGCAGGGGCAGTACAAGCCCTGCTTTATAAGGGCATGAGCGGAAAAGTCTATATGCATATCTCCACCATTGCCGGATTTTTGGCCTATGGTATTTTTATCGGTTATTTTCCCGATTTCAGCAAAAGCGGCGGTAATATAAAACTTAAAGAAGCCCAAAGCCAACCCGGATTCATTAAAACTCTATTTGAATACATAATGGCCCCTCTGTTACTAGCATTGACGGTGGTACTCCTGATATGGTCAGGAAAAGTTATCATAACGGGGATGGATGTTTCTTTCATCCGGCTTTCCTCCATTGCCACGGGCTATGCTTTGCTGGGTTTATGGCTTCATATCATGCTCACCCACAACAAATCGGGTATCGCAAAGTTTTATCGCAGAGCCTACCCTTTGGCGGCCCTGGTAATTCTTCTCTTTGAGGCCAGGACATTGCTTTTGCAAATTGATAGATGGGGGATCAAGACACCGGAATATACATTTGCTCTTATTTGGATTATGTCCATATCAGCGGTCGTTTTGTTAATATCTATGAAGGACAGATCCCAGGTCATTATAGCGGCAATAATCTGCGCGTTGGCCGTTTTTTCAGTGCTGCCCTTGCTGGGCTACCATGATCTAACTGCCGCAAATCAGATCAATCGTCTCGAGAAGATGCTTACGACCCAAGGGATACTACAAAATGGGAAGATTAAACCGGCAGCCCAGGAACCGGAAAAAGACATGAAGGAAAAGATTACCGATGCCGTCAACTACCTGGCCAATATGGAAAACCCGAGACTTCCCTCTTGGTTTGATAATCACTTAAATGACAGCTCTGTATTTAGAAATAAACTTGGATTTGAACAGACATGGCCCGATTTACGGCCGGAATCAGCCCCAGGAAGGCATATGGGGATACATCTTTCCCTGCCCACGGATGTGGTGGATATAAGTGGATACAGATGGGCGGCCAATATCCAGGATTGGGGGGATAGACCAACGGTTATTATAGAGGGAGAGAAAGGTGCCTATGAAATCCATTGGAATACTTCTTCGTCGGGGGGGATCCCCACCATCAAGATAGAACTCGATGGCCGCACAATAATTGATCAGGATATGAACAGCTACTTTGACAAAATCACGGCCAAATATCCCCCAGGAAAGGCACAGCCTGCACAGGTCCCCATTGAGGATATGACCCTGTCCATGGAAAATGATGAAATTAGAGTCCTGCTGTTATTTAACAATGTGAGTATAAATGTGGATACTGCCGGCGGCAATATGGATTACTGGCTGAGCCTGCAGATGCTGTATATGAGTGAGAAGGAATGAATATGGAAGATTACAGGGAAACGATTGATCCCACTTTTGAGGCCTCAGTGGCCAACCACATGAAAACGGGGGAGGAATAAATTGGGTGCCGTGATTCAAACCGAACATATATCAAAAAACTTTGGCAAGCTCCGGGCAGTAAAGAATATTTCCCTAGAAGTTGATAGGGGGGAAATCTATGGCCTCATTGGGCTCAACGGGGCAGGTAAGACAACTTTATTCCGTATGCTGCTGGGCATGATTCGCCCTACCGGGGGTACAGTTTATATCAATGGTAAAAAGATCCGCCCCGGGGAACATAATATCTGGAAGGATGTGGGCTATATAATCGAAACCCCCCACTCCTACCCCGAGCTCACAGTGAGGGAGAATCTTGAAATTTCCCGGCGCCTGAGATTGATTCCCCAGCAAAAATCTGTGGAAAGTGTGATCCATCGGCTGAACCTTAAAGAACATGCTTGGAAAAAAGCAAAGCATCTCTCCACGGGAAACGCCCAAAGGCTGGGCATCGCAAAAGCAATTCTAGCCATGCCAGAAATACTAATACTGGATGAACCTGTCAATGGGCTAGATCCGGCAGGGGTTGTGGAAATAAGAAATTTACTCAGGGAGCTGGCCTTGGACAGGGGTGTAACCATTTTAATCTCAAGCCATATCCTCAGCGAGATGGCAAAAACCGCCACAAAAATCGGCATTATTCATGGGGGAGAGCTGCTGCAGGAAATGGATTCGAAAAAACTGTGCAAGCTTTTTAAAAGTTATCTGATTGTGGCCTGCCGGGATAATGAATTAGCCCTATCAAAACTAGCCTCTGCGGGATATTCCCCTACATTGAACAGGGAAGGACTTATAGAGATACATAGTGAAAAAGCCCTACGGAAGCCGGAGGAAATTTCCCGCTTCCTTGTCCATGAGGGTCTTCCCCCAACAAAATTGACAGTGAGAGAAGAAGATTTAGAAGCCTATTTCCTAAAAGTTGTTGAGGGAAAGGAGCAGTAAACCCAGTGAAATATTTCTTAACTGTACTCCATGTGGAACTCATGAAACTTCGCAAATCCAGGGTGATCTGGGTAACTGCCGCTGCCTTTACCCTGGCACCTATAATGGCGGGGTTTTTCATGTTCGTCTTATTACATCCTGAGTTTGCCAAGAATGCCGGGCTTCTGGGGGCAAAAGCCCAAATCGCCGGTGAGGCGGATTGGCCATCCTATTTGATCCTATATGCACAAATGATTTCCGTGGGAGGAATACTAATCTTTGGATTTATAATTAGCTGGATATTCGGTAGGGAGTATGTAGACAAAACCGTCAGAGATCTGCTGGCACTCCCCCATTCGAGATCCTTCATCGTGGCAGCAAAATTTACGGCGGCCCTGATTGTAAATCTTGTCTTGGCCGCCTACATTTTAAGCCTTGGTTTGCTCATGGGCTTCCTAATGGGGCTCCCCCAATATTCAACAGTCATTTTATACCAAGGAATTGGCCTGATCTTAACAGTCACTGTCCTGGTATCGATTTTGTCCACCCCCACTGCGTTCCTAGCAAGCTTTAGCGGTGGATACCTGGCCCCTCTGGGATTTGTGGTATTCACGCTGGTCCTGTCGCAAATTATCGCCGCCGCAGGATTTGGGGACTATTTCCCCTGGTCCATACCGGCCATCTACAGCGGTATTGCCGGAGAGGGAAGCCATACTGGCCTTGGCCCTTACCCCCTCCTCATGGTGCTGGCCACCGGCCTTGTGGGTCTTCTCGCCACATTCCTTTGGTGGTTATTTGCGGATCACCATTGAAAAATATCAATCGAAATAAGGGACTATTGGGCTTCCACTTGGGAGTCTGTAACTTCATGCCCAGAGTTTTTGATGGCTTCCTCAATTTGTTCCAGTGTGATTTTCCCTGAATCAAAAATTAATTCCACCTTACTAAAGGCGAAAAATGCCTTCACACTGTCCTTATCGACACCCTCCAAGGACCTTACTGCTTCCTCTATTTCATGCGTAGCATGTGCACTGGCCAGTTTTTTTAAATGAATAGTTGCTTTCTGCATGTTTTGTGCCTCCTTAATATTTTTATTCTCCCATATGGGGATTTACTCACCCAATATTAAAACCTTGTCTGCTTAGCCTTGGCGGAAAAACCACATTGTACATGATTTGCTCCCACTGGAAATACAGACTGCCCGCAAAAAAAGAGAGTACCCCAGCCGTATTTTTCAACAGGTTGTTGTGCCGCTAAAGGAATAACAAGAACTAATATGGAACTAAGAAAATAACTGGATACATTGGATATAAACCCCATAGGCGGACTGTATTGCCCTATTTTTGAATACACAGCCGCTTTGATTGTTAAATCCACAAAGGAGCCGACACATGAAAAAATCGATAACCCTGTTGTCAATAATAATCTTTACGATCCTTGTTATTATAACCCCCTGCCATGGTGCTTATAACAAAATCCACTGGACAGGGGAAGAGCGGGCTTTTATGGAAAAACACCCGATAATTCGATTGGGTGTTGATCCCAAATTCATACCCTTTGAATTTA
>JAAYRB010000098.1 GCA_012519005.1 Clostridia bacterium
CAGGATATAATGAAGTTGGCTCAGGGGGCTGTTACCCATGTGAGCGATATTTCCGGGATGGCAGAGGAATTGGAAGAGGACAGTGCATCAACTGAGGATGCGGTCCATTCCATTGCCGCTGTAGTGGAGGAGAACGCCGCCAGCGCGCAGCAGGTATCTGCCTCAGCGGAGGAACAGACAGCAGCCGTTGAGGAGCTCAGCGCCTCCGCGGACAAGCTGGAACAGATCGCCGTAGAACTCCAAGAATCTGTACGGGAGTTTAAAATATAGTGCCGGAGGTAGAGAATGAAACTGGTAAAGAAAAATGGCATTGATGTGCTTGAAATCCAGGGCGAGATAGTTTTTGAAAGCTCCAATGACATCAAGCATCGGGCAAAGGAAATATTGGAAGAAGGGGACCTGAAAAAGGTGGTAATTGATTTGCAAAATGTCCCCTTTATTGACAGTTCTGGAGTGGGTGTGTTGATCTCATTGTTTAAGCATCAGGCGGAAAAAGAGGGAGAAATAGTTTTGGCGGCTCCCACCAAAAAGGTCAGTAGGGTGCTGGAACTGACCAGGATGGATAAAATACTGGATATCCATGATACCGTTGAGGCGGCGGTGGGTGAAGTATAGATGAAACAACTTTTATATTCATCCTCCGTTGAGGGGAAAAAGGAAAACATCAAACCTGTTGTCTTGGATATCCTTGAGGCAGCCTCGTCTCTTAAGCCCGGGGAGGATGCGTTATTTAGTTTGGAATTATCACTAAGGGAGCTCATGGCCAATGCCATTGAACATGGGATGACGACGGATTCCCAGGGGGATATTCTGGTGCAGCTGAGGTTGGAAAAAGGCCGCAGGATAGTACTGCAAGTTAGGGATGGTGGGGAAGGTTTCGATTGGAAAAATACAGATTTCAGCTGTAGTGATCCCTACCTTGAAAAAGGTAGGGGCATATCCCTGATCAGTTCTCTGGTAAATGAAATCAGTTTCAACTGTAGGGGGAATGAGGCCAAGGTGATCATAGATTTAGGTGCCGAATATGGATAAGGGGAAAATATTGGTAGTGGATGACAATGAACAAAATATTGAGCTGTTACAAGGTTTTTTAGAGGCCAAGGATTATGAGATACTGACGGCCTATGACGGTGCGGAAGCAATAGAACAAATCACAAAAAACGACCCGGATCTAGTCTTGCTGGATGTTATTATGCCCGGGATGGACGGCTTTGAGGTTTGCAGGAAGATAAAATTTCAGATGAATCTGGACTTTTTGCCTGTTATCATGGTGACTGCTTTGAACGGTAGGGAAGAAAAAATCAAGGGGTTGGAAGTTGGCGCAGATGACTTCATCTCAAAGCCCCTGGATTGGACGGAACTGACCGTACGTATCAAATCCCTACTGCGTTTGAAAAGAACCCATGATCAGCTTCGGTTGAATCTTGCTAGATTGGACTACCAGCTGGACCTTGCCAGAAGTATTCAAATGGGCCTCATGGGATCTCAATGCAGGAATGACGCCGCCGAAGTGTTTTACCACCCCGTGGAAAAGGTGGGGGGGGATTTGTATGAGTTTGTCAAGGTGGATGAGGATAAATGTGGAGTCCTTATTGCAGATTGTTCAGGTTATGGGGTACCCGCAGCGTTGATGATGGCCTCGGTGAAGATAGTTTTTATGGGCCTGGACAAAAAAAACACCAGCCCATCCATGGTATTAAACAACCTCAATACAGAAATCATGAACTTATTCTCCAGCAAGCTGGAGGGTCTCTTTATAACTGCCATCTACATGGTTGTGGACTTCAAAAACAAATGTATATCCTGGTCCAATGCCGGGCATCCCTACCCCATATTATTTCAAAATGGCGGCGGTTCGTATATGACTCCCGGCGATATGCCCTTGGGCATATTGGAAAAACTGAACTATCAAACCCATAGGATCCCCTTTAATGAAGGCTCCCTTTTAATGCTTTACACTGATGGTCTGGCTGAGTATTTTGAAAAGGGTGCCCAAATGCTGCCGGAAAACTTATTCCCAAAAATATTGTCCAAACTGGGCAGAACATCCGTCCAAGAGAGGTCTTCATTTTATAAGGGGCTTGAGGCTGATATGGAAAACTTCTCTGACGACATCTGCTATATTGCCATCAGGTTGGGGGATTAGTCCCGGGGGTCAAAATATATTTAGTTTTTAAAGTTTTGGACACTATAAGGATAGTCAAAATAGCAAATTACCATAAGGGTGGGAAGGCAAGTGAGAAAAATCTGCCCACTTTGTAATGGGCTGACTTCATCCGGGATTCGGTGTCCAAAATGTGGGGGAAAAATGGTGGATCAGGGGCATATAAAGGATTATTTTGGTCCTTACAGCCCCTATGAGGAGGATCTCTGGCCCCTGGTAATGGGGAAGGTGGAGGGGAATATTACAAATGGCTGTGTGCATTTTCTAGCATGTGATCACTGCGGCAATAAAACTCAAAGATTTATAAAGAATATTTGGATGTAATCAATCATTGTCATCTGCAGGGGTGACGAATTCCTCGGGGGTTTTATATGGGCTAATAAAAAAACTTCTTTCCAAAAAAGGATCCCATTTTGTCCATCTACCATCATGTTTTTCGGAAAAGCTGCTGATCGCCTGGTTCAATCTGGCACTGACCAGATCACTATGATATAAGGCAAAGGCCTCTATGGTCTTAGGGGGTTCCGGTGAGCCCCATTCCTTGTGACCGTGGTGAGAGAGGATCATATGGCCCAGCTCATCCTCCAGTTCACAGGGGAAATCGGCAATTCCGGCGGAGGATTCCATCAGGATGTCCCGGCCCAGAACCAGATGACCCAAGAGTCTACCCCGATCTGTCATTTGAAAAGAAATGCTGTTCACGTCGTACTCCATTGTTTTGCCTATATCATGCAGTAGGGCCCCTGTAAGAAGGATATCCCTATTGATGTGATCGGAGTATATCTGGGATATATGATCTGCGATGGAGGCAACTTCCAAAGTGTGTTCCAGGAGGCCCCCTCGGTAGGCATGATGTATGGTCTTCCCACCGGGTGCGGCAAAAAACTTCTCTTTGAAATCGCTGCTAAAAATTGCTTTAAACAGACGATCCAAATGGGGGTTGTTGATTGAGGAAATATATTCCTCATAATTTCCCCATAGTTTTGAAATGTCATATTGGGTGGTGGGAACGAAATCTGAAAAGTCCACCTCCCGGGGTGATACTTTTTGGATACTGTTGATGGCCAACTGCAAACCATTATATTCCGTAACCAGACCCTCGACGTAGATAATATCTTCCACATCAAATATACCATTTAGGCCCGATGCATTATCCCACACTCTGCCCTCCAATGTTCCTGTTACATCCTGTAGAACCAGTTTGAGGAATTCCTCTCCTGCCCGGGCGCTTCGGGAGGAATAGGGGGCCAGCTGTTTGAATGAAACCGCAAAACAGCTCTCAACCCTATCCCCCACCCTGAGCTGGGAAATATATTGTTTCTCCATTATCTTGGCCTCCTTTTCTAATACATTATATAATAAATACTGCACATCTGAGAAATTACCATCCCTATATATTGATTATATTTCTTTTAAGAGAAAGAAATATAAAGGATGATACCCCATTGGGGAAGAATTATTTTATGGTTGATGGAGCTTAAATAAAAATACATTATTGGAGGGCGCCAATGCGTACAGTGAATACTGATTTGGATTCCATTGTGGGGGCAGTAATGAGCAGTACAAAGGACAGGCGGTGGTTCTTAGACCTAAAAACCGGTCACACCTTTATAATTGATTATGAGTTTCAAGATGAAGAAGAGGTTGAAAAGATACTGGTGCTCATGGAAGAAGAAATGGACAGATATTTGCCCATTCCACATCTGGGCCATGAGGATTATTTAAGGGAAGTACAGGTATTTGCCAATAGTTTATCCAATTTTCCCTCTTTGCAAGAGCTTCTAGAACAGGCGGTGAAGGAAAAAGCATCCCGAAAGGATATAAACAGAATTTTAAACCGTGCCAAGGATCAGGGAGAAAAATTCAATGATTATTTAACGGGTAGGGTTCGCGAGCAGGTGCAGCTATGGTTGGAAAAAGGAAAAATCAAGTTACAACCCTAATTATCCAACCCCCCTAGTATAGATTCATATTTAGGTGATTCCGTATCCGGCAAAGGGAAATAGGGTTTAGTATATATTTACCCTGAGTACATTGGGATATAGATAGAGCCCTATCGTTTTAATATGGAGGCAAATAATATATAATGAATCTCAATGGTGTTACAGAGTATTGGAGGAATATAGCCCTTGTCAAGGAAATTGAAGAAACAGATAAGTGTATAATTTGGTTAATAGATAATGAGGAAATGACGATTCTCAAAAGCCTTGATTCAGTTATGGAACATTTGGCTCTATTTTTTGGTGCTGACCTGTCAGAAAATCAAAGTCGATTTGGCAGAGGACTGCCGATTGTTCCAATTTATAAAGATCTCATTTTTCTTTCATTGGACGGCGGAGAGAGCAGGGTACATTTGGTAAAAAGGCACTGCGCCATGTACCGGGATTTGAAAGACAGAAAAGGATGGAGTGAAATACTGCTGGCGGATGACAGAAGGATAGTTGTTCGGCATGAGGCATCCCAAATCAAGGAGCTTTTCCAGTTTGTGAAAGATATTGAAAACGCGATGCCGAGAATCTATCTGGTGGGCAGGAGCAGGGGGTTTTATTTTAAGGAAACAGCAGATTGTAAATTCCTGTTACACGAGTTTTATATTAAACGATGCGGTTTAGAGCAGTAAAGCCTCGGGAAGGACTGCAGCGGTACTGTTTTATCGCTAAGCAGTTAATAAACGGTAAAAGGGGTCGGTACAATGACACCTATAGAAAAAAAATGTATTATGGGTGCCGAAAAAATAAGGCGTTCCTTGGCCAGGATTGCCCATGAAATTGTGGAGGCCAACAGGGGGGTTGACAATCTAGCTTTAATAGGCATCCGCAGAAGGGGTGTGCCGCTGGCGGAAAGGCTGGTCAAAATTATTCAGGAAATAGAAAATAAGGAAATACCCATGGGCGCCTTGGACATTACTTTGTACCGTGATGACTTAACCCTCCTGGCACAGCAGCCTATTCTAAGAAGGACTGAAGTGCCCTTTCCTGTAGACAATATGAATCTTGTACTGGTGGATGATGTTTTATATACGGGAAGGACAATCAGGGCGGCACTGGATGCCCTTGTGGACTTGGGGAGGCCAAGGAAAATTCAACTGGTGGTGCTGGTGGATCGTGGGCATCGTGAACTGCCCATCAAAGCGGATTTTGTAGGAGATGTGGTGCCCACTTCAAAAAGGGAAAACATAGAGGTGGAACTAATGGAAGTGGACGGAATGGACAGGGTGATAATAGAAGAAAAGCCGGTGGGAGATGGGCAAGCACTCCCATGACTTATGGATAAATCCTCCTTATAACCCTAAGGAGGTTTTTCTATGGGACAGGCACCCAAATGTTTTCTAGGAGTGAATGGGATGAAGGCAAATGTAAAAGTAATGGCAAATTTCAGAGTCAAAGAGAATTACTATCTAATGGAACTCCAGCGGCCGGAGGTGGCAAAAAACGCCAGGGCGGGTCAATTCATCCATGCCAGATGTAAAGATTCCAAGGATCCCCTTCTCAGGAGGCCTTTCAGCATATACAGCCTGGATTCTGATAAGGGTAGGATTAAAATACTTTATGAGATTAAAGGTATGGGGACGGAATTATTATCCAAGTACAAGGAGGGGGATTTCCTAGACATCATGGCCCCACTGGGCAATGGTTTTAATCTGGAGGGAAATATATCATCGGCAATTTTAGTAGGGGGTGGGATTGGCGGCGCACCTTTGATGGCCTTGGCAGAATCGCTTAAGGGGAGGGGCATAAACAGAATCTATTTTCTCGTAGGAGCCCAATCCAAGGATAAATTGATCCCCACTGTTGATTTTGAGTCCTTGGGCGTGAATGTCATTACTGCCACGGATGACGGCAGTGAGGGGCATAGGGGTTATATCACGGATCTGCTCCCCATGAAATTGAAGGAAAGCAGCGAAGGCTGTACTGTTTTTGCCTGTGGGCCCCGGCCTATGCTGAAGGCGGTGGCACAGATATGTGCTAGGAAAAATATACCCTGCCAACTTTCCTTAGAGGAGATTATTTCCTGTGGAGTTGGGGCCTGCCAGGGATGTGTGTGTAAGGTAAAGGATAATGATACAGAGACTTACCATAGAGTCTGCTTGGAAGGTCCTGTGTTCGATTCAGGGGAGGTGGTATGGGATGTCTAAAATAAATCTGTCTGTGGACATCGCAGGCATCAAAATGCAAAATCCAGTGACAACGGCATCGGGAACCTTTGGCTTTGGCTTGGACTATTTGGATTATTTTGATGTCAACCAATTGGGCGCAGTGGTAACTAAGACCATCACCATAAATAGAAGGATGGGAAACCCTCCACCAAGAATCATTGAGACTCCTTCCGGGCTTCTGAATTCTATCGGTCTAGCGAACCCGGGAATCGACGAGTTTATACAAAGTACATTGCTGGATCTTGAACATATCAAGGCCCCCATTATTGTGAGCATTGCCGGCGATACGGAAGAGGAATATGTGGAGCTGGCGGAGAGATTGGATAAAGTGGACAAAATAGCCGGCATTGAATTAAATGTATCCTGCCCCAATGTAAGGATGGGAGGCATACAGTTTGGAGTCTGCCCCGAGCAGGTGAACAGACTAACTAAGGCTTCAGCGGCCGCGACTCAGAAACCCTTGATTGTAAAGCTTACACCCAATGTTACTGATATCGTGGAGGTTGCTTGTGCTGCCGTTGAGGGTGGGGCTCGGTCTCTTTCCCTGATCAATACCCTATTGGGGATGTCCATAGACATCAATAAGAGAAAACCAGTTCTTGCGAATAATGTGGGAGGTTTAGCCGGCCCAGCCATACGTCCTGTGGCTGTTAGGATGGTTTGGCAGGTGGCCCAAGCTGTGGATGTGCCTATAATCGGAGTGGGAGGTATCTGTGATTATAGGGATGCATTAGAATTCATCATGGCGGGGGCCGCTTCGGTGGGGGTTGGAACATGGAATTTTGTAAATCCCACCGCATGCGTGGATATTATAGAGGGTTTAAGGTGTTTTTGTTTAGAACAGGGCGTTAAGGATATAAATGAACTGGTCGGATGCAGCTGGAAGTAATAAAAAATATGAGGGTGGTTTTCATATGGAAAATGATAAACTGATTCTTGCACTGGATGTTAACACATTGGGCGAGGCG
Organism: Clostridia bacterium; assembly: GCA_012519005.1. GTDB lineage: Bacteria > Bacillota > DTU086 > DTU086 > DTU086 > JAAYRB01. Next base: position 7,289 of record JAAYRB010000098.1, read on the forward strand.
GAAGAATTGGTTCTGGCCCTAAAAGATGTGGTGGGCACATACAAGATTGGGATGCAGCTGTACTATGGGGCGGGCAATAAGGCCGTTGAAATGGTGCATCGACATGGGGGCAAGGTCTTCCTGGATCTTAAACTTCATGATATTCCCAATACCGTGGCCCATGCTGCCAGGGTTTTGACGGGATATGGAGTGGAGATGTTCAATATTCATACCTCCGGGGGGAAGGAAATGATGTCCAGGACCAGGGAGGCAGTCCTGGACGAGGCGGAAAAGCTGGGGCTGGCCCCTCCTCTGCTGGTGGGCGTAACGGTGTTGACCAGCATTGATGACGATGCCCTCAATACCGAAATAGG
>JAAYRB010000099.1 GCA_012519005.1 Clostridia bacterium
TTGTACTCCCAGCAGTTAAGGAAATTATAGTTTTTGCTCTGCCTATTGCGGCTCCTTTTGTAATTGGTGCATTGATTGCCGCATTGATTGATCCCTTGGTTGCCTACTTTGGAGAAGAGCTAAAAATAAAAAGAGGCACAGCAGTCTTTTTCAGCCTGTCCCTCATCTTCGTTTTTGTGATATTTCTGGCCGTGATAGGTATTTCTAAGCTCAGTGTAGAAATGGTAAAATTGTCAAAAGAGCTCCCTAATTACTCCAGGAATCTCACTATATACGCTAAGGATTTAATCACCCAGGTCAGGGCTATCTTTAGTACATTGGATCCCCAATGGATGGAAAGTATGCACAGTACTGTGGGGACCATAATAAGCGGTGTCACAAATGTGACTTATGCGGCGACAAATTTAATGTTTGCAATAATAAAAGCACTGCCAAACTTATTGCTGCTGACCATGATTTCACTGATTGCTTCATTTTTTCTTTCCCGAGACAAAGAAACCATAGCTGAATTTTTCACGAAGGTGCTGCCGGTAAGGACATATGAGGGTTTATTTTCAATTGCAGAGGATTTGGGTAAAACTATTTTCGGATACCTCAGAGCCCAACTTACCCTAATGTTCATAACCGCTGCTCAAACCATAGTGGGTTTGATTTTGTTGGGAGTAGACTATGCCTTGACAATGGGTTTGCTGGTGGGGATATTCGATATTCTTCCTATTTTGGGCCCCGGGACTGTATTTATTCCTTGGATAATAGTTGAAATAATAAAGAGCAACTACTCTCTAGCAGTTGGTATAAGCATACTGTATATTTTCATAATAGCGGTAAGGCAGATTTTGGAACCTAAGGTTGTTGCTGATAGTATAGGTTTACACCCTCTTGCAACACTTATGTCTATATATATTGGTTTAAAGATATTTGGATTTATTGGAATGGTACTTGGGCCTATTCTGCTGGTTATGGGAAAGGCCGTGGTCAGGGGGGGCATTTTTTCTAAATGGCTTTGAAAATTGGGGGATATCTATGAGAAAAAAAATTTCTGTTCTGGGCTCCACCGGATCCATAGGAAGGCAAACTTTAGACATAATAAAGGCAAATAAAGAAAGCATGGAAGTTTATGCATTGGCGGTTCATACTAATATTGATGGATTGCAAAAGCAGATCTATGAATTTAAGCCGGAGATCACGGTGGTTTCAGATAAAACTGCTTATAAAAGGCTGAAAGACAATGGGTCAGTCTCCGGGATGACTAAAATCATCGGGGGGGCATCCGGACTTATTGAAGCTGCTTCCCATCCCGATGTTGATATTGCGGTTATAGCTGTGAGTGGAATAGCCGGCTTACATCCTACAATGGCAGCCTTATCAGCAAAAAAGAGAGTAGCTTTGGCTAATAAGGAAACAATGGTAATAGCCGGTTCCATTGTCATGGAGAAGGCTAAAAATGAGAAGGCGGAAATAATCCCCGTTGACAGTGAGCATTCCGCTATATTTCAATGTTTGCAAAACGGCAAAAATAATGTTAAAAGGCTGTTACTCACCGCCTCGGGTGGCCCTTTTCTAAGATTGGAGCCTGAAAAGCTTAATTCTGTAACACCTGAAATGGCCTTGGCCCATCCCAATTGGTCCATGGGGCAAAAAATATCCATTGATTCTGCCACATTGATGAATAAAGGTTTGGAGTTAATTGAGGCTAGGTGGATGTTTGATATCCCCTATAAGGATATTGAAGTGTTGATTCACCCTCAAAGTATAGTTCATTCCATGGTAGAATATAATGATGGGGCGGTTATCGCCCAATTGGGTTTACCGGATATGGCCGTTCCTATTCAATATGCTTTGTCATGGCCCAATAGATTAAATTACTCAAAGGAATTGGACCTAACAAAGGTTTCTGCCCTTTCTTTTGAAAAACCTGATGAAAAAGTTTTCCCTTCCCTCAGACTGGCAAGGGATGCCGGGGAAGAGGGTGGTTTGATGCCCGTTATACTCAATGCTTCCAACGAAGTTGCGGTAAAATTATTTCTACAGGATAGGATATCTTTCACTGCAATTCCGCATTTGGTTGAAGAAATGATGGGTTACTTTGAAAACCATACCGACCCTGATTTAGATATGATTCTTGAGGTTGATGCCAGGGTCAGGGACAAAACATTGGAGTATGCTTGTAAAAATTTAGGAAAGGTAGTTCTGTAAAGGAGTGTTTTATCCTTGACCATTATATTGGCAATCTTGGTCTTTGGGCTGTTGATACTTGCCCATGAGTTGGGGCATTTTATTGTGGCAAAGTTGGTGGGAATCCAAATACATGAATTCTCCATAGGCATGGGACCGGCGGCCTACAGTACCCAGCGTGGGGAAACCAAATATTCCCTTCGATGGTTCCCGGTTGGAGGATATAATAAAATGGCAGGTATGGAGCCGGGGGATGAAAGTAACCCCAGAGGCTTCAATAGTAAGTCCCTTTTACAGCGTTCAGCTGTAATTGCTGCGGGCTCAGTAATGAATTTCATTTTGGCAATAGTATTATTCATATTTTTGTTTGCTGTTATAGGTATTCCATCCAATGCTAACATAATAGGTCATGTATCCCCTGGAAGCCCGGCGGCGGAGGCCGGTTTACAACCCGGAGATAAAATAATAAAAATTGGAGATGTGGAAATACAAAGCTGGAATGATCTTGTGGATGTTATTCATGGCAAGCCTGGTGAAAGCCTAACTTTAACATTACAGCGGGACGAAAAAGTGGAGAAAGTGGGGGTTGTTCCCCATGTGGATCAGGACAGAGGTGTGGGGATAATAGGTATTCGCCAGAGTATGGAAAGGAAGGGTGTATTTAACTCCATATTTCTTGGATTCAGCAGCACAGTTAAAATACTCGCTGCAATCCTTGTCTCATTCGTGCAAATGCTAACGGGAAAACTATCTGCCGATGTTGCGGGGCCGGTAGGCATAGTAAACATCTTGGGGGATGTGGCCCAGTTTGGAGCAGCTAATGTTCTAAATTTCACGGCAATACTAAGCCTAAACCTTGGCTTAATTAACTTATTTCCCATACCGGCACTGGATGGCAGCCGATTGATATTTCTATTGGTAGAGGGTCTTAGGGGAAAACCACTGGCCCCAGAAAAGGAAAACTTAATACATTTTATTGGCTTTACAGCTTTGATTCTGCTCATGCTGTTGATTACTTATCAAGATATAATTCGACTTTTAGGATAGGGTGTCAGTATTGATGATTGACAGAAAAAAAACTAAGGTTATAAGTCTTGGTGATATAAAGATCGGGGGAAATGAACCCATTAGGGTTCAGAGCATGACCAAGACTGATACCAAAAATGTCAGGGCAACATTGAGCCAAATAAGGGAATTAGTTGATGCCGGCTGTGAAATCGTCAGGGTGGCAGTCAAAGATCACGACAGTCTTGACAGCCTTAAACAGATTGTTAGAAAGGCTGAGTCACCTATTGTGGCGGATATACATTTCAATTACCGTCTTGCCTTGGGGGCAATTTCCGCCGGAGTCAAGGGTCTGCGTATTAACCCGGGGAACATTGGAAGTGAAGAGAAAATCAAGGAAGTTGTAGCTTGTGCTAAGGATAATTGTGTTCCTATTAGGGTTGGCGTTAATGCAGGCTCGTTAGAAAAACATCTTGAAACCAAATATGGAGGCCCTACACCCCAGGCTCTCGTGGAAAGTGCCCTCCATCATGTAGGATTAATAGAGAAGTACGGCTACGATCAGATTAAGATATCCATCAAGGCATCAGATGTGTCTACTGTGGTTAAGGGGTACAGGCTTCTGAGTCATAGGCTGGATTACCCTTTACATCTGGGTGTAACTGAGGCAGGTACTATGCAAGCAGGATCAGTAAAATCCTCTGTTGCTCTGGGGATTCTTTTATCTCAAGGAATAGGGGATACTATACGTGTATCACTGACAGAATCACCCCTGGAGGAAGTGAAAGTTGCATATATGATCCTGAATTCACTTAAGCTGAGAGAACCAATGGATATCGAGATCATATCCTGCCCCACATGCGGGAGATGCGAATGGAATCTGACCGAGATGGTCAATGAAGTGGAAGCAAAACTTGTGGGAATCAACCTACCGTTGAAAATAGCCATAATGGGCTGCGGTGTCAATGGTCCCGGCGAGGCCAAACAGGCGGATATAGGAATTGCCGGGGGCAAGAACAAAGCCCTAATATTTAAAAAAGGGAAAATCATTGCAAAGGTTCCCAGCGAGCAGGTGGTGGATATATTAGTGGATGAGGTTTATAAACTAAAGAGGGAACAATAGGGGAGGAGAGATATCCTTGCGAGCGACGGAAATTCTGATACCGACAATGAAAGAGCTGCCCTCAGAGGCGGAAATACCCAGTCATCAACTGCTGTTAAAGTCAGGGATGATAAGAAGGGTTGCTGCGGGCATTTATACATATTTACCCCTTGGCCTTCGGGTTATAAAAAAGATTGAAAAAATTGTGCGTGAAGAAATGGACAAAGAGGGTGGTCAGGAATTGCTTCTTCCCATCATACAGCCCGGTGACATATGGGAGGAAAGTGGAAGATGGGAAGTATATGGAGAGGAAATGTTCAAGCTAAATGACAGGCATGATCGCGGCTTTTGCCTTGGTCCTACGCATGAGGAAATTGTCACAGTATTAGTACGTTCTGAAATATCATCTTACAAACAGATGCCGCTCCTCCTCTACCAAATACAAAACAAATATAGAGATGAAAAAAGGCCTAGATTTGGACTCATGCGGAGCCGTGAATTTATAATGAAGGATCTTTATTCTTTTGATCAGGATATTGAAGGTATGGAAGAAAGCTATGAAAAAATGTACAAAGCCTATTCCAACATATTTAGACGCTGCGGTCTTGAATATACTGTTGTGGATGCAGATTCAGGGGCAATAGGTGGCGCTGTAAGTCACGAATTTATGGTTTTAGCGGACACTGGGGAGGCGGAAATAGTTTATTGTGATGAATGCGGCTACGCAGCAAATACAGAAATTGCGGAGTGCAGTCCTTCCGTTGTTGAATATAGTGGAAAATTTCATAAGTCAGAAAAGGATCTTGTATCCACCCCAGGTTTAAAATCTATTGAAGAGGTATCTGAATACCTGGAGATTCCACCTCAACACATGATAAAGTCACTGTTGTACGAAGCTGATGGGGAGCTGATTTGTGTTCTCATCCGGGGGGACAGGCAAATCAATGAAATAAAGCTGCAGAATGCACTGGATTGTGTGGACCTTTGGCTGGCCCCCGATGAAATAATCAAAAGACAAAACTTGATCGTTGGGTTTGTTGGCCCTGCGAACTTAAAGGGTTTAAGAATAATTGCAGACAGGGAAGTGTCTCTAATGGATTTCGCGGTAGTAGGTGCCAATAAGCCCGATTATCACTATATTGGTGTAGTCCCTCGTAGGGATTTCGAAATAAACGAGGAATATGACCTGCGGACAATTGAGGAAGATGAAGCATGCCCTACATGCGGAAGTACACTGAACAAGACAAGAGGAATTGAAGTAGGGCAGGTGTTCCAGCTGGGCACCAATTACAGTGAAGCCCTGAATGCCGTTTTCACGGATGAAAATGGGAAAAATCAAAATATTCAAATGGGCTGTTATGGTATAGGTATAAGCCGGACAATGGCTTCCGCAATAGAGCAAAACCACGATGAAAATGGAATTATTTGGCCGATTTCCATTGCCCCTTTGCATGTGGTTATAATACCAGTTAGCAGTAGGGACACAGAGATGATGGATATTGCGGAGAATTTATATCAGGAGCTATCAGAAAAAGGTATCGAGGTAATGTTAGATGACAGGGATGAGAGTGCCGGTGTGAAATTCAAGGATGCAGATCTTATAGGGTACCCTTTCAAAATTGTTATTGGAAAGAGAACCTTAAAAAATAAAACCGTGGATGTGGGCAACAGGAAGGATTCGCAGGAAGCTGCAGTTGAATTAGATAAGGTTTGCCATTATATAGGGTCTTTAATTGACTCAGAGATGGGTGATCTTAAATAAATTGATTTGGGGCCCGCCGAAAGGGGGTTGCTTTGTTGGTTTCCGTTGTTGTACCTGCCTATAATGAGGAGGAAACGATCAGTGATATAGTCCGAGTTTTAGTATCAATACGGCAAATAGAGGAGATAATTGTGGTCTGTGATGGATGCACGGATGATACACCAAAGCTTGCTAAGGAAGCGGGAGCCGATAATGTTATAGAAATGCCCCGGAATGTGGGCAAGGGCGGTGCAATGGTGCGGGGTGTGCAAAAGGCCAAAAGCGATGTCATTTTGTTTTTGGATGCCGACTTAATCGGCCTTACTTCCGATCATGTAATTGGCTTGATAGAGCCAGTTATTACCGGCAGGGCAGATATGACTGTTGGAATATTTGAGAAGGGTAGGGTGGTCACAGATTTTGCACAGACTATTGCACCTTTTCTTTCCGGGCAAAGGGCGGTTAAAAGAAAGCTCTTGGAAGGTATGTCGGACTTGGACGCAACAAGATTTGGGGTGGAGGTAGCCCTAACACGCTTTGCAGTAACCAACAATTTGAAGGTTAAAGAGGTTATTCTTTATGATATGTCCCACCGTATGAAGGAAGAAAAACTAGGTCTGGTAAAGGGTGTTGCATCAAGAATGCGAATGTATTGGGAAATAGCTCAGTATATGAGAAAACATCATTAGTTGTTCATTGGTTTTTGCCGCCATCCCCTTGCTTGCTAGCAATTAACAATTATGCTATACTGATTGTGTAAAATTCGATTTGGATAGATTCTGAAGGAAGGAGTGGGTTTTGCCCACTCTTTAATTTATGTGCAAGCCGCTTTAGGCTTTTAACTATTTGTAAATAGTACTTATTGACAATATCTTAGGGAGTGAGATCAGGTTGGGTACGGGCCTTAAAAAGAAATTGGAAGAAATAATATCAGGTCCCATTGAGAAATTGGGTTATGAGTATGTATATATGACTTACGGGAATGAGGGCGGGCAGTGGTTTTTAAGGGTTTTCATTGACCACCCTGAAGGCATCGGGCTGGATGATTGCGAGAAAATAGCTAGACATCTTTCAAGGATTCTTGACGAGGGTGATCCAATACCCGGTAGGTATATCCTTGAAGTGTCTTCACCTGGGCTAGACAGACCCTTAATAAAAGATAGGGATTTTGAACGTTTCAAGGATCATATGGTAGTTGTAAAAACAACCTCAGCAGTTAACGGTAGAAGAAAGAACGAGGGTCTTCTTAAGGGTTTATTGGGGGATGAAATAATTATTGAAGTCGGCAAAGAGGAGTTGTCCATAGCCCGTGACATTGTATCTTCTGTGAATTTGGTTCCCCAATATAATATATGAAGATGAGAAGGGGGGGGCATAAAAAAAATGGGTGAACTTAATATAGATTTTATTGAGGCATTGGATGAGATAGAAAAAGAAAAAGGAATTGATAAAAGCACGCTGATAGAGGCTATAGAGGCGGCACTGATATCTGCATATAAGAAAAATTTTGGGTCAGCACAGAATGTCGTCATCAACATCAACGAGGACCTGGGTAAAATCAGAGTGTACGCCCAAAAAATAGTGGTTGAGGAAGTGGAAGATCCAAATACCGAGGTTTCACTATCCGAGGCATTCGATATAAATCCCAACTACGAGTTAGGGGATTATATTGATTTTGAAATAACACCCAAACATTTTGGGAGAATAGCTGCTCAAACCGCGAAACAGGTGGTTGTCCAAAGGATTCGTGAGGCTGAAAGAAGTATCATATATGAGGAATATGTCAACCGTGAAGATGATATTGTGACAGGCATTGTCCAAAGATATGAAACAAACAATGTATATATTGACCTGGGAAAAGCTGAGGCAATTTTATCCCCCTCTGAGCAAGTTAACAATGAATTATACAAACAGGGTGACAGGATAAAGGCCTACATTGTAGAGGTTAAAAAAACTACAAAGGGACCTTTAATTATGGTATCCAGAACACATCCCGGGCTCCTAAAAAGATTGTTTGAGCTGGAAGTCCCGGAAATATATGATGGGATTGTCGTTATCGAAATGATCGCACGAGAGCCCGGTTCACGATCTAAGATCGCAGTATCTTCCCGCAATGAAAATGTTGATCCTGTTGGTTCCTGTGTGGGGTCGAAAGGTGCCAGAGTCCAGGCGGTGGTAAATGAGCTCCGGGGGGAAAAAATAGATATCATAGAATGGCATGAGGATCCCAAGGAGTACGTTGCCAACGCTTTAAGCCCGGCCAAGGTACTTTCGGTTGAAACCGATGATGACAAGGTGGCAGTTGTTGTGGTACCCGATCACCAGCTGTCCCTTGCAATCGGAAAAGAAGGGCAAAACGCTAGACTTGCAGCCAAGCTGACGGGATGGAAGATCGACATAAAGAGCGAATCGCAAGCAAAGCCGCCTTTGCCGCTGCTGCCGGATGAAATGGAAGAAGAAAACTCCGGGGAGGTTTTCAATGAGGAAGAAGAGAACGCCTGAGAGAATGTGTGTTGGCTGCATGGAAAGAAAGCAGAAGCGAGATATGGCAAGAATCGTGCGATCCCCTGATAATCAAGTGGATGTGGATCTGACAGGAAAAAAATCCGGTAGGGGTGCATATATCTGTTATAATTCACAATGCCTGGAAAAAGCCCAAAAGAACAGGGCATTGGAAAGGGCCCTCAGGACAAAAATCGATTCAGAACTTTGGGATGAAATAAAATCAGTTTTGGAAAATGATAATAAGGAGAGAGATATAATGAAGGAAGTTGACTGAGATAACCACGGGAGGTGAAAGTTTTGGCAAAATTACGTGTTTATGAATTAGCCAAGGAACTAAACTTAACTAGCAAGGAAATGGTCAAAATTTTACAGGAAAATGACATCCCTGTTACGTCCCATATGAGTACTGTGGAGGGGCGTCAAATAGAGTGGATTAAAAAGAAAGTTATAGGGGATAAAGATGAGGGGAAGGAAAAAACCCCAAAAGAACAAAAACCAATAGCGGAAGTTGTGCCTGAGCTTGATGAGGGTACCGATGACAAAGAAACCGAACAACCGGTGGCTAAATCTGAGGTTTCTCCAACTCTTGAAAA
>JAAYRB010000100.1 GCA_012519005.1 Clostridia bacterium
CGTCCTGGGAAACATCCACGAGTCTTCGAGTCAAATACCCTGAATCCGCAGTACGAAGAGCCGTATCAGCCAGCCCCTTACGAGCACCATGGGTGGAAATAAAGTACTCCAGCACTGTAAGCCCTTCTTTGAAATTTGCCTTGATCGGTAAATCAATGATCCTGCCGGAAGGATCAGCCATGAGACCCCTCATCCCGGCCAACTGCCTCAGCTGCTGAATATTACCCCTTGCACCGGATACCGCCATCATATAAACCGGGTTGAACTTATCCAGGGCCCCCATCAAGTTATCTGTAACCTCGTCGGTGGCGTCCCCCCAAAGTTTAATAACGGTTTCGTATCTTTCCTCTTCGGTGATCAGTCCCCGCTTATATTGCCTCTCAACTTCCTCGACCTTGCCCTCTGTTTCTTTGATCACAACGTCCTTTTGGTTCGGTACATCTAGGTCGGAAATACTGATGGTTATCCCCGCATTGGCGGCCCATGAGTAACCAATATTTTTAAAACCATCCAGAAGGGCGGCTGTTCTTTCCACAGTTAGCAGGCGGTAACAATCCATCACGATCTGGGATAGTTCCTTTTTTCCGATCTCCTTATTATAAAATCCCAATTCTTTGGGAATGGGCACATCGTAGTTAAAAATCAGCCGACCCATGGTGGTCTCAACTATTTCTCCGTCAATAACAACCTTAATAAGTGCGTGCAAATCCACCACGCCCTCTTCATAGGCCAACCGGGCTTCATCGTAATTTACGAATACCTTGCCTTCACCCTTGGCATTTTCCCGGACGGCGGTAAGGTAATAAATGCCCAACACCATATCCTGGGTAGGAGTTGCCACGGGCCTGCCATCCTTGGGGTTCAGAATATTATAGGGTGCAAACATCAAAAGCCTTGCCTCCGCCTGGGCTTCTTCGGATAGGGGAACATGCACCGCCATTTGGTCACCATCAAAGTCCGCATTATATGCGGTACATACAAGGGGGTGAATCTGAAGGGCGCGTCCCTCGACCAAGACCGGCTCAAATGCCTGGATACCAAGACGGTGGAGAGTAGGTGCACGGTTCAAAAGCACAGGGTGCTCCTTAATAACTTCCTCCAACACATCCCAAACCTCTGGCTTTACCCTTTCAACCATTCTTTTGGCACTTTTTATATTATGGGCCAAACCCTTATCCACCAGCCTTTTCATAACAAAAGGCTTGAAAAGCTCCAATGCCATTTCCTTCGGAAGTCCACATTGGTGTATTTCCAAGTCCGGACCCACAACTATAACTGAACGTCCCGAATAATCCACTCTTTTCCCTAAAAGGTTTTGTCTAAAACGTCCCTGCTTGCCCTTAAGGATATCGCTCAAGGACTTAAGGGGGCGATTACCGGGTCCCGTTACCGGCCTGCCCCTTCTTCCATTGTCCACCAACGCGTCCACTGCTTCCTGCAGCATACGTTTTTCGTTGCGGACGATGATATCCGGAGCACCTAAATCTAGTAATCTCTTAAGCCTATTGTTTCTGTTGATAACCCGGCGGTAAAGGTCATTTAGATCTGAGGTGGCAAACCTTCCACCATCCAGCTGCACCATGGGTCTTAACTCCGGTGGTATCACCGGAATAACCTCTAATATCATCCATTCTGGTCTATTGCCGGATTTTCTAAGGGCATCCACAACCTCAAGACGCCTAGTGGCCCTAACCTTTCTTTGGCCGCTGGCCTCCTTCAATTCCTTACGCAATTCAGTGACCATTTCTTCTAAGTCAAGTTCCCTAAGCAGTTCCTTAACAGCACTGGCTCCCATACCGGCCTTGAACTTATTCCCGTATTTGTCATAAAACTCCCTGTACTCCGCCTCGGTGAGCAGCTGCTTTTTAATCAGCGGCGTGTCTCCGGGCTCAGTTACTATATATGAAACGAAATACAGAACCTTTTCAAGGGATCTGGGGGACATATCCAGAAGGAGTCCCATCCTGCTGGGTATCCCCTTGAAATACCAAATATGGGAAACAGACGCGGCCAGTTCTATATGTCCAAGCCTTTCCCTTCTTACTTTGGATGTGGTAACTTCCACCCCACATCTGTCACAGATAACGCCTTTATATCTCACACGCTTGTATTTTCCACAGTGGCATTCCCAGTCCTTAGTGGGGCCAAATATTTTCTCGCAAAACAGACCCTCTCTTTCCGGTTTAAGGGTCCTGTAGTTAATTGTTTCAGGCTTCTTTATCTCTCCACTAGACCATTCACGAATTTGTTCCGGAGAAGCCAAACCGATACGTATACGATCAAAATTATTGCAATCCAGCAAGGGTTTCTCCCCTTTCACAAATTATTCTCATTACAATTTTGCTTTTATAATGATACTTGTATGTCCATGGGGAACTAAACCATGAAAACCATCAATCATTGCGGGCAGACTCCTATTCTGAAACCTCGCCCTCGTCGGAGTCCGTTTCCCCCCTATCCGCCGAATCATTATCAGTAATATCCAGGCCCAGCTCCTTTGCTGTTTCACTAATGCTGTCCTCTTCCTCCACTATTTCTACCTCTTCATCGGCATCGGTAAGAATCTTAACATTCAATGCAAGGCTCTGGAGTTCCTTGATTAAGACCTTGAAAGATTCCGGCACACCGGGTTCAGGGACATTCTCACCTTTAACGATGGCCTCATATGTCCTTACCCTTCCAACAACATCGTCGGATTTTACCGTTAGTATCTCCTGTAGGGTATATCCGGCACCATAAGCCTCAAGGGCCCAGACCTCCATTTCCCCGAAACGCTGCCCTCCAAACTGAGCCTTTCCACCGAGGGGCTGCTGAGTAACGAGGGAGTAAGGTCCAGTGGAACGAGCGTGGATCTTGTCATCCACAAGATGGGCCAGTTTCAACATATATATATAACCCACAGTTACCTCACTCCTAAAGGGGAGTCCCGTCCTCCCATCCCTGAGCACGGTTTTACCTTTCCCAGGAATTCCGGCTTTGTCAAACAGCTCCACAATGTCTTTTCCTTGAGCACCATCGAATACTGGGCTAGCTATCTTTAAACCAAGGGCACTGGCAGCCCAGCCGAGGTGACATTCCATAATTTGCCCAATGTTCATCCTGGATGGCACACCCAAGGGATTGAGGACTATTTCTATGGGAGTCCCATCTGGCAAAAATGGCATATCCTCTTCAGGCAGTATTTTAGCTATGACACCTTTGTTTCCATGCCTTCCCGCCATTTTGTCACCCACAGAGATTTTTCTCTTTTGGGCAACATACACTCTCACCAGCTGATTTACGCCTGGTGCCAGCTCATCTCCATTTTCCCTGGAAAAAACCTTTACATCCACGACCTTACCGCTTTCACCATGGGGCACCCGCAGAGAGGTGTCCCTGACTTCCCTTGCTTTTTCTCCGAAAATAGCCCTCAATAGACGTTCTTCCGCTGTCAGCTCTGTTTCACCCTTGGGAGTCACCTTGCCCACAAGAATATCGCCCGGCCTTACCTCCGCACCTTTTCTGATAATCCCCCTATCATCCAAATCCTTCAGGATATCCTCTCCGACATTGGGAATATCTCGGGTAATTTCCTCGGGTCCCAGCTTGGTATCCCTTGCGTCACTTTCGTACTCTTCAATGTGTATAGAGGTAAAAACATCTTCCTTTACAAGTTTTTCGCTGATCAGAATTGCGTCCTCGTAATTGTAGCCCTCCCAAGACATGAAAGCCACTAACACATTTTTACCCAGAGCCAACTCCCCATGATCCGTTGAAGGCCCGTCTGCTATCAGTGTACCCTTGCCCACTTTCTCACCTTTGCTGACCATGGGCTTTTGGTTGATACAGGTACCCTGGTTGGATCGTTCGAACTTTGCTAGTTTATATACATCTTTTTCCCCGCCGTCCCTTTCCACAACGATGGAATCCCCCGTGACCTTACTGACTATACCTTCTTCATTAGCCAGGATAACCGCCCCGGAATCTAGAGCTGCCTTGCGTTCGATACCAGTACCCACAAGGGGTGCCTCAGATTTTAATAGGGGCACGGCCTGCCTCTGCATGTTTGCACCCATGAGTGCACGGTTGGCGTCGTCATGTTCTAAAAAGGGTATCAAAGCGGTGGCAACACTGACCACCTGCTTGGGAGAAACGTCCATATAATCGACCCTGTCCGTAGATACTTCGAGAATTTCAGACCCAAAGCGGGCATTCACCCGGGAATTAACAAATCTGCCCTCTTCATCTAAGGGGGCATTGGCCTGGGCTATGGTATATTTATCCTCTTCCACGGCGTCAAGATATACCACCTCGTCAGTAACAACGCCCTTCTCCTTGTCTACCTTCCTATAGGGGGTCTCAATAAAGCCAAACTTATTGACTTCCGCATATGTCCCAAGGGAGCCTATAAGCCCAATATTTGGACCCTCAGGAGTCTCAATAGGGCAAATTCTTCCATAGTGGGAGTGGTGTACGTCCCGGACATCAAAACCCGCTCTTTCCCGGCTCAGACCCCCGGGCCCTAAGGCACTCAAACGTCTCTTGTGAGTGAGCTCCGCTAGAGGATTAGTTTGATCCATGAACTGGGAGAGCTGGCTGCTTCCGAAAAATTCCTTTATCGAGGCCACAACAGGTCTGATATTGATCAAGACTTGGGGAGTTATAACCTCCACATCTTGGATGGTCATCCTTTCCCTGACAACACGTTCCATACGGGAAAGACCAATCCGGAATTGGTTTTGAAGCAGTTCCCCGACAGATCGCAATCTTCTGTTACCCAGATGATCAATGTCATCGGTTTCCTTCTCGCCGGCCATTACTGATAGAAAATATCTCACAGCGGCCACAATATCCTCTGGGTCGAGACATTTAATGTACTCTCTTTTTTCCGATTCTTCATTGTACAAGACACCATGCTGCAGCTTGCTGTACAGCTTATACCGCCCCACATTCCCAAGGTCATATCTCCTGGTGTCAAAAAATAAATTATCTATTAGTGATTTTGCACTCTCAACGGTAGGGGGTTCACCGGGGCGAAGCCTTTTGTAGATTTCCACCAGTGCTTCGTCCCTATTATTTGTATTGTCTTTTTCTAAGGTAATTTGTATATGCTTGTCATCCCCGAACAAATCCAATAATTCACTATCGGTATCATGACCAAGAGCCCTGATCAGTACAGTTACGGGCAGCTTCCTGGTTCTATCTACTCGCACATATACATTGCCTTTCACATCACTTTCAAATTCAAGCCAGGCACCACGATTGGGGATGATAGTTGCCGTATACAGCTTAACCCCGGAAGGATCTATTTGTTCGGAATAATACACCCCCGGCGAGCGCACCAACTGGCTAACGATAACCCTTTCAGCACCATTGATAATAAAGGTACCATTTTCAGTCATCAAGGGAAAATCCCCCATAAAGACTTCCTGTTCCTTTACCTCACCCGTCTCCTGGTTGATCAGACGCACCTTAGCCCGCATAGGTGCACAGTAATTCATATCCCTTTCCTTGCATTCCTCAACACTGTATTTTGGATCGCCAAGTGAATAATTAATAAACTCCAGCACAAGATTCCCCGTAAAATCTCTTATGGGGGAAATCTCATCGAACATTTCCTTGATGCCAGTCTCAAGGAACCATCGATAGGAGTTCTTTTGAATTTCGATCAAGTTAGGTATGTCAAGAATCTCGCTGATTCTCGAAAAATTTAATCTTTCCACCTCGCCCTTCTTTTGTATATCAATCATAAAACCGCCCCCCGGAAATTTTTAGTTAATATACCAGGAAAATAATGAAAATTAGACCATTCATCTATTTTGCCCCAAAATATGGGGATTATTCCTAAAGGATGATATATTTGGCGAGATTTATGTTAAAATTTATGGATACTTACATTTTACGGATTTAAATGAAATGACATTTAATAATGATAGCATACCTGGACATTGATTGTCAAGAAGAATGATGCTTCACAGCAGGTTGTAATGTGGGACATAAAAAGGACTGGCTAATTGAACCAGCCCTTCCTAGAAGGTTTTCTTGGTGAATTACTTGAGTTCTACAGTGGCTCCGGCTTCCTCCAACTTAGTCTTGATATCCTCTGCTTCCTCTTTGCCAACCCCTTCCTTGACTGGGCCCGGGGCATTATCTACAAGTGCTTTGGCATCTTTTAAACCAAGGCTTGTAACTTCACGAACAACTTTTATAACCGCTATTTTCTTATCACCAATGGCTGATAGGACTACATCAAAATCTGTTTTCTCTTCTTCCTCAGCAGCCTCGGGAGCTGCTCCAGCCGCTGCCATGGCTATGGGAGCCTGTGCGGTAACCCCAAATTCCTCTTCAAATGCCTTTACCAGTTCTGACAATTCCAAAACATTCATTTCTTTAACGATATCAAGTATTTCCTGTGTTTTAGACATTTTCAATCCTCCTAAATTTTGCTTATATTATGCTTCCTGTTCTTTCTTCCCTCTCAAGGCTTCAACAACCATCGCTAAATCACGGATAGGGGCCTGTAGGACGTTGACAAGATTTGAAATTGGGGCCTGCATCGCATTTGCGATCTGCCCAAGCAGCTGTTCCTTGGATGGCAGATCCGCTAAAGCCTTTACCCTTTCCAGGGCGATAACTTCACCCTCAAGAACGCCGGCTTTGATTTCCAATGCTTTGTGATCCTTAGCGAACTGCGAGAGTATCTTTGCAGGGACCACAGGATCATCGACACCGAAAGCTATGGCGGTGGGTCCTTCAAGGTATTGATTTATATCCTCAAGGCCTACTTCCTTTGCGGCTATCCTGGTAAGCGTGTTTTTCGCGACCTTGAACTCTATGTTTTCTTCCCTGAGCTTCCTGCGAAGATCATTCATTTCCTCGACAGTGAGCCCTCTATAATCTGTAAGCACTGAGGCCCTTGAGTTTTCCAACTTATCCCTCAGCATATCGATGGCGGCTTCCTTTTCTTTCCGAGGATTGGCCAATTTATTGTCCACCTCCTTTATAAAATAATAAAACCCCCATAGAATAGGGGGTTTGAATAGATATTCCATCCAAAATACTCTTATAAACCCAACCTCGGTAGGCGGTAAAAACCTTTAGGCCCTAAGGGCACCTACTGTCTACGGCACAGCAATGTATATTAAGTTCGCCTGACTATAGCATGTTTCCATGCAAAGGTCAATATTTTTTAAGCGGATTTAGCCGCGACAATTTTTATACCCGGCCCCATGGTAGCACTGACATATGCCCTTCTGAGATACTGCCCCTTTGCGGCGGGCGGCCTTGCCCTCAGTAGGGCCTCTATAAGCGCCTTGTAGTTTTCCGCCAGCTTTTCTACCTCAAAAGAAACCTTACCAATGGGGACATGCACTACCCCGGTCTTATCCGCATTATACTCTACTCTACCGGCCTTACTTTCCTGTACCGTTCTTCCCACATCATTTGTTACAGTACCGACTTTAGGGTTGGGCATCATTCCCCTGGGCCCAAGCACTCGACCCAATTTACCTACAACGCCCATCATATCAGGGGAAGCTATGGCCACATCAAAATCCAGCCAGCCGCCCTCAATTTTTTCTGCTAAGTCTTCTGCACCCACATAATCAGCACCGGCTTCCTTTGCTTCCTCGGCCTTTTCCCCTTTTGCGAATACCAGAACCCTAACAATTTTTCCTGTTCCATGGGGTAAAACAATAGTACCTCTTACTTTTTGATCCGCGTGACGAGTGTCCACTCCCAGACGGATAGCAGCGTCCACTGTAGCATCAAAATTTGTATAGGAAGTCTTCTTTAACAACTCAAAAGCTTCTTCTATTTCATATGTTTTTTGCCTATCGACCAACAGCAAGGCATCCCTGTGTTTTTTACCTCTTGCAGCCATTGTAAAATAACCTCCTCGTGGTGATAACGGAAAACTCCTCCCACTTTTTATGAAATTACCCTTTGACTATGAGACCCATGCTCCTGGCTGTACCTTCAACCATTCTCATGGCAGCCTCTATGTCCGCCGCATTTAGATCCACCATTTTCATTTCAGCTATTTCCTTAACCTTGTCCCTAGTCACCGTACCAACTTTTTCCACATCGGGCTCCCCGGATGCCTTTTCTATGCCTGCGGCCTTTTTAAGCAGTATTGATGCCGGGGGTGTCTTGGTTATAAAACTAAAGGATCTATCCTCATAAACGGTAATTTCCACCGGAATAATCATACCCGCTTGATCGGATGTCTTTTCATTGAATTCCTTGCAAAAACCCATGATATTCACACCGTGCTGACCCAGAGCAGGGCCCACGGGGGGTGCTGGGTTAGCTTTTCCTGCAGGAACCTGCAGTTTAATCATACCAATTACCTTTCTCGCCATTACTACACCTCCTCAATTGAACATCCCATTCTGTTAGTTTACTTTGGAAATCTGGGTGAACTCTAGTTCCACGGGAGTCTCCCTTCCAAACATGGAGACCAAAACCCTTACCTTGCCCTTTTCTGGATAAATTTCCTCTATAGTGCCAATAAAATTTTCGAATGGGCCGCTGGTGACCCTTATATTCTCCCCGACAGTAAAATCTATCTTTATCTTCCGCTTTTCTATTCCCATGTGCTCCAAGATACCTTGTACTTCATCATCCCTCAAGGGTATGGGCTTCGCCCCTGTACCAACAAAGCCAGTAACCCCAGGAGTATTACGAACCACATACCACGAATCATCGGACATTATCATCTCAACGATGACATACCCAGGGAATACTCTTTTCTTTGTGATCTTTTGCTTGCCTCCGCTGGTATGAAGTTCCTCTTGGACAGGCACTAAGATCCTGAAAATTTTGTCACCCATATTCATGGATTCCAATCGTTTTTCAAGATTGGCTTTAACTTTATTCTCATACCCGGAATAGGTATGAACAACATACCATTCTTTCATCAGTTCGGGGGAATTTTCCTCACTTATCTCCAAACACTCTCGCCCCCTCAATCCCCTTTAATCTAAAAGTTGACTATAGTATAAGGCTTATTAAGAAGCTAAATAGAGAGTCTACCAACCATAGAATCACAGCAACGAACAGCACCGAAGTGAGTACTACGGATGTGTAGGCTATCATTTCCCTTCTATTCGGCCAGCTAACCTTTTTGAGTTCAAGCCAAACACTTTTAAAAAATCTCGTTATTTTCTCTGTTCTTCTTTTTTTCGGCACAACCTTTGATGACATTCCACAAGTCACATCCTTAACCCTAGAACGATAAAATTACCTTGTTTCCTTATGGCTTGTATGCTTTCTGCAAGTAGGGCAGAACTTTTTTAATTCTATACGATCAGGGTTATTATTCTTGTTTTTTGTTGTGGTGTAATTCCTTTGTTTGCAATCTGTGCATTCTAAAGTGACACCTATTCTCACCCCTGGCACCTCCCACGTAAAATGGCCAACCTATCCGTATCTAGATCGAAACGATCCGTTTACCCGTTTATTAGCACGAGATATTCCTCATAAGCACATGGTATCTTCACATAACAAATAAAAAAAGGCGGTTAACACTTACTATTGGTCACTTGTAACAATGTAGCATAAAACTAAAATGGTGTCAACACAGCCATAGTCCTACTGATATCACCCTATTTCAAATAAAAAGAACACAGACTGATGTCCCCATTCCCTTGTTTTAACCCAAAATTATTTATTAAAGACATATATTCTCTAATATATTGAATTATATGTAAAAAAATGAAAATGGGCAAGCAAATTTTATGCTTGCCCACCATTGTTTCCCTTTTATGCTTATTCCATAACAGCGGATACAACTCCGGCACCAACTGTCTTGCCACCCTCACGAATAGCAAATCGTAGGCCCTCTTCGATTGCGATGGGGGTAATCAGTTCTCCGGTGATGTTGATGTTGTCACC
>JAAYRB010000101.1 GCA_012519005.1 Clostridia bacterium
ACGCCATGCTGATGAATACCGGATTCATGGGCGAAGGCATTTTTTCCTACAATGGCCTTGTTAGCAGGTACAGACATCCCTGTCAGGGAGCTCACCAATCTGCTGGTACGATAAATTTCATCTAATTTGATACCCGTGGTACAGTTGAAAAATTCCTCCCTGGTAGCCAAGGACATGACCAATTCCTCCAAGGCAGTGTTCCCGGCCCTCTCACCGATACCATTCACCGTACACTCCACCTGCTGGGCACCGTTTTTCACCGCCGCAAGACTGTTGGCCACGGCCATACCCAAGTCATTATGACAGTGGACACTCAATATAACCTTTTCAATGCCCTTCACCTTTTCCCTGATCTCCGCGATGAACTCCCCAAACTCCGGCGGAGTGGAATATCCCACGGTGTCGGGAACATTGACAATATGGGCCCCGGCCTCCACCACAGCCTCCAAAACCTCATGTAGGTAGGCCCGGTCGGTACGAAAGGCATCCTCGGCGGAGAATTCCACCTCTGCTCCCTTATCCAAAGCGTGGAGTACGGCTTTTTCCGCAATCTTCAGCACCTCATCCCTAGTCTTGACAAGCTTATGCTTTAGATGAATATCGGAAGTAGCAATGAAGGTATGAATCCTTGGCTTCGCTGAATATTGCAAAGCTTCATAAGCCCGGTCAATATCCCTTTCATTGGCCCTGGCCAGTCCGGCGATCACCGGCCCCTCTATTTCCTTGGCCACGGCCTTCACCGCTTCAAAGTCACCCTCCGAGGATATGGGAAAGCCTGCCTCGATGGCATCCACCCTCAGCTTAGCTAGCTGCCGGGCGATCTCTAGTTTCTCTCGAATATTCAGGTTTACCCCCGGGGACTGCTCCCCATCCCGGAGGGTGGTGTCGAAAATATAGATTCTTCTTTCCATTTAAAGCCTCCTATGACTGAGATAGTTCTCGGCATCCTCATGCTTTGGTCCCCTGACCATGGCAATCTTCCCTGTACGCACCACCTCAATAATACCGAAGGATCTCATGGAGTTTTCAATGGCATCTATTTTTCCCAAATCCCCGGTGGCTTCAATAATCAGAGAATCCTTGCCTATATCCACCACCCTGGCCCTAAATATATCCACAATCTGCATTATCTCCCCCCGCACCGATGGATCTGCCCCCACCTTGATGAGGATGAGTTCCCTCTCCACATATTCATCCTTGGTTATATCGGAGACCTTGATGACATCTATGAGCTTATCCAACTGCTTGGTAACCTGCTCAATCACATGATGGTCCCCGGGCACCACAATTGTCATCCGGGAAATATCCGGGTTTTCCGTACGCCCCACGGCGAGGCTGTCGATATTATATCCCCTTCTGGCAAATAGAGCCGCCACCCGGGTGAGAACCCCGGGTCTGTTTTCCACTAGAACACTCAAAGTATGTTTCACCGTAGACTACCCCCTTATCATCTTTTTGATGCTGCCGCCGGGAGGTACCATGGGGAATACATTTTCCTCCCTTTCAACATGGAAATCCATGAGGAAGGGCTTCTTCGACCCCACCGCCTTTTCAATGGCGGGACGCACCTCTTCTTTTTTCTCCACCTTCAAGGCTTCCACCCCATAGGCTTCCGCCAGCTTTACAAAATCCGGCTGATGGCTCATATCAGTCTGGGAGTAGCGGCGTCCGTGGAATATCTCCTGCCATTGACGCACCATACCCAGGTATTGGTTGTTCAGGATGGCAATATTCACGGGTAAATCATACTGGGCTATGGTGGCCAGTTCCTGGATATTCATCTGGATGCTCCCATCCCCGGCGATATTAAACACCGTGGCATCGGGGTTGGCCATCTGCATCCCGATGGATGCGGGGAAACCAAATCCCATAGTCCCCAACCCTCCAGAGGTGGAAAAAGAACCGGGCATCAATGATTTATAATACTGGGCTGCCCACATCTGATGCTGTCCCACCTCAGTGGCCACATAGGCCCTTCCCTCCGTGACCTCGCATATCTGCTCAATGACGTACTGGGGCTTTATAATATCTGTAGAATTATCATAATGCAGTGGATATTTGTCCTTCCAGCCGTCAATGGTCTCGTTCCATTCACAGTGTTTTTTCTCCGGGGCCAACCTCAGAAGGGAGGACAAAATCTCCCTTATATCCCCCACCACTTCATAATCCACGGGCACGTTCTTCCCTATCTCCGCTGGGTCGATATCCATATGCACCACCCGGGCGTTTTGGGCAAAGGTGGATATATTGCCCGTCACCCTATCCGCAAATCGGACACCTATTCCCAGCAAAAGATCACATTCGGAAACGGCATAATTGGCGTACACCGTGCCGTGCATACCCAACATCCCCAGGGATAGACCATGGTTCTCGGGGAAACATGATTTACCCATCAATGTGGTGGTGACGGGGATATCATGTTTTTCCGCTAGGGAAAGCAGCTCCCCCTGGGCTTTGGATCGCAGAATCCCCCCGCCGGCGTAGATCACCGGTTTCTCTGACTGTTTCAAAACTTCTGCGATCTCCTCTAGGGCGTCCCTTCCCTGCATCTTGGGAATCTTGTAGCCGGGGGTATCCAACTCCATATCCGGCCTGTATTCGGCCTCCATGGTGGTAATATCCCGAGGCAAATCTATGAGCACCGGCCCCGGCCTTCCGGTACTGGCAATATGAAAGGCCTTTTTGATAGTGGGCACAATTTGCTCCACATCATTCAATAGAAAATTATGTTTCGTTATGGGTAGGGTAATACCGGTGATGTCCGCCTCCTGGAAGGAATCCCTGCCAATGGCTGAAACCACCACCTGACCCGTTATGGCCACCATGGGAATGGAATCCATATAGGCATTGGCAATACCCGTCACAAGATTGGTCGCCCCGGGTCCCGAGGTGGCGACACATACCCCCACCTTGCCCGAACTCCGGGCATAACCATCGGCGGCGTGGGCCGCACACTGCTCATGCCTGACCAAAATATGTTTGATCTTCTCACTATAATATAGGGCATCGTAAAGGGGCAGCACCGCCCCGCCGGGGAAGCCGAAGATCACTTCCACCCCTTCATCTTCTAGGGCCTTAACCACCAACTCAGCACCATTCATCACAAGCTTTTTACATGGAAGCTTATCTCCTACACTCCCAACCCCATCCACCTCCATACCCTTTTTTTCTACAGCCACCTTATATTCACCCCTCTTTTAATCTTCTAGTACAGCACCGCTGCTGGCGGATTTGACCATCCCAGCGTAACGATGCAGATACCCGGATTTGATCCTCGGTTCCGGTGCCTTCCAGTTCCCTTTTCTCTCATTTAGATCTGACTCGCTCACTTCTAAAACTAGTTTGCGGAGTGGAATGTCAATACTGATAATATCCCCCTCCCGCACCAGGGCAATGGTTCCTCCCACCGCCGCCTCCGGGGAGATATGTCCGATGGATGCGCCCCTGGTGGCACCGGAGAATCTTCCGTCAGTGACTAAGGCCACAGAGCTGCCCAGGCCCGCTCCTGCCACCGCCGCCGTGGGTGTCAGCATCTCCCTCATTCCCGGTCCCCCCTTGGGACCCTCATAGCGAATAACAATGACATCCCCGGAGGAGATTTTGCCGCCGGTGATGGCTTCCACCGCTTCCTCTTCGGATTCAAAAACTCTGGCCGGACCCCGGTGCACCATCATCTCCGGGGCCACCGCTGCCTTTTTCACCACAGCGCCCTCCGGTGCCAGATTGCCCCTTAGGATGGCCAGCCCCCCATCGCTGCTGTGAGGTTTGTCAATGGGCCTGATGACATCATGGTTTAGAACCCGGCAGTCACAGATATTTTCCCCCATGCTTTTCCCCGTAACAGTCAGGGCTTCCAATTTCAAATGTCCGCCGGTTTTTAACTCCGCCAGAACCGCCGGCACACCCCCGGCCTCGTCCAGATCCTGGATATGATGATTCCCCGCCGGCGCCAATTTACTGATATGGGGAGTACCCCGGCTCAGCTCCTCAAACAAATCGAGACTCAATTCCACCCCCGCCTCCCGGGCCACCGCCGGAAGATGAAGCACTGTATTGGTGGAGCCCCCCAGGGCCATATCCGCCGCAATGGCATTATGGAAGGCATCCCCGGTGAGAATTTCCTTGGGGCGAATATCTCTAAACAGAAGCTCAAGAACCTGTGCCCCGGCTTCCTTGGCCAGACGGATTCGATCAGCACTCACCGCCGGAATGGTGCCGTTCCCCGGCAATGCCATGCCCAGGGCTTCGGTGAGACAGTTCATGGCATTGGCTGTGAACATGCCGGAACAAGAACCGCATCCAGGGCAGGCACTGCCCTCCAGCTCCGCCAGCTCCTCCTCCGTCATCTTCCCGCTGCTCACCGCTCCCACTGCCTCAAAGACTGTGCTCAGGCTGACATTTTCGCCCCCCAGTCTGCCGGCCATCATGGGGCCGCCGCTGACAAATATGGAAGGAAGATCTAGCCTTGCCGCTGCCATGAGCATCCCCGGCACCACTTTGTCACAGTTGGGGATGAACACCAGGGCATCCAGGGCATGGGCCATGGCCATGATTTCCACGGTGTCCGCTATCAACTCCCTGCTGGCCAGGGAATACTTCATCCCCACATGGTTCATGGCGATACCATCACAGACGGCGATGGTGGAAAATTCCACCGGGGTACCCCCGGCCATCCTCACCCCCGCCTTCACGGCCCCCGCAATTTGATCCAGATGCAGATGCCCGGGGACAATATCATTTTGTGAATTTACTATCCCTATGAAGGGCTGTTGGATCTCCTCATCTGTAAGGCCCAATGCCCTCAAAAGGGAACGGTGGGGCGCTTTTTCATATCCTTCCTTCATATCCCCGCTTTTCAATATCTCCACTCCCTAATCATCGAAAATTTTCGGCCCATCACTCTTGGTGAGCTCCCTGTAATCATCTATGAGTTTCTTTGTTAGAGCCCCCGGCTCGCCGCCGCCGATACGCCTACCGTCCACCTTTACAACGGGAATTACTTCCGCCGCGGTGCCGGTGAGGAAACATTCATCCGCCGTATAAACCTCATAGCGGGTAAACACCTCTTCCTTCACCACAACACCCCGTTCCTCGGCCAACTCCATCACCGTGTCCCGGGTGATTCCCTTCAGCAATCCCAGATGGGCAGG